>NZ_FMWD01000009.1 GCF_900102855.1 Thiohalomonas denitrificans
CCGCGCAGATCACTGAGATCGAGAAATCGGTCTATCTGGCGCAAGAGGTGGTTTTCGGGGATGAACTGCTCAATGTTGAAGTCGTAGAACAGTTCGTTTTGCGAGCCTGGCAGCTGACCCATCATCGGCTTCGATCCCAGAATGAGTTCTAGCACCGATTAGATCACATCCATGATCCAGCGCCAAGCTCGCCAGTTTTTCAACAGAATCGGCCGACTCCGGCCATTCACCAAAGCTTTCTCGAGCGGCTGCTAGTGGCCGGCTTCGGGCCCGGTCCGCTGTCAACCCAAAGCGGTCATTCGTGCTGTGGCAAAGTCAAAAGGCAAGGCTTGACCCCGCGGGCACCCACATCTTAACCAATATTCCCCGAAGAGGATGAGCGGCGTAGCCTCACGACATCCAGGTCAATGACGCGCGAATTCATCGGCTCAAAGTACCCTTCTGGCAATCCGGCCAGGTTCTCTACGTCTCCCGCAGATAGACCAAAGCGTTCTGGCAGCGATTCTCGGGGCACGATACCGGATTCGATGATGAGCCCAATCGCTCGTCGTAACAGTCGCGGTTGCTCAGGCACAAGTTGATCATCGAGTGGTTCGGATTTTCCGCCGAACCGCGCCGACTTACGCTTCCAAAGGTTGAGCTGCTCACGTTCATCTATCAATTTCAGAGCTCCAAGTCGCATTTGCATGGCTGCGACGGAAACTTTCCAACGTGGCTTGAGTGCCAGCAGCGTGTCCAAGCTCGGCATGGGCGGAATTTCCGCCGAGAAAGACTCTGCGGGCATTAAAAAGGCGCCTGCAAAGTAGTGCGCCTGTCGCTCCATTTCCTTGTGATTTGCCTGGGCGACTGGGGGGGAAATGTTTCGGTGAAGTACGATATGTCCCAGCTCATGCGCGGCATCGAACCGACTGCGAAATCCGTTGGCTTTTTCGGCATTTAGATAGACGAATGGTCTCTCGTTTAGGCTGCACCAGCTCGAAAGCCCTTCGATACGTGCAACTCCAGTGAGTTCACGGACAACAATTCCACCGGCATTTTCTATGGCGAGGACGACATCCGGAACAGGCCCTAGGCCTAACTTCCAAAGCTTTCTGCACTCCGATGAGGCAACTTCGATTTCCTCATCGGTTATCTCTAGAGGGGTCCGAAAATCGCGCTGTGGGAAAACGACGTTAGGATATTCGACAAATTCGCTAAGTTGGGCCGCGAGTTCCTTTGCCCACGTATGGCGTGCTGAAAGAAGTGATCGAGCCGACTTCAAAGCCGATGCATTGCTTCGAAACAAGCGCGCACTTGCATCAGATTCAATGAGCGGTCGCAAAAACCAGTCTGGCTGCACGTTTACGGCTCGTGCAAGCTTGGAGAGTCCGTCGGTCGTGGGTTCCTGCTGACCACTTCTCCACTTGCTAATTGAGCCGGCAGAAACGCCAGCGATTGCCGCGAGCTGCACTTGTGAGAGGCCGCGGACATCAAGCGCCTGCGAAAGGCGCTCAGGTCGGAAGCCGATTACGCCGCGTTTCATGACGATGACTTCCCATCTTTCATGACAGCCTGCTTGAGGCGAACCTGCGCAATATCCCGTTGTTCCGCTGGTTGTGCATAGCGGGTAACGAAAGATGTTAGCGGTTCGCTGAACAGGCGCTCAGACAACATCGTATTCATTACCGAGATTTCGACGGATAGCGGGCGTTCCGGTTGCACACGAACACTGCCACTGAATACCGACACGAAGAAAACCGCCATCGTTGGGCCCGTACTCGGGATGCCGAACATGTCTGGCTGAAATAGGCGTTCCACCCACTGATTGTGGCTGGCTAAATCAAGCCGGCGTTTGCTTCGTTTGGCATTGTTCCAGGTCTTGCTACTGGTGGCAAAACGGCCCAGTAGAAGTGGACCCAGCTGCCCGATTATGATGTCGTTTCCCCGGACAGGGTTATGCTCTATCCCAGCCATGTCAAGTGCGAACGCAAATTGTTCGTTAGAGTGAAAGTGCCTCGCTTGACCAAGGAAGCTTGAAATATGGCCTTCGTGTCGGTGTGCGCTATCACGGTATGCGCGCTCACCGGCCACAATCAAGCCATCATCAATGGAGTGGCATAGATCGTGGGGAAGGTGCGTCAGTAGCTTGTCGACGATAGTTTCTTCTGCTTGCAGCCCCATGGCGTGACCCTGTCCAAATTTCCCGAACGCGAATTTACATCAAAAATATTTCCCAATCAAGGATTGGTCGCACGGGGGTTCCTGTGGGTTTTTCTTTTTATGTCAATGGATGACTGCTCTTGGTCGTTTTCCGCCTGTGCGGCTTACCACTGGTCAGTCAGCAACCCCAAGCCGCAATGCCCAACTAAAAGGTGAGGGCATCTGGCGAGATAGAGGACATTGCCCCACTCTTATTCGTGCTTGAAAATGGCTTGTTCGATGATGCGATCGCGGGCCCCCTCACGGGGCTTGATCACCTAGAGGACCACGAAGGAAGGGAGTTTCCCGAGGAGCCATGTTTGGTGTGGGGACGCTGTGAGTGCACCAGAGCGGTACCGGAACTCGTCGGGCGCTGGTCGTCGGGTATGTTAGTCGAAGTAGGGCCAGGAGAATTTCAGTCGTGCCGGAGAGGGACCGGAGGTCCCTTGCTCAGGGGCTCGCCGCATCAGGGTGAGTCGGGTCTAAGCCCCAGAAAAGCAAGGAAAAAAGATGGTGGCCAGGGACGGAATCGAACCGCCGACACGGGGATTTTCAATCCCCTGCTCTACCGACTGAGCTACCTGGCCGAAGGGCGGGTATTTAAGCGGGTCTCGGCCTCGAAGTCAAGACGGTTACTTTTCAGGCGCGGTGTAGCCTTCGGGTGCGCTGCTGCCTTCGCCGAAGAAGAAGCGCTCCATCTCTTTTTCCAGCATTTCGCGGTGCTTGGGATTCATCGGCGAGAGACGGTATTCGTTGATCAACATGGTCTGCTGCTGAAGCCACATCTGCCACGCCTCTTTCGAGACGTTCTCATAGATGCGTTTGCCCAGTTCGCCCGGATACGGCTGACGCTCGAGCCCTTCAGCCTCTTTGTCCAGTTTTACGCAGTGCACCATTCGAGTCATCGTTCACTCCATTTTTCGATAGGGATAAGGCCGGCAGTCGGCCGATCCAAGTTGATTGAAACAGTAGGGTTTTATACCAGACCTGAACGCTGGATTCCACGGCGATACGGATTTTCGTCCAATTAGCGGCCATACAGTAACTGCTGACTCCCCCGTCATTTCTGCGGAGGCGGGGATCCAGAGAGCAGCGGCATGGCTCAAACTGGATCCCCGCCTGCGCGGGGATGACGGCCCGCCTGCGCGGGGGTGACGGTTCGCCGGCGCGGGCACGACGAATCTCCTGTGCCGCGCATAATCAACCGGGCGAACAGTTACGCCATACATCGAATAAAGCGGGTACAAATCTTTGCACAAGCATCTAATCATAGCGTAATCGATATCGGGGAGTTGCACTGCCCCGTACCGCAAAATTGGAAGTCACGAGTCAACAGGTTCAGTCACTGCCTCCAGGAGGCGGCGAACCGGCGCTGGCAGCCCGCGCTGGAACAGCTCCTCCGGCAGGTCCCAACTGAAATCACCCCTGTCCTTCACTTCGGTTGCGGTTTTGGCGCGACAGAGCACCGTGCTGATCGTCAATCGAAAGTGGCTGAACGTATGGGTGATCTCCGGACCGACGGTCGGCTCGGAAGCCTCGAGCCCGAGCGATTCGCGGCACCAATCCAACAGGGATTCGTCGGGATCGTGCTCCGGGAGACTCCAGAGACCGCCCCAGATCCCGGTCGGCGGTCGCCGCCAGAGCAGCAGACGGCCGTTTGCATCCTGCGCGATCAGCATCGTTGTTTCGCGAAGCGGCAGGGTCTTGCGCGGCTTGGGTGCGGGATAGCGGGCCTGGGTTCCGGCCTGCCGGGCCTGGCAATCGGAGCCAAGCGGGCAGGCTTCGCAGTCCGGCCGTCCGCGTGTGCAGAGGGTCGCCCCCAGATCCATGATGGCCTGTGTATAGTCGGCGATCCGGCTATGGGGGGTGTGGGTTTCCGCCCACTCCCAGAGCTGGCGCTGAACGGCTGTGCGCCCTGGCCAGCCGTCGACCGCGTGATACCTCGCCAGCACCCGTTTGGCGTTGCCGTCCAGAATCGGCTGGCGCTGGCCCAGGGACTGGGCGAGGATCGCGCCAGCCGTGGAGCGCCCGATGCCGGGAAGCATCATCAGGTCATCGATGTGCCCCGGCAGCTCCCCCTGCCACCCCCTAGCCACCTGCCGCGCAGCCTCGTGCAGGTTGCGGGCACGGCTGTAGTAGCCCAGACCGCTCCAGAGGGCGAGCACCTCGTCCGGCTCGGCCTCGGCGAGTTGTGCCAGGGTCGGGAACCGTTCGGTAAACCGCTCGAAGTAGGGGATCACCGTTGCGACCTGGGTCTGCTGGAGCATGATCTCCGACACCCAGACCCGGTAGGGCGTTCGCTCCCGCTGCCAGGGCAGGTCCGTTCGTCCATACTGGTCAAACCAGGCGAGCAGTCGCCGCGCAAACGAATCCATCTGACAGGCTCCTAGCGGAAGAGCCCTTCCAGGCGACCCTTGAGCTTCTCTTCGAGCTCCTCGCGCAGCTTGCCCTTCTCCTCTTCGACCCGCTCTTCCACCTCCTTTT
The DNA here is from genome assembly GCF_900102855.1 of Thiohalomonas denitrificans. NCBI lineage: Bacteria > Pseudomonadati > Pseudomonadota > Gammaproteobacteria > Thiohalomonadales > Thiohalomonadaceae > Thiohalomonas > Thiohalomonas denitrificans. The sequence goes on from NZ_FMWD01000009.1 coordinate 4,663, forward strand.
CAACCCGTTCTTTCAATACCGATTCCACATCCACGCGGAATTTCGGGTCCTGGAAGGTACCGGTGATCCGAAGCGGTATGGTCACGCCTTTCAACTCCTCGAGTTCCTTCCCCTTCTGCCCCTCAAGCGAACCGACGATGGCGGTACGTACGCGGTAATCGAGCTCTTCGGAGACCAGATTCGCCGTCCCCTGACCATCGATCCGCAGCAGGGGCGATTTTGCGTTCAGGTCCTGATTGCTAACCAGTCCGTCCTTGATGTTGAAGGTGCCCTGCAGCAGGGCGAAGTCGGTCTCCTGCGCCTCCTCTTCCGGTGCCGGTCTGCCCTGGTATTTGGCCAGCGCCGTGCGGATCAGATGGGCGATGTTGATGCCCTTGACCGTACCGTCCCGGAACTCGAAGGCGGCGTTGCCGTTGAGGGTGCGACGGACACTCTCCTGCTCCAGCCCGCGCGCACTCAGCTTGGCGCTGACCGAGGCAGTGCCGGTCACATGGGCCTCACCCATCATATCTTCCAGCAGCGGGCCCGCCTGGACGCCATCCAGGCGCTCATCCATACCGAGGCGCGGCACCTCTTCGCGGACGTCGAAGACCACGTTGCCCTGGTAGGTACCGCCATAGAGCCTGGCGCTCGCGGGGTGGGCGCGGAACAGGCCTTTTTCGGCCCGCATGGTCACTCGAATGTCGTCGGAGCGAAGATTGGCGGCCTGAAGCTGGCCGACCCGGACCGTGCCGTCGATGTCCATCGAACGCAGGGTCTCCACCGGCAGCTGAGCGGCGCCGGCCGCAGCGGCACCGCCCGGGGTGGCCGGCTGACGGCTTTCCTCCTCCTCGGGAGGGGGAAGATAGCGGTCGACATCAATGGCATCGACAAGCAAGTCGAAGCGAATCACGGGCGCGGCTGGCTGACCGAAAGAGGCCGAGCCGGTGAGGTTGGTGTCGTCCAGCTGGGCCTTGAGATCGGCCAGCGAGATGCGCTCCGCACCAGCCTCGAAGCGGGTGGTCAGCGTGGCCTTGCTGAGTACGCTCGGGTCGGAGGGTTGCGGCAATTCGATGCCGAGTCCCTCGACCACTTCGGAGGGTACGAACGGCTCGATCTCCAGCTGGCCGGACGCACCGGGCTCATCGAGGAGGTTGCTCGCCGTGGCCTGCAGTTTTGCCGACAACCCGAGGACATTGATCGACAGCGCATCGAGATTTGCCGTGCCATCGGAGAGCGAGGTTTCAAACTGCCCCTCCATAGAGGCGTCCTTCAGCGCCGCCGGCTTCGCCTCCAGCCCGAAACCGGCCAGCAGCGTCGCCAATGCCTCCGCATCCTCCGTGGCGACACGGATGGTGCCGCGGGCATCCGGCAGCTCGAGGATGCGCGATGCCTCTGCCTCACCATTCAACTCCGCACCGTAGGCGCTCAGGCGCAAGCTATCGAGCCGGGCAGTCTGTTCATTGAAATTGGCCGACAGCGTGCTGGCGAGCGTGGCCTGCAAGCGGTCGTTCGGAAATAGCGGGCTTTGCAGGTCGGTTTCCAGCCGGGCATCGTCCGCGCTATACAGGCCGGTATCGGGGTTGAGCATCAGTTGTGACTCGAATGCCACCTCCCCGCTCAGCTGCGGCTGGTTGGATTTAACCGTGAAACGGAACTCCAGGGGAAAGGGCTCACCCAGCTCGATGGCGCCGCTCTCCAGATCGAAGGGGGCCACCTCCACCTGGCGACCGGTCATCGCATCGTCCCAGACAACCCGAGCGTCACTCACGGCAAGGCCGCCGATGGCGAGTCCGGCCAGCGGCTGCCCCTCGCGCTGATCGGCGGGTTCCTCTTCAGGCTGTTCCGCGGCCTCGGCGATCAGGTCATCCCAGTTGGTCCGGCCCTGCGCATCACGGGCCAGGCTGAGCCGCAGTCCGTCCAGAACGGCCGTATCCATCTCCACCTGCTGCCGGAGCAGCGGCAGCAGCTTGACCCGGACCTCGGCATTTTCAACGGTGGCGAAGGGATCGGGGCCGAAACCCTCCGCATTGCCAAGACTCACCTCGTGGATTTTGACGCCAATCCAGGGGAACAGCGACAATTCGATATCGCCGCCGATGGTCAGTTCGCGCCCGGTCTGCTGCTCGACCACATCGCCGATCTGATCCCGATAGTCATTCGGGTCGAAATAGAGAGGCACAACGATGATTGCGATGATCAGCAGCAGGACAAGTGCGCCGGCGAGAATGGCCAGCCATTTGAGTACGCGTCGCATATAGTTTGGGTCCTTCTAAGGGCATCTAGGAGCCTGTCCAAGAATAGAAGATCTTCGGCTCGGGCATCCTGCTTCGCTCTAACTCCTCCATCCTTGAAGTCATGCGGCCAAGCCGATTTGTCCAGAGTTCCCGCTCATTTTCCCAATCAGTCTTGCAGTAACGTTCACTGTTCTTGGACAGGCTCCTAAAGATAGTAAACGCACAACGGAGATTATGCAGCAGGTATACCGGTTGCCTCCGGGGTAGGAGCACACTTTGATGCGGCGGTGTAGGCCGAATGGAGCATGTTACCGGGCATTGATTCGGTGAGACTGGGGAAAGAGGGGGGACGAGCTGCCCTCGGGGCTTCGTATCTCGCACCTCTTACCTGCATTAGGGATGGAGCGGGTGATGGGAATCGAACCCACATTAAGAGCTTGGGAAGCTCCCGTTCTACCATTGAACTACACCCGCCTTGGCCGGACCATCGGCCCGCCGATAATAGCACTTCGATCCGGGCCTTCCAAGAAGAGAGACAGGCCGGGCATTTAGCCCTGAAAATTCACGAATTCACCGCAAAGACGCCAAGAGCGCAAAGAGTTCAAATTGCTTATCGGCATACATAACCAAAACAACGGAAGCGGCAGAACCGCGGCGATAATGCCAAGATGCCTTGTTCAAAGCTTTGCGTCCTTTGCGTCTTTGCGGTGAATAACCTGGGTTAGTCACCGTTCGGACTCTCTGCGGGTACCTCGTTTCCGGGTTTTACCGTCGCCCTGCGAAAGGGGTTTGACGGCGGATCTGCCTGCCGCTAGGCTTTGCCGCCATGGAAATCATCGTAAACGGCGAATCCCGCCGGGTCACCGAAGGCTACACGGCTGCCCGGTTGGTGGAGGAGCTCGGCCTGTCCGGGCGGCGGATCGCGATGGAGGTCAATCGCGAAATCGTTCCCCGAAGCGACTATGAGCGTCACGTCTTCGACGACGGAGATCGGGTCGAATTGGTCCACGCCATCGGCGGCGGATAGGACTCGCGTTATAATCAGCCTTTTCCGGGCACACGCCCACCGCATTCAGGAAGCAGCCCCATGCCCAACATGCAGAACGATCCGCTGGTGATCGCCGGCACCGAATACCAGTCCCGCTTGCTGACGGGTACCGGCAAATACAAGGATCTGGAAGAGACCCGAGCGGCCACCGAGGCGGCCGGTGCGGAGATCGTCACCATCGCGATTCGCCGCAGCAACATCGGCCAGAATCCGAACGAGCCCAATCTTCTCGAGGTGCTGCCGCCCGACCGGTACACCATCCTCCCCAATACCGCCGGCTGTTACACCGCGGAAGATGCGGTACGCACCTGCAAACTGGCGCGGGAGCTGCTGGACGGGCACAACCTGGTCAAGCTGGAAGTGCTGGGGGATGAAAAGACCCTCTATCCCGACGTGACCGCCACGCTCGAGGCAGCCGAAACCCTGATCAAGGACGGCTTCCAGGTGATGGTCTACACCTCCGATGACCCGATCATCGCCAAACGTCTGGAAGAGATGGGCTGCGTAGCGGTCATGCCGCTGGCGGCCCCCATCGGCTCCGGACTGGGCATCCAGAACCGCTACAACATCATCGAGATCGTCGAAAACGCCAATGTTCCCATCCTGGTGGATGCCGGTGTGGGCACCGCCTCCGATGCCGCCATCGCGATGGAGATGGGTTGTGACGGCGTACTGATGAACACCGCCATCGCGGCAGCGAAAGATCCGGTGCTGATGGCTTCGGCCATGAAAAAGGCGATCGAGGCCGGACGCGAGGCCTACCGGGCCGGGCGCGTGCCGCGCAAGCGCTACGCCAGCGCCTCCAGTCCGCTGGAAGGCACCTTTTTCTAAGGGCTAAAAGCTTAGCCACCGAGCACACCGAGAACACAGAGGATTAAAAAACGTCTCTGTGACCTCCGTGTGCTCGGTGTGCTCTGTGGTTAAAAGATCCCGCCGTGACCGAAAAAGAACCACACCACCGCCGTATCCGTTCGTTCGTGCGCCGCGAGGGACGTTTCACGCCCGGGCAGCAGCGTGCCTTCGACACGCTCTGGCCGCAGTACGGCATCGAAGCCGACGGGTCACCGATTGATTTCGACGCCGTATTCGGGCACCGCGCGCCGCGCATCGTCGAGATTGGTTTCGGTAACGGCGAAAGTCTGGCGGCCATGGCCGCCTCCCATCCCGAAAACGATTATCTGGGCATCGAGGTCCACCGGCCGGGGGTCGGACGGCTGCTGCAGCAGCTGGAGACGGAGCACATCGCAAACGTGCGGGTGATGAGCGAGGATGCCGTGGAGATCCTGGAGCGGCAGATCCCGGACACTTCGCTGCACGGCCTGCTGCTGTTCTTTCCGGATCCCTGGCACAAAAAACGCCACCACAAACGCCGCATCCTCCAGCCGGCCTTCGTCCAGCTGGTCCGACGCAAACTGGAGCCGGGCGGCTTCTTCCATATGGCCACCGATTGGGAGAACTACGCCGAGCAGATGCTGGAGGTGATGAGTGCCGCCGAGGGCTTCACCAACACCTCCCCCAGCAGTGATTTCGTTCCCTGCCCCGACTATCGACCGAAGACCAAATTCGAGCGCCGCGGCGAGCGGCTCGGCCACGGGGTCTGGGACCTGGTCTTCGAAAAGATCGACTAGGAGCCTGTCCGAGAATAGCGACCGTCACGAGGGCAAGACTGATTGAGTCAAATTTTTCGGTCATTTGAGGCGAATACGACTGCATGGACGCAGTCGTTAGAGCGACGCAGGAGCCAAAGCCAAGTGGTTCTATTTAACGAGAATGAGCGGGAAATCTGGCCAATCAGGCTTGGCCGCAGCAGGTCAGTCTATTCTCGGACAGGCTCCTAATCCCTCTTCCATCCGGAGCATTCCGCATCGAAACAGAGGCGGGAGCAGGCTCCCGCCTCCAAAGCGTCGGCGCGATTTACCTCCGCCGCAGACGAGCGGCAAGCAGGACCGGAGTCAACAGCAACATCCATAGGTCGAATGAACCACCGCCACCACCGAGACCAGGCCGGCTGCCGCTGAACATCGGCTGCTCCTGATCGACACGGCGGGAAGGCACTGGTGCCTGCCCGCGCTGCTCTGCCGCCGCACGTTCCAGATGGCGTCGATCACGATTTTTGTGCTCAATACCTCGCTGCTCGAACTGCTCATTGCGCATCACCACCATGGATGTGTAATCGGTCACCAGCCCGAACTCGATACCCAGGTCGACGATCGCCTGTTCGAGGTCCGCCTGTGCACCGAAGTCCGCCATACGCTGCTGCATCTCGTCGATTGCGGCGTAGGCCCACAGCCGCTCGATCTCGGGATTGGCCCTGGCAACCGCGGGAAAGTCGAAACGGGTCGAATAAACCGTCTCCCGGCCCGAGATGCGACCCTTGAGCGTCACCTCGGCTTCACCATCGCCGAAGTAGTGGCCGAACAGCACCAGCTGCTGGCCCCGATAGAGGCTGCCGATCTCCGTGGGAGCGAGGTCCGCCGTCTTTACGCCCTTGATACTCACCTCCACCCCGTGCAGGGCCTTGTGCGTCACCTTTGAAACAGCGTTGAGCACGTGACCGACAATGTCGTCCGAATTGGAGACATTGATGGCGAATCCTCCGGAGTGTTTGGTAAGGGCCTCCAACAGCGGACGGTTGGCGCTGTTGCCCATGATGAAGGTGAACAGCCGGACGTCCTTTTTGGTGAGCAAATCGATAAAGTCACGCTGGGCGGTATGTCCCACATTGGCGACCCCGTCGGTCACCAGGACTATGGCGTGGGTTCGGTCGGCATCCATGTCGGCCAGCGCCTCGGCGATACCGGCGTAGAGATTGGTACCGCTGCCGGGCTGCACCTTGTCCATTTCGTCGACCCAGAGTCTCACCGCTTCGGGAGTCGCGTTGACGAACCCCGGCGTCAGCTCTCGGGCGCGGTCATTGAAAAGGATGAGGCGGAAGCGATCCGTCGGGCGCATTTTGCCGATGGCCTGGCTGACCCCGTCCGCCAGGGTGGCGAATTTCCCCTGCATCGAGCCGGAGACGTCGAGTACGAAGGTCCAGTCGGTGCCTTGGCTGATCGGACCCAGATCACCCCCCGGAGTAACGGTGAGCATGAAGGTTCCGCGTTTGTCTGCCTCCGGCTTGAACGCCACCAGATCAACGGAACCGGGCAGTCCGGGCTGATGTCGCCAGTAGACCACCAGATCCTGGTCCAGGGAAAAGACCGCACCGTTCCCTGTGTCGGGATCAAAGGCCTTGGCGTTTCCTTCCTTCTCTGCGGCGATCTGTCCCGCGCCCCTTTCCAGATGCACTGTCCATTCACCGGAACCGTTACGGGTGACCTGTGCCCCCGGATGGTTGGGCAAGCGAACGGCATCGACCGGATAGCCGGAGCGCAGCTTCAGATCGAAGCTGAAGTGATGACTCACATTACTGTTAGCGGTCCAGAAGGCCAGCTTCTCTTCATCGACGCCGCCCTCTTCCAGCGGGTAGACATAGCGCCCGACGCCGGTGTCGACCATGGCGGGCTGAAAGTAGACCAGACGGATGCGCGTCTGCTGTTTCGCCCGCACCGGCGAGACGCTCACCTCGAAGGTCCTGTAGGCGTCTTTCTCGGTCAGACCCGCCTCGCGTCCTGCCGCCTTTTCCTCCTCGTAGGCGCGGCGCGCTTGCTCCTTTTCCAGGACTTCTCCCACCACGGGCTGGCCATCAATCCACATCGTAAACTCTGCCACAGAGGCGCGGTCGGGAACGGGAAAGGAGTAGATCGCCTCCAGATCCCGATCGTGAGGATTTGCAAAGATCTGCTCCACCTCGGTGATGGCGTAACCCTCCTCGATGGTGACCGTCACCCGATGGTCGCGAACCTCCAGAGACGGTAGCGAACCATCGACGGCAGTGAGAAGACCAGCGGCCTGGGCCAGTCCGGCGGCCAGCATCATCAGGAGGGCAAATAGCCCCTGGGCCAATATCGAATTTCCGGTTTTCATCCTATCGCTCCTATATTGAACAATGTTCAATTTCAGGTTGAGAAAAGGGGACAAGGCCCCCGGAACACTGCATCCAAAAAGTTCTTGAACAGTGTTCAATTTCTTTGTAGCATGAAACTATACAACGTTCAATAACTAACTGCCGAGGAACGAAATGGCACGACGCAGCGACCACAGCCGGGAAGAGATCCGTGAAATGACGCTCAATGCAGCCGAGGAGCTGGTGTCCAAACAGGGATTGACGGGCCTCTCGGCACGCAAGATCGCCACGGCAATCGGCTATACACCCGGCACCCTCTATCTGGTGTTCAAGAACCTCGATGAACTGATACTGCACCTTAACGCGAGAATCCTGGACCACCTCTACGCCTATCTGGAGGCCCGGCAGTCCGAACAGGGAACGCCGCGCGAACGACTGGTCACCCTGGCACACGCTTACATCGATTTTGCCACCGCCAACACCCCGCTCTGGAATGTCCTTTTTGAAGACGTCGTGGCGGATGCCGATCAACTACCGGCCTGGTATACCGACCGCCTCACACGTGTTTTCGGCCTGGTCGAACGTGCCTTGTCGCCACTCGCCGACCACCACAACGAAACGACCATCCGCCAGGCTGCCCGCGTTTTGTGGGCGTCGGTACACGGCATCTGCATTCTGAAAATCCGCCAGCGGCTGGATCTCGCCGGCGGCCAGAGTGTCGAGGAGATGGCGGAAATGCTGCTTGACAATTTCCTCGCCGGTTTCAGCGCGCGGAAAAGCTAGCAGCCTGTCGGACTTAGGTGCCCGTAGCGAGCAAGGTGGGAGAGTGAGACCAAATTTTCACGATTTCGAGGCGCATACGACTACATGGACGCAGTCGTTAGTGCGACGCAGGAGCCAAAGCCGAGTTGCTCTACGCAACGAGAAATCGGGGAAATTTGGGCCGCTCTCCCACCGGCGCATGCCTACAGGGATGTAGGCATTAGACAACGCAGGAGCATGTTGTCGAGTAGGAGCATCCTAAGTCCGACAGGCTGCTAGACCATCGAGACGAAGAGAAAAGATCGGCAGGTGAACGCCTGGCGGCCGGAAATACTGAAGGAGAACAGATATGGAATGGTTCAAGAAACTGTTGCGAGTTGTCCTCACCACCCTTTACAAAGTGGAGGTCCGTGGCCTGGAGAACCTGGAGCGGGCCGGTCCACGGGCCCTGATCATCGCCAATCACACCTCGTTCCTGGATGCGGTGTTATTGACCGCATTCCTGCCGGGTGAGCTCACCTTTGGGGTGAACACGCATATCGCCAACAACCGCTGGTTCAAGCCCTTTTTTGCCCTGACCCGCATTTTCCCGATGGACCCGACCAATCCACTCTCGGTGAAATCACTGGTGCGCTATCTCAAAGGCGACCGGCGTGCCGTCATCTTCCCCGAGGGGCGCATCACCGTGACCGGCTCGCTCATGAAGGTCTACACCGGCCCCGGCATGGTGGCCGACAGGGCGGATGCCCCGGTTGTTCCGGTGCGCATCGAAGGCGCGCAGTTCACGCCGTTTTCACGCCTCAAGGGGCGTGTGCGGCTGCGCTGGTTCCCGAAGGTGACCCTCACGATTCTCGAACCTCGCCGTATCGATCCACCCCAAACGGTACGCGGACGCGATCGCCGCAAGGCTGCCGGGAAGGCTCTGTCCGACATCATGACCGAGATGGTTTTTGCGACTTCGGACCACGACCGTACCCTGTTTCAGTCACTGCTGGATGCCCGCCGTGTCCACGGTGGTCGCCACCACATCGTGGAAGACATCCAGCGCCGGCCGCTCAGCTACCACCGCCTGATTGCCGGCGCCCTGACTCTCGGCCGACGCCTGAAAGCCGATAGCGAGCCCGGCGAACACATAGGCCTGCTGCTGCCGAGCAGCAACACCACCGTGGTCACGTTCATGGGACTTCAGGCTTACGGCCGCGTTCCTGCCATGCTCAACTACACCGCAGGTGCCAAGGGAATGATCGCGGCCTGCGAGACTGCCCGTATACGTACCGTGGTGACCTCGCGGCGCTTTATCGAAGCGGCCCGGCTCGGCGAAGTCGCAGCCATGCTGGGTGAGCATGCACAGATCGTCTATCTGGAAGATTTTGCCGCGCAAATCTCTGCCTTTGAGAAGCTGTCCGGATGGGTCGGGGCCTTCTTTGCCGACGTGCTTCACCGGCGGCATACTTCACGGGATCCGAACGCCCCCGCCGTAATCCTCTTCACCTCCGGTTCCGAGGGGACACCCAAGGGCGTTGTCCTCTCCCACGCCAATCTGCTCGCCAACCGTGACCAGTTGGCCGCTCGAGTGGACTTCAGCGCCCAGGACATCATCCTCAACGCCCTGCCGCTGTTCCACTCCTTCGGGCTGACCGCAGGCACGCTGTTGCCACTGTTTTCAGGAATGAAGATCTTCTTCTATCCATCGCCGCTGCACTACCGAATCGTTCCGGAGATCGCCTACGACGTGAATGCCACGGTGATGTTCGGTACCAATACCTTCCTGGCCGGCTATGCGCGCTTTGCTCACCCCTACGACTTCTATTCCGTGCGCTATGTCTTCGCAGGCGCCGAGAAACTGGCCAAGGAGACGCGGCGGGTCTGGTCGGAAAAATTTGGCGTACGCATCTTCGAGGGTTACGGCGCCACCGAGACCAGCCCGGTACTGGCGGCCAACACCCCCATGGAGAACCGCCCCGGGAGCGTCGGTCGTTTCCTACCCGGCGTCGACTACCGACTGGAACCGGTACCCGGAGTCGAAGAGGGCGGGCGACTGTATGTCGCCGGGCCAAACATCATGCTGGGTTACCTGCTCCACGAAGCTCCCGGAAAGCTGGTGCCCCCCGCCGGGGCGGTTGGTGCGGGCTGGTACGACACCGGCGACATCGTCAGCATCGATGAGGAAGGATTCGTCACCATCCTTGGACGCGCCAAACGTTTTGCCAAGGTGGGCGGTGAAATGGTTTCGCTTACGGCCACCGAGGAGATGGTCGCTACGGTCTGGCCCGATGCAGCGCACGCAGTGGTCGCCCTGCCTGATCCACTGAAAGGTGAACAGCTGGTGCTGCTCACGGAACACCCGGAAGCGGAACGCGCTCCGTTGCAGCGCCACGCCAGGTCCCAGGGCATCGCCGAAATCACGGTGCCGAAAAAGGTGCTGCCGATAAAGCACCTTCCGCTGCTGGGTACCGGCAAACTGGACTATCCGGCCATCAAGGCCGCGGCCGAAGCCGCCCTGGCCGAGAGCCCCGCCACGGTGGAGGTTTTGTCATGACCCGCGCCGTTTTTTCACTGCTCATCGCGCAGTTCCTGACCGCATTCGCCGATAACGCGATTCTCTTCATTGCAATCGCCACGGTGATTCAGGCCGCGGAGGTGGGCGAGTGGTACAAACCCGCACTGCAAGCCTCATTCCTGGTCGCCTTCGTACTGCTCGCCCCCTGGGTGGGGCGCCTGGCGGACAAGCGGCCAAAGGCTGAGGTGCTGATGGTGGGTAACGTGCTGAAGGCGATCGGCGCTCTGATGATGCTGGCCGGCATCGAACCACTGCTCAGCTATGCCGTGGTCGGTATCGGGGCAGCTATCTATAGCCCCGGCAAATACGGCATCCTCCCCGAACTGGTCCATCACGACCATCTGGTCAAGGCAAACGGGTGGGTCGAAGGCTCGACCATTGTCGCGATTATCCTTGGCGCCGTGATCGGAGGGCACCTCGCGGACATCAGCATCCCGGCGGCCCTTGGGATGGTGACCTGCTGCTATATCGCCTCACTGATAGCCACCCGCTTTATTCCGCGCATTGCCCCACACCGGGAGGTCACCGGTTCGGCCGTAGCCCACTTCGGCCGCACCCTGCGTCAGTTCATGCACGGTAGCCGCGCCCGATTCGCAATGCTGGGCGCTTCGGTTTTTTGGGGCGCCTCGGTGGTGCTACGGGTAATGCTCACGGTTTGGGCCCCGGCGGTTCTTATGATGACGGCCACCGGCGACATCGCCAACCTGGCGGTCTACATCGCCCTGGGTATCGCCGCAGGCTCACTGCTGGCCCACAAGTTGATTCCCCTGGATTTTGTTCGCCGCGCCCGCTTCGCAGGCTATCTGATGGGTGCCGGCGCAATGGCACTGGCGGTGACATCAGACCCGATGCTGGCCAAGGCGGCCCTGGTCTTCTGCGGCGTCATGGGCGGTATCTTCGTGGTGCCAGTCAACGCCGCGCTACAGGAGATCGGCCACCACACCGTGGGTGCCGGCGGTGCCGTGGCAATCCAGAACTTTTTCGAGAATCTGGCAATGCTGGTGGCGACGGCCGTTTACACCGGTCTGCTCATCTTCGACTTGGACCCCGTGATCATGATGGCCGGGCTCGGTGCCCTGATAATGATCGCCACCCTGGCCATCTCGGTCAGGCTGCCAAGCGATCCCGAACCACGGCCCGTGTCGGCAATTGAAGAGCCGTTGGCACAAAAAACGGAGTAGTTGGTGTGGGATTGTTCAGCATTCCCGGTGTCTTGCAGTGATTCATGTAGCTCGCCGGTGCATGAAAGGCACAGGCAGGAGTCCGGCCAGGGCTCCATAGAAGTGTGCATCCACGACCACGGCGGCCCCGATCAACTGGGCAGTGAGGGCGTCGGCGCCTCCGAACCACTGCTCCCAGAGCACCTTGGCCGCCAACAGCAGCAGCACAAAGCCGGCCAGTCCGTCGTGATCCTCAATCAGCGCCATAGCGGCGCCAAACACAAACAGCCCGTGCAGAACCCCGGAAAAGCCGCCATACCAGGCCAGGTCCGGACTGAGCCAAAGCAGGGCCAATCCGGTGGCGAAAGAGCACCACAGCAGGGCCGTGAACCAGATTGCGGGCCGCCACCAGGGTTCGAAGAGACGCCAGGCGATCACCACTCCCACACTGTTCAACAGCAGGTGTGGCCAACCCAAATGGGCGAAATGGGCACTCAGCAGCCGCCACCACTCGCCTTCCAGTACTGCTTCGCGCCGGTAAAGCCAGAGATCACTGCCGGTCAGTTGCGGAAGCAGAAAGAGCAGCAGCGGTACGGCGGGCAGCAGCCAGCCGAACCACCCCGGTTTGTGTGAGGTCAAGGGCATTTCCGTTATTATGGCCCGAACTTGCTCCCGAAATCAGGAACCCGCATGCTTCCCCCTCCTGCATGCGATTGGTAACCGGCGTCACACTGTTGCACTTTGGTCGTGAACTTATGAAACATTCGGGGCAAAAAACCATCCAATCGCCGGGACGGCAATAGGGATGCACCTCTTAGCTTCAATGGCCAAACCTCAAAGACAAACCGGCTTTACCCTGCTTGAAGTGCTGGTGGCGCTTGCCGTCCTGGCGCTGGCGCTCGGCACACTGATCAAAGTCGGCGGAGACAATGCAAACAACGCGGCCTACCTGCGAGACAAGACCTTCGCCCACTGGGTCGCGATGAACCGGATCTCGGAACTGCGGCTGGAGGAGCAGTGGCCCGCTACCGGCCGACGCCGTGGTGACTCGGAAATGGGCAACCGGGAGTGGCACTGGGAGGCCGAAATTTCCGCGACCTCCGACAAGGCCATTCGCCGGATCGAGGTTTCCATATTTCCCCTTGAGCAGCGCGAAAACCCACTGGTACGACGGATCGGATTCCTGCCGGAGCCTCAACGATGAGGCGGCAGCGCGGCTTCACTCTGCTGGAGTTGCTGGTGGCGCTGGGAATCTTCGGCCTCGTCGCCGCTATGGCATTCAGCGGACTGCGGACGGTGCTGGATGCAAGGGAGCAGACCGCCCGGCACGCGGAAAGGCTTGCCGAGCTGGAGCGCACCATGCTGTTTCTGGGCCGCGATGTGATCCAGACTGTTGACCGCCCGATCCGCGATGAACTCGGAGACACCCGCCCCGCCCTCAGCGGGGGCGAGGGGCACCCCGCCCTGGAGCTGACCCGAAGCGGCTGGGCCAATCCCACCGGCGCGCAGCGCAGCACCCTGCAACGGGTGGGATGGGAGTTCAGGGAGGAGCGCCTGTACCGATCCGCCTGGCGGGTACTCGACCGCGCCCATGACAGCGAACCTTATTCGGTGCCGATGCTCAGAGGAGTACGGGAGCTCACGATCCGCTTCCTCGATGCCGATCGGGAGTGGTCTGATAGCTGGCCTCCACCGGAGGAGAATACTCCAACCCTGCCCCTGGCGATCTCGGTTTCACTGGAACTGGAGGACTGGGGAGCCGTGGAGCGTCTCTGGATGGTTCCGGGAGGCGGGGTATGAAGCAGCGCGGCGTCGCCCTGGTAACGGCACTGCTGGTGGTCGCCCTGGCGACCACCGCCGCCGTATCGATGGTGGCCCGGCAGCAGGTGGATATCCGCCGCACCGGCAACCTGCTGGAAGGCGAGCAGGCGTATCTCTATCTACTCGGTATCGAGGACTGGGCCACACAGATCCTGCGCCAGGATCAGGAAGACAGCGACATCGATCACCTCAACGAGGATTGGACCACGATCTTGCCACCCATAGAGGTAGAGGGTGGTCAGGTCGGCGGCTTCCTGGAAGATCTCCAGGGCCGCTTCAACATCAATAACCTGGTGAAGGAGGGTCGCGTCAGTGAGCCCGACCTGCACACCTTCCGGCGGCTGTTGGCGGCTCTTTCTCTCGATGAGGAACTGGTCGAGCCGGTCATCGACTGGCTGGACGCCGACGTCGAGCCCATGGTCCCGTCAGGTGCCGAGGACGGCACCTATCTGGCGCAAAACCCCGCCTACCGCACCGCCAACGGGCTGATGGTCGATGCCAGCGAACTGCGCCTGGTGGCCGGCGTCGATGCCGAGACTTGGCAGGTGCTGGCCCCCTATGTGACGGCACTGCCGGGACGCACGGCGATCAACGTCAATACCGCTTCGCTACCGGTGCTGATGAGCCTGGCGGATGAACTCACCGAGGCCGATGCCGAGGCACTGGTGGAGGCGAGGGGCGATGAAGGGTTCAAATCGGAAAGCGCCTTCTTCGAGCAGGAGATGGTTGCCGGCCGCGAAGTGACGGAGATTGCGGTCTCCAGTAATTGGTTTGGCATCCATGGTGATGTCGAGGTGGGACGAATCCGACTGCGCATGCATAGTACACTATGGCGTGGCGAAGATGGCGCGAGTCGCATCTTGCGCCGCGCACAAGGGGCTTTTTGATGAAGGAAACCATTTACATCCGCCTTGTTGGCCGTCCGGACGAGGCAGTGGCGTGGCGGGCTGAAGGCGAAGGCGGAAGCGAGCAGGGCCGATCTCCGCTGGGCGATATCGCCGGCCGTGCCCAGGGCGCCCGTGTCATCGTGCTGGTACCCGGCACCGATTGCCTGCTCACCTCTACCAAGGTCCCCACCCGCAAACGCCAACGAGTCATTCAGGCCCTGCCCTTCGCCCTGGAAGATCGCATGGCCGGCGATGTCGAATCCCTGCATTTCGCCGTCGGCCACATCGAAAGCGATGGTACGGCGCATGCGGCTGTCGTCGCGAAGGAGCGTATGGACGAGTGGCTGCGCCAACTGCACGATGCGGGCCTGCGGCCCCATGCGCTGCACCCCGAGAGCGTGACACTGCCATTTGAACCCGGAAACTGGTCGCTGCTTCTGGGGCCTGATGAAGGCCTGCTGCGAACCGGAACCAACGAAGGGCTCGGTCTCGATATCGATTCTGTCGAGGAGATGCTCGCCATGGCCCTCGAGGGTGCCGCAGAGCGCCCCGATGGCATCCGGTTGTTTGACTGTCGCAAGGGTGAAGTCGGCACCCCGGCGCTGGTCGATGACATCCATTTCGACACGGAGCAGTGCACGGATCCGCTCGCGGTACTGGCACGCGGGGTCCGCGAAACCCATCCGGTTAACCTCCTCCAGGGGGATTACGGGCACCGCGAAGAGCTCGGTCGCCGCTGGCGGCCGTGGCGCCACGCCGCGATCCTGGCGGCAATCATTTTGACGATCCAGGGGGTTCTCTCGATCCAGCATTGGTGGCAGCTGAGCCAGGATGACGCCCGGCTAGAGACCCGGATAGAGGCCCTCTATCGGGATACCTTCCCGGATGCGCGCCGGGTGGTCGCACCACGCCAGCAGATGCAGCAGCACCTTGAAGCCCTGCAGCGCGGTGGCGGCTACGACCCGTTCACCGGGCTGCTGGCGGCCGTCGGCCCGGTCCTCGACCAGACCGAGGGCCTGCAATTGCAGGGGCTGCGCTATCGCGACGGGCAACTGGAAATCGATCTGACCCTTGGCAATCTCCAGAGCCTCGACGCCCTCAAGGAGCAGCTCGTAGCCACCGGCGGGCTCGAGGTCGACATCGCCAGTGCCACTGCCCGGAATAACCGGGTGGAGAGTCGGCTGACCATCCGGGGGGGCACGGCATGAAACAGTTTATGCAAAACCTGCAACCCAGGGAGCGTCGCACACTGCTCGCCGGAGCGATCGCTCTCGCCCTGCTGCTCCTCTACGTAATGGTCTGGGAACCGTACCGCACGCATATCGCACAACTCGAGAAAGATGTGGCCGAGCAGCGCGCTACCCTCGCCTGGATGCGCCAGGCCGCGGCGGAGATCAAGGAGTTGCGCGGTAGCGCTTCCCGGCCGGTGACGAAGACCAGTTCACTGCTGGCGACGACCGACCGTACCGCTCGCAGCCATGGCTTCTCCGGGGCACTCAAGCGGATTCAGCCGGATGGCCAGCGTTCGGTACGCGTCTGGCTGGAAAACGCCCCCTTCGATGACGTGATGCGCTGGCTCGGGACGCTGATGGAGCAGCACGGAGTCTCCATCTCGTCACTGGTCGTGGATCCCGGAGAGTCGGCGGGCCTGGTCGATGCACGACTCGTCCTGGAGGAGAGGACATGAAACGCACCGTCGGTTATCTGGCCCTCGGATTGGTCGCCTATCTGCTGTTTGCCGTGATGATGCTGCCGGCGCAAAAAGCGCTCGGGTTCGCAGTCCCGCAGCTGAAATCCCAGGGTGTGTCGATCGCCGCTAGCGGAGTGGCCGGCAGCATCTGGTCCGGCCGCATGGACGCCCTCAGTGTTAACGGATTCGGACTCCAGCAGATCCGTTGGGACCTCAATCCGCTCTCGCTGCTGACGGGGCGTATCGGCGGCGACTGGAACATGAACTGGCAGGGTGCCCGGCTACAGGGCTACGCCAGTGCTACCCCGGATGGCCGGGCGCTATTGAAAAATGTTCAGGCCGATTCACCGGCGGATGAATTTGCCGGCTTCATACCCATTCCTCTCAGCCTGGGGGGGAACATCACCCTTGACCTGCAGGAACTGAGGCTGGAAGAGGGTCGCCCGGTCTCCGCCGAGGGGACCGCCATCTGGACTGATGCCGCTTTCATCGCCCCACTGGACGCCTCCCTGGGCGATCTCCGCGTGGTACTGAAACCGCGTGAAGGCGGAGGCGTCGACGCCGAAATTCAAGACGGAGGCGGTCCACTGCGACTGGAGGGGACACTCAAGCTCGAGCCGAACGGCACCTACCGATTGAACGCAAACCTCGGTACCCGCCCCGGCGCCAGTTCCGCCCTCGAGGAAAATCTCGCCATGCTCGGCCGCCGTAATCCCGAGGGTTTCTATAACGTGGTCCACCAGGGCCGGATCTGAGTGTAGGGTGGGTCAGGCGCTCTGCCTGACGAAAGTCGCCGCGAGGGCGCGCCTCCTACCCGGTGAGGTATCGCCGTCCTCATAGGGTGCGTTAGGCACGCCGTGACTTACCACGTCCGGTGCTATGCACATTGGGAAAATCGCCCAGGAATCTCAGCCGGTTATGCCGATGTAAACAGCATAACCGGCCGAAGCGATAATCAACAGATAGCCGATGGGCCTGAGGATCGCGGCCAATGCCGCGAAAAAGGGTGGCACCCGCCTGCCCCGGAACTGCCGTTCGACCTGACGCGGATAATAACGGGCGAAATAGATTCCCACCGCAACGTTGATCAACAGCGAAAAAAAGGTGGCGATGGTCACCGGACATCCTTTTGCAGGATGACCGCCTCGGCAGAGACAATCCGGTCCAGCCGGATGCGAAAGTGCCGGCCATCGAGGTCCTCCACGAACAGGAACTCCTCCTTGCTCGCTTCGGTTTTCAGGTCGAGAGGCCGCAGGGTGCCGATGCAACAGTTGCCATCGATATCGCGCCAGTGCATCCGAAGCCTCTGCCGATGCATGATCGCCAGCTCATAACCGGAGTAAACTTCACAATCGATCGGGCGGTAGTCATCACTCATCTTCGCGCCGCACCTCGACACGTAGGGATTGACCACCCGCCCCGGACACCAGGACACGCAGGGGCCGGCAGCAGACCTCGCAGTCTTCGATATAATCCTGTTCGGCCACCGATGGGTCAATCACCAGTTCCAGCGGTTCTCCGCAGTAGGGGCATTGCGCTTTAGTGTACTGTTGCATGCTCACCTCAATCGGGCAGGAATCCCTCCAGCAGCTCGTTCAGGTAGTTTCTTCCCCGCTCCGTGGGAGAGATACGATCGATGTCCCACTGAATCAGTCCCCGCTCTTCGGCAGCCCTGAGCGGTTTTTCGACAGCGTACAGGGGCAGACCGGTACGCTGCTCGAAAAGTTGCGGCTCGAAGCCATCAAACAGTCGCAGCGCATTCATCATGAACTCCAGAGGCAGCTCGAAACGGCCCACCCGATGCTGTTCAGCCATCACCTCTCCGGAGGAGGCCCGCGCCAGCCAGGTTTCCGGATGGCGCATCTTGTGGCTGCGCACGATGCGCCACACTGCCGGGTCGGTGCGTTTGCCGTGGGCGCCGGGGCCTATCCCGAGATAGTCCCCGAACATCCAGTAATTGAGGTTATGAATACACTGCCGCCCGGGGCGGGCGAAGGCCGAGACTTCGTAGGGGCCATAGCCCGCCGCGGTGAGACGCTCGTGGCCCTGCCGATGCATCGCCCATAGCGATTCGTCATCGGGCAGCGGCGGTGGCGCCTGATAAAACGCGGTATTCGGCTCCAGAGTGAGCTGGTAATAGGAGAGGTGGGCCGGTTCCAGCGCAATCGCCTGTTCCAGGTCGGAGAGGGCCGCCTCCGGACTCTGTCCGGGCAGCCCGTACATCAGGTCGAGATTGAAGTTGTCCAGCCCCGAACGATGGGCCGCCTCGGCAGCGAGTGCGGCCTCCGCACCCGTGTGGATTCGGCCGATCGCCTCCAGCCGGGCGTTGTTAAAGCTCTGCACGCCGATGGAGAGACGGGTGATCCCGGCCGCGCGATATTCCGTAAACCGGCCCTGCTCCAGCGTGCCCGGATTGGCCTCCAGGGTGACCTCCAGGTCCGGCTCGAAACCGAACCGGGCCCGCAGACCCGACAGCAGCCGATCCAGTGCCTCGGGACTCAGCAGGCTGGGCGTGCCGCCACCGATGAAGATGCTGGTCAGCGGCCGACCCCAGACGCTCGGCAGTTCGCCGTCGACATCGGTCAGCAGTGCATCGATAAATGCCGCCTCGGGGATACCGTCCCGCACCGCGTGGGAGTTGAAGTCACAATAGGGGCACTTGCGCACACACCACGGAAAGTGGATATAGAGCGAAAGCGGCGGTACGGAGGTGAAATTCAGCATGGTTTTGTTACGGCCAAGGTGCAGTACACTCCATTAGGCAAAGAGCACGCCTGTGCGTTCCACCGACCCGGAAATCCTTTGGTTAACCACAGAGGACACATAGACTTGTCGGACTGAAGGCCGACCTACATGACGCGTGGCTGCCGGTCGGCCTTCCGGCCGTCGTTCGGGTTTCGACGGGCTAAAACCCGACCTACAAATGCGCATAACAGTTTTAACTACCGAGATGTCTGGAGGCTTAGTCCAGCCCTCCGCGTCTTCTGTAGTTATCATCCGTCCGCCTTTGTTCATGCCTTCAGCGCCTCGACCAGTGCCCGCAGGGCCTGGCCACGATGGGAGAGACGATTTTTCTCTTCCCCGGAGAGCTGCGCGGCAGTGCAATCGTGATCGGGAACATAGAAGACCGGGTCGTAGCCAAAGCCACTCTCACCCTTCGGCTCGCGGGCGATGCGCCCCTCCCAACTGCCCTGGCAAATGATTGGGGTGGGGTCCGCCTCATGATCCATGTAGACCATCAGGCATTGGAAACGCGCAGTACGCCCGGCATCTTCAACACCGCTCAACTCCTCGAGAAGCTTTTCCAGATTGGCCTGATCCGTAGCACCGGGACCGGCATAACGGGCGGAGTAGATCCCGGGCGCGCCGTTGAGGACATCCACCTCCAGACCCGAATCGTCGGCGATGGCAGGCAGCCCGGTGTGCGCGGCCGCATTGCGGGCCTTCAGGATCGCGTTCTCCACGAACGTCAGTCCCGTCTCCTCGACCTCTTCCACACCGAACTCCGTCTGCGGCACCACCTCGATATCCAGTCCGGCGAGGATCTCGTTGATCTCCCGTACCTTGCCCCTGTTGCCACTGGCCAGTACAACTCGCTTCATTCGTTCACTCCTTAACCGAAAAACCACAGAGGACACAGAGACCCATTAAACCTCTCTGTGTTTAGGGCACTTCTATTAATCCAACGCGGATTCTGTTGGGTCCAAAATCGCCGAGGCCAAGGCGCGCTGCGCAGGCAAGGGTGGCTCCCTTGTCAAGCAGCGCACAAATCCGCCGGGAGCGGATTTGGACGGCCCCAGGCCGGCCCGAAGGGCGGGCTCCAGGGATGGAGTCCGCTACGCCGGGATCGGCGATTTTGGGCCCAACCCTTCGGGCTCGGGACCGTTTTACCCGCTGGGCTGCGTTACAGCTCGCTCATGTGAAGCAACCACACATCACTCGCTGCGCCTTGCCAGCGGACAAAACGGCCACGAGCAGAACCGTGTTGGATTAATAGAAGTGCCCTTTACTGTGGTTTAAACCGTATTAACCTTCCAGTGCTTCGGTCTGCTTGCGGATCAGATCGGCAATGCCGCCCTCGGCGAGGTCGATCATGACGTCGAACTCTTCGCGGCGGAAGGCGTGCCCTTCGGCGGTACCCTGGACTTCGATGAAGGCACTGCCGTCGTTCATCACCACGTTCATGTCCGTCTCGGCGGTGGAGTCCTCCGCATAATCCAGGTCCAGCACCGGCGTCCCCTGATAGATACCCACCGAGACGGAGGCGATCTTGCCGTGCAGCGGGTTCTTTTTGATGACGCGCTTGTCGAGAAGATGCTGCATGGCATCGGCGAGTGCCACGAAACCGCCGGTTATGGAGGCGGTACGGGTCCCACCGTCGGCCTGGATCACATCGCAATCGATGGTGACGGTGCGCTCGCCGAGGGCTTCACGGTCCATCACCGCCCGCAGGGAGCGCCCAATCAGGCGCTGGATCTCCATGGTACGGCCACCCTGACGACCCTGAGCCGCCTCACGTCCCATGCGCGAGCCGGTGGAGCGGGGCAGCATGCCGTATTCTGCGGTCACCCAGCCACAGCCCTTGCCCCTGAGAAAGCGCGGGATACGCTCGTCCACACTGGCCGTACAGATCACTTTGGTATCGCCAAACTCGACCAGTACCGAACCCTCGGCATGCTTGGTGTAATTGCGGGTGAAGCGAATATCGCGCAGTTCGTCGGGGGCTCGTCCGCTTGGACGCATGTGCTGTACTCCTGGATGGGTGGTTTGGTGAAGCTATTGTAAACGGAGCCACAGCCGGGTGCGAACACGAAGTGTCCGGGAAACGGGAAGGCCAAGGGCGGTGTGGCGGCTGCCGCCGCTCCTACCGATCCATCTCTTTTTCGTATTCGTGGATGATCTGCTGGATCTGGTCGATCGCACTCTCCAGCTTCTCCGGGGCGGGGCGCTCGCGCACCAGCTGGACCGGACGGCGTCGCCCCAGACGCTTCAGAAAACGCAGGGCGACCACGCTGATATTGTCGGCGTTGGGATAGGCGCTGTTTTCCGCCCGATCCGCCATCAGTTCCATCGACTCTTCCAGGGTGGAGGCACAACCGAGAAGATCGGCCAGTTCGCTCTCCTTGACCGAATCCCAGAGACCGTCCGAGCAGAGCATGAGAACATCCTTCTCCTGCAGGGCGACGGGGGGCGCCAATGCCACATCCGGCCGATAACGGGTGCAACCGATGCACTGGGTAATCTGGTTGCGACGTGGATGCCTGGAGCGTTCCTCGTCATCGATCAGACCCTGGCGATAGAGGCTTTCCACATAGGAATGGTCACGGGTCCGGTAGATACTGCGACCACCGCGAAAGAAGTACAGGCGGCTGTCCCCCACATGGGCCCAGTGTGCCTCTCCGTTCTGAACCAGGCAGAGTACGGCGGTGGTTCCAGAGCTGGAATGCTCCTGATCGGGGGAAAGGTCCTCGACTAGCCTGTCGTGCGAACGATGGATGATATCCCGCAACAGACCGCCGGTATCCGACACCGGCCGGGGAGAGTTCAGGTAGAGCTCGCGGGCAGCATCGACGACTGCCTGGGCCGCAATTTCCCCCTGCTCCAGGCCGCCCATTCCGTCGGCAAGCACAAGCAGGATACCCTCATCGGTTTCGATGGCAGTCAGCCGGTCCTGATTGGAGGTACGGTTTCCGAGGCGATTGGCACAACCGGTTTCGTATTGCATGGCCTCAGCCCTTCCCCCAAGGCAGACTATTGGCGATACGTTCCAGCATGGAGCTGTTCTGTTGCTTGTCGTCCCTTTTGCCCGGGTCGTTCATGGCCTCGAGCAGCTCGTCGACGCTCTGCGGCCGGTGCAGCGGGTCCACCTCTGTTGCCCAGTCTATGGCGGCCAGGAGGCCCTGCGAATAGTGTTTTCTGAAGGCCTCCACGGCCGGTCGCATGGTGTCATTCAGGCGACGCTTTTCGGCAGGCGGGGGCGCCACTCCTTCAATGCAGGTCCGCATCGTCGCACCCAGGGCGTAGATATCCGACCAGGGACCGACATAGCCCCCGGCCATGGATTGCTCGATGGGGGAGTAGCCGAGTGTGACCACCTGTCCCGGCTGATACTTGCGGCTCTGTTGCTGCTGATGAACGGCACCAAAGTCCAGCAAAAGCGGTTCGCCATGCGCCCGCAGATAGATGTTGCCGGGCTTGATATCGAGATGTAACAGGTCCCGCCCGTGAATGGCCTTGAGGCCATCGAGCAGGCGGGTGAAGACCTTGCGGATCAGCTTTTCGCTGAGGTTTCCGTTGTGCCGCTTGATATACGCCTGCAGATCCATGCCCTTGTGATATTCCGTGGCCATATAGACGGTATCATTAGCCTGGAAGAAGTTAATCACGTTGACGATGGTAGGGTGCTTCAGGGTGGCAAGAATGCTCGCCTCCTGAAAAAACAGCCGACGGCCATGCGTAAACTTCTCCGTTGCCGCTTCGTCTTCGGTACGTACCGTTTTGCCGTCAGGGGCACGTTTGGCGAGCTTGCGCGGCATGTATTCCTTGATGACCACCTGGACCCCGCTGTCGACGACATGGCCCAGGTAGACGATGCTGAATCCGCCACCACCAATAATCCTGTCGATGACATAGTTGTCGACACGGGTACCGACCGGCAGGTTGACGTTTTCGGCAGTTTCCGACATTGGAGGGTTACGTGGGCCGGCAAACTCGCCAGGCAAGTTCGTGACGACCTCGGTTTCGGTTTAAGATGCTCAATCGCGTTTGTATAGCATACACGTCAGGGAGTTCATATGTTGCGCAGCATGACCGCTTTCGCACGGCAGGAAATCCAGGGTAATTGGGGCGCCCTGGCGCTGGAGTTGCGCTCGGTAAATCACCGTTACCTCGAGATCGCGTTGCGGCTTCCGGAGGAGTTCCGCGCTCGCGAACCGGCCATCCGTGAACAAGTGGGCAAACAGCTCGGGCGTGGCAAAGTGGATGTTTCGCTGCGCTATACCCCGCCCTCCGGTGGTGCCGAACTCCAGCTCAATCAGGCGCTTGCCAAACAGCTGGCCCAGTTCAGCCGCGAGGTGGACGCCCTTATCTATAATGCCTCGCCGGTCAGTTCCATGGAAATCCTGGGCTGGCCGGGGGTCCTCGAAGCTGCCCGCCCCGACCCCGATCAGCTTCAGGAGCGCTTCACGGCGCTGCTCGAAGAGGCCCTGAAGGAACTGGTGGCTACCCGCGAACGGGAGGGCGACCGGCTCGAATCATTGATTTTACAACGTTGCGACGCCATCGAAGAGGTGCTGAAAGAGGTCCGCACACGCCTGCCGGAACTCCAGCAGCGACTTCGCGAACGCCTGGAACAGCGCCTGGCAGAGGCTCGTGCAGAGCTGGACGAGGGGCGACTGGAACAGGAACTGGTCTATTTTGCCAACAAACTCGACGTGGATGAAGAGCTGGATCGGCTTGATGCGCATATCGACGAGGTACGCCGGGTCCTGAAGGAGAAAAAACCGGTCGGCAGACGACTCGACTTCCTGATGCAGGAACTGAACCGCGAAGCCAACACACTCGCCTCGAAATCCAGCGATACCATGGTAACCCGCGCCTCGGTCGACCTGAAGGTCTACATCGAACAGATGCGCGAACAGGTGCAGAACATCGAATAGATGATGCGGTGAGCCTGCGAACCCCATCAACGGTGTACGTCGAGCAAATAACACGAAATGCCATCAACATCCGGTAACGCGCAGGTAACTGCAACGAACACATCAAGGAGTTGATTTATGACGGCAAATGCTGCCGCCCACGGTACGCTGTTCATCATCTCCGCGCCCTCCGGGGCGGGGAAGACCAGCCTGGTCAAGGCGCTGGTGGCATCCACCGCTGCGCTGGAGGTCTCCGTCTCCCACACCACTCGCCCCATGCGGACGGGCGAGGAGAATGGGGTCGACTATCACTTCGTGGCGGCCGATGCCTTCCTGAAGATGGCGGAACAGGGCGCGTTCCTGGAGCACGCGCAGGTTTTCGACAACTTTTACGGGACGGCCGAGTCGACCGTGGTGGAGCGCCTGGCGACGGGTCGGGACGTGATTCTGGAGATCGACTGGCAAGGGGCGCAGCAGGTCCGCCAACGACTGCCCGAGACCGTGGGGATCTTTATCCTTCCACCCTCAAGGGAGGCATTGGAGCACCGTCTCAAGGGGCGCGGCCAGGATGATCAGGCGATTATCGACCGTCGCATGCGCGATGCGGTCAGCGAAATGAGCCATTACGCCGAATTCGACTACCTGGTGGTGAACGACGACTTCGATACGGCACTCGATGAACTGCGCTGCATCGTCACCAGCCAGCGGCTGCGTCGACCCGTGCAGGAGGCCCGCCATGACGAGAACCTGCAACTACTATTGAAGGAGTCGGGCCACTAAAGCACCGGCTTCGCCAATGCAGGTCAGCCTTCAGGCCGACACAAATCGATCTACAGTCCAACTGTACAAACCCTGTGCGGTCGGGGTTTTGCAAGGGATACTTCATCACCCATGTGTCATTTCCCGGACATCCGGGTTATGATCAGACTCTTTATATCCGAACGCCCCAAGCAGGAGAATTCCGGATGGCTCGAGTAACCGTCGAAGACTGCCTCGATAACGTCGACAATCGTTTTCAGCTGGTGCTGCTTGCCACGCGCCGCGCCCGTCAGCTGGCCAACGGGAAAGAGGCATTGCTGGACTGGGAAAACGACAAACCGACCGTCGTGGCCCTGCGCGAGATTGCAGAAGGCAAAGTGGGCCGTGAGCTGCTGAACACGACGACTGCCGAAGATCTGTCCGCCGCTGCACCCAATGTCAGCGAGGATGAGGCCCGCGAAGAGACCACCTGACCCGGCGCCGATCATGACGGCGTTGGAAGAAGGCCCGGTTTTCCTTATCAGTGACCTGTGCGATCTGCTCGAGTCCTATCTTGAGCCGGATCAGGTTGCCGAGGTTTACCGGGCCTATCTGTTTGGTGCCGAGGCCCACGAAGGCCAGCACCGCCTCTCCGGCGAGCCCTATATCTATCACCCGCTTGCCGTGGCGCGCATCCTTGCCGAGATGCGCATGGATGCCTGCAGCATCGTCGCCGCCATTCTCCACGACGTCATCGAGGACACAACCACTGCCAAAGAGCAGTTGGTCACCGAATTCGGTGAGGAAGTTGCCGAACTGGTCGACGGCGTCAGCAAGCTCACCCATATCGAGTTCGAATCCAAGGCCGAGGCGCAGGCGGAAAACTTCCGCAAGATGATGCTGGCGATGGTGCGGGATATCCGCGTCATTCTCATCAAGCTCGCCGATCGGCTGCACAACATGCGCACGCTGGGGGTCATGCGCCCCGACAAGCGCCGTCGCATCGCCCGCGAAACCCTCGAGACCTATGCCCCCATTGCCAGTCGCCTGGGCATCAATTCGATCAGGCTGGAACTCCAGGATCTCGGCTTCGCTGCCTATCACCCGATGCGCTATCGGGTACTCGCCGAGGCGGTGCGCAAGGCCTGCGGCCACCGTAAGGAGGTGGTGCTGCGCGTGCAGAGCGCCATTCAGGAGCGGCTTCGCCAGGAGAACCTGCCGGGTCAAATCGACGGGCGCGAAAAACACCTCTACAGCATCTATAAAAAGATGCGCAACAAGAACGTCTCCTTTACCGATGTCATGGACGTATTCGCCTTGCGCATCGTGGTGGACAGTGTGGATGCCTGCTATCGAGTACTCGGCGCGGTACACAACCTCTATAAACCGATGCCAGGCAAGTTCAAGGATTACATTGCCATTCCCAAGGCCAACGGTTATCAGTCGCTACATACCACGCTGCTGTCGCCCTACGGCTTCCCGCTCGAGGTGCAGATCCGCACCGAGGACATGGACAAGGTGGCGCGTGCCGGCATTGCCGCTCACTGGCTCTACAAGAGCGGCGAGGAGAGCCACTCCATCGCCCAAGCCCGGGCCCGCCAATGGCTCTCCAATCTGCTGGAGATGCAGAAGAGCGCGGGCGATTCCATGGAGTTCCTGGAGAACGTCAAGGTCGACCTGTTTCCGGACGAGGTCTACGTCTTCACCCCGAAAGGGGAGATCATGGAGCTCCCTCGGGGGGCCACCGCGGTGGACTTTGCCTATGCCGTGCACACCGACGTGGGCACCCGCTGTGTCGCCGCCAAGGTGGAGCGGCGCCTGGTGCCGCTACACACCAAGCTGCAGAGCGGCCAGTCGGTGGAGGTGATCACCGCCCCGGGGGCTCGCCCCAATCCCACCTGGCTGAACTTCGTCGTCACCGGCAAGGCGCGGGCTACCATCCGCCACTATCTCAAGAACCTCAAAAGGGACGAATCGGTCGCTTTGGGTCGACGCATGCTGGAGAAAGCCCTGGGTGCGCATGAACGGCGACTGGAGGAGATATCGAGCGAACGCCTGTGGGCACTGCTCGCGGAGTACAAGCTGGAGAACCTGGAGGATCTGCTGGCGGAGATCGGGCTAGGCAACCGTATGGCGCCACTGGTGACCGGAACCCTGATGCGCGACCAGCTGGCCCCGCATCCGGAACCGGACGACTCCGCCGATCAGGGGCCGTCCCTCGTGATCAAGGGAACCGAAGGGACCGTGGTCTCATTCGCCAAGTGCTGCCGCCCCATTCCCGGTGACCACATCCTCGGTTTTCTGACCGCCGGACGCGGTGTCGTGGTCCATACTCAGACCTGCAAGAACCTCTCCGAATACCGCAAGCGGCCGGAGCGCTGGCTCGATGTGGAGTGGGAAAGCGACGTAGAGGGCGACTTCCCGGTGGATATCCGGATCGAGGTGGCCAACCAGCGCGGCGTTCTCGCCACCCTGGCCGCTAACGTGGCCGAGACCGGAGCCAATATCGACAACGTCAGCCTCGAAGAGCGTGACGGCGTCCATGCCGCTATCTTTCTGACCCTGTCGGTATCCGGCCGCCGCCACCTGGCAAGAATCATCCGCCGACTTCGAACCGTCCCGGAGGTATTGAAGATCACCCGGGTACGAGGTTAATTTTCAACCAAAACGGAAATCACGCATGGCACGAGAGATCATCCAGACCGACAAGGCCCCGGCGGCCATCGGTACCTATTCCCAGGCAGTCAAGGTGGGAAGCACCGTTTACCTTTCGGGACAGATTCCGCTGGTTCCCGAAACCATGGAGCTGGTGGGGGATGCGGCCGAGGCGCAGATCCGGCGGGTGTTCGATAACCTGTCGGCGGTGGCCGAGGCAGCGGGCGGCTCCCTGGCCGATGTGGCCAAGCTGAACATCTTCCTGACCGACCTGACGCACTTTCCGCTGGTGAACGAAATCATGGCCAACTATCTCCAGCAGCCCTATCCCGCGCGCGCCGCCATCGGCGTGGCCGCACTGCCCAAGGGCGCGCAAGTGGAGATGGATGCGGTGATGGAGCTCGACGGCTAAGCAGTGTGGTGAAGGCGACGCAACGGAGGGCGCCTGCCGACCCCACCGACCTGCCGGTCAACGCCTTGCGGGGCGTGGGCCCGCGCATTGCCGAGCGCCTGGAGCGGCTCGGCATCACCCGCGTATATGACCTCCTGTTCCATCTCCCCACCCGCTATCAGGACCGTACCCGCGTAGTTCCCATCGGGACGCTGCGCCCCGGCGACGAAGCCGTGGTGGAGGGGCGCGTGCAGCTTACCGAGGTAAAATTTGCCCGTCGGCGCATGCTGCTGTCGCGCATCACTGACAATACCGGCAGCATGACCCTGCGTCTGTTTCACTTCAATGCCGCACAGCGCGAAATGCTCGAGCGCGGGGCACGAGTCCGCTGCTACGGACAGGTGCGTAGCGGCGCTGCAACCCTGGAGATGGTCCACCCGGAATTCCGTCGCCTTGAAGGCGAGGAACCGGCGCCGGTGGATGAGCACCTCACCCCGATCTATCCCACCACGGAGGGGCTTCACCAGCTCAGTTTGCGCCAGCTCACCGATCAGGCACTCGGACGAATGGCGGCTGGCGGGCCACCGGACCTGCTGCCCCGGGCGATCCGGGAGGAGTTCGAACTGCCACCCCTCGACGAGGCCCTTCGGTATCTGCACCATCCACCCCCCGAGGCCGCCCTGGACGTGCTGAGCGAGAGGCGACACCCTGCTCAGCAGCGGCTGGCCTTTGAGGAGCTGCTGGCCCATCGGCTGAGTCTGCGCCGGCTGCGAGCCCGGGTTACCGACAGCAGTGCGCCGCCGCTGTTGGGCAACGGCCATCTGCGCGAACAATTCGAACGCGATTTGCCGTTTGCATTGACCGGGGCGCAGCGACGCGTAAGCAACGAAATTGCGGTCGATCTCGACCAGCCGCACCCGATGCAGCGCCTGGTACAGGGCGATGTGGGCTCGGGCAAGACGGTGGTGGCTGCGCTGGCAGTGCTGAAGGCGATAGAGGCCGGCTTTCAGGCGGCGGTGATGGCGCCGACCGAAATCCTGGCCGAACAGCACTTCCGCAGTTTTAGAAACTGGCTCGAACCGCTGGGACTCGAGGTGGTCTGGCTCTCCGGCAAGCAGAAGGTCGGGACGCGCCGGGGCGCCATGGAACACCTCGCCAGTGGGGCCGCTGCCGTCGCGGTCGGCACCCACGCACTGTTCCAGGAGGCGGTGGATTTCGACGAACTGGGGCTCGTGGTCATCGATGAACAGCACCGTTTCGGGGTCCATCAGCGCCTCGCCCTGCGCGAAAAGGGCAAAGTCGGGGAGCGCTATCCCCATCAGCTGATCATGACTGCCACCCCCATCCCCCGAACCCTGGCCATGACCGCCTACGCGGATCTGGATGTCTCGGTCATCGACGAGCTGCCCCCCGGTCGCACGCCGGTGGAGACCGTAGTGGTGGCGGATTCCCGCCGCGACGAAGTCGTCGAGCGGGTGCACGCCGCCTGCCGCAGCGGCGCCCAGGCCTACTGGGTCTGTACCCTGGTGGAGGAGTCGGATGCCCTGCAGTGCCAGGCGGCGGAGGAGAGCGCCGAAGAGTTGAGCGAGGCGCTGCCGGATCTGAGGGTCGGACTGGTGCACGGACGCATGAAGCCAAAGGACAAGGAGTCGGTCATGGCCGACTTCAAGGCCGGGGTCATCGACCTGCTGGTGGCCACCACCGTCATTGAGGTCGGGGTGGATGTCCCCAATGCCAGCCTCATGATCATCGAAAATGCCGAGCGCTTTGGTCTCGCACAGCTGCACCAGTTGCGTGGCCGGGTTGGGCGCGGGCGCAAAAAAAGCAGCTGTGTCCTCATGTATCATGGCCCGCTGTCGCAGACGGCGCGGCAACGGCTGGCCGCCATGCGTGAGACCGCCGACGGCTTCGAGATCGCCCGCCGCGACCTGGAACTGCGGGGGCCGGGTGAAGTGCTGGGCACCCGACAGACCGGCATGCTCAACCTGCGTATTGCCGACCTGCAGCGGGATCAACCGCTGCTACCTGCGGTAGCCCGTGCTGCCGATCGGCTGCTGGAACAGGATGCCAAAGCCGTTGATGCCATCATCCAGCGCTGGCTGGGACAGGGCGAACGTTACGGCGAGGTCTGAGCTGGTTCTTGCTCAAAGCGTGTCCATTCCGCCAATTCCGACACGGGATTCAGAGCCCCGGCGAATTATCCTAGTGTACTGTTGCATGCTTGGCGGTGCCCGCTCAAGGCCGTTAGTCTGTGCTTTTTGAGGTTAGAATCGTTCCATGAGAAGACGTTGCGGCAAGGCAGGAAATGAGCCGGTTTGGCAGGCGGCCAACCGGTTGCGACGGAGTGCGCTGCCGCCACACCTCATCGGGTGGCTGCTCGATGACTCCTCGCTGACCCGATGGCTCAAACAGGCCTGCAACGGCCGCTTCGCGGTCCGGGTTCTGCGTCAGGGCTGGACCGTTCCGATGAGCTGCGAAACGGCGGCGCTGAAGTTGCCCCTGCGTCGCCGGGCGATGGTGCGGGAGGTACTGCTGCTTTGTGATGACGTGCCGTGGGTATTTGCGCGTACGGTGATCCCCAAACGCACATTGGGCGGTCCGGGCGGTAGGCTGGCGTTTCTCGGCAACCGGCCGCTGGGCGAGCTCCTGTTCCGCGACCCGAGGGTGCGGCGAGGCCGCCTTGAGGTGAGCCGGGTCACCCCCGCACTGCTCGGAGTGGAGAGCACGCAGGCTCCGGTATGGGGGCGGCGCTCGATCTTCCGCCTCTCGGAACGCCCGCTACTGGTCAGCGAATATTTCATTGGTGAACTGCCGCCCTGGCCGGGCGAGCGGAGTCGCTGATGAAGGCCCTGGCGATCAACCGGGACCGACTCGAACGCTATCTCCGGATTACCCGTTTGCACGAACCGTGGGACCTCGGCTTCCTGGTGGCCGCCGGACTCTCCGCCAACTGGATGGCCGCCGGGGGCGTGCCACCCGGCGATACGCTGTTCGCCTTTCTTCTCGGTGCGCTGGCAATGCGCTGCGGGGCCTGGGTATTTTGCGATTTGGCCGACGCCCGTTTCTTTGACGGTTCACCCGAATCGTTGGTGGCACGCGGCACCTTCGACATGCAGACGGCCATACGCCTGTTCACGGTCTTGTGTGCCATTGCGTTCGCCAGCGCCATCTACCTGGGCCGGCATGTAGTGATATTTTCTCCCTTGGCCTGGGGGTTATTGATCGCCTACCCCTATGCACGGCAACACACCTTTCTGAGCTCCCTTGTGCTGGCGATGGCGACGGCCCTGGCCGTACCCATCGCCTGGCTGGCCAACGGCCAGACTCCCGGGGCTATCGCCTGGCTGCTGTTCGTGTTTGTGCTGATGTGGAGTAGCGCCTTTTTGCTGCTATATGCCCTACCACGTCGTGATCAGGAGTCCAGACTGGGCGCACGCTCTCTGGTAAATCTGGTCGGTGACGGCGTGCCGCTGGTGGTGGGACTCCTTCAGGCGGGAGCATTGGCAGCGGCGGCTCTGGCGGGACAGCGGGCTGATCTTGGCCCCCTGTTTGAATTCGGCTGGCTGGCGGCAGCCATGGTCGCCATCTACCAATTGTTTCTACTGGTCAGGGCCCGGGACGGCGATGCCGAGCGCGCCTACCAAAGTAATCTGTGGTTAGGGCTGGCAATATTTGGTGGAATTGCTGCACACTATGTGTGCTTGGTCACAAAAATGCTGTGACGCAGGTCACAAAAAGGGAGCTGTAGCCACTGAAAAAATGGGATGTATCTTTGTTCGGGTTTTTTCGATATCTAACTGCTGAATCCGGTAAGCTAGATCGATAATTAGAATAGAACTCAATCGCTCAAAACTGATCGGCAAAATTCAGAATGACGATAAATACACGCCGGCCCGGAGGATGCTGACCCTTCCCTGGAAAAAGCGGAGAAGCTCACGTGGCCTCGCGGGTCTGGCGCTCACGGACGCCGGTATCGCCTCGGCCCGCGTGCTGCAACGCAACGATGGAGCACCTCGTCTCGTTGCGTGCCAGTTTACTCCAGCCCGCTCCCCTGAACAGCTGCCGTCCTTGCTGAGGACGCTTGCCGAAGAGCAGAAGCTGGACAGAACCATCAGCGTTATCGGCCAGAATGATTTCAATCTGCTGCTGGTCGAGGCCCCGGAGGTGGATCCTACCGAACTGAAGGCAGCGGTTCGGTGGCGCATTAAAGACCTGATCGGATTCCATATCGATGATGCCGTCATCGATGTGTTCGATATTCCCAGCCAGCGAAACGGGCGGGCACGCATGATGTACGCAGTAGTCGCCAAGACCCATGCCGTGCGCCATCATATCGATCTGCTCGAAGGTGCCGGCCTCGACCTGGACATCATCGATATTCCCGAGTTGGCTCTGCGAAATCTGGCCTCCATCCTGCCCGAGGACGAGACCGGGGTTGCCACCCTGTACCTGAACCCCTTGGGAGGGATGCTGACCCTCACCCGGCAATCCAACCTCTACCTGGCCCGTACTCTCGACATCGGGGTGGAGCGACTTTCCCGGGAAACGGTAAACGACGCCGACGAGTCCATCCCCGAAGGCGGCGAAATCGGTGCGGAGCAGCAGAGCAAGATCACCACCTCACTCCAGCGCATGTTCGACAGTATCGTCCTTGAGGTGCAGCGCTCGCTGGATTATTACGAGAGTCATTTTCTGCTTCCGCCGGTGAGTGGACTGGTTATTGCCCCGACGGAAAAACCGATCCCCCACCTGGTGCGCTATATGGCTGACAACCTGGACATTCCGGTTCGAATGATGGACCTGAACGCCCTGCTCGACATTGACCAGCCGCTTAGTGATGAGCTGCAGGCGCAGTGTCTACCGGCGATCGGAGCCGCGCTGCGCCGCGAGGAGAAAACCCTCTGATGCAGCAGATCAATCTCTACCAGCCCATTTTCAAGCGACAAGAGAAAGTCTTCTCGGCCAAGACCCTGCTGCAGGCCGGCCTGCTGGTGGTCGTAGGCCTGGTCGCCGTTTACGGCTATGGACTCTGGCAGACGGTCAAGCTGGATGAACGGGTAGAGGCCTTTGAGCAGCAGCGGGGCGCGGCACTGAAACGACTGCAACAGGTCTCGAACCAGTTTCCCGCACCCAAACGGGACCCGGCTCTGCAAACCCGATTACAGCAGCTGGAAAAGGAACTGGCAGGCAAGCAGCGGGTTGTAAAGGCGCTCGATTCGCCCCGATTCGGGAACCGAAAGGGATTCACCGATCGATTGGAAGCCTTTGCCCGACAACGGCCGCAGAGACTCTGGCTGCAGCACGTTTCACTCCGCGAGGGGGGCGACGACATAATCCTGGCAGGCAGCACCTATCAACCGGAGCAGGTCCCGCAATTCGTGCAACGACTCGGACAGGAGGGTTCGCTCACGGGGTTCACCTTTCGTCGCCTGCTGATAACCCGCTCCGAAGAGGAGGCGGGACGGGTAGACTTCACGCTTCGCAGCCAACCGGAAAAAAAGGAGGCCGCCCGGTGAAGGAGCTGAAGGCGCGCATTGAACAGCTGCGACTTCGCATCGACAGCATGACCCTGCGCGAACGGGTGCTGCTGTTCGGCACCGTGGTAGTGGTGCTGTTCATGGCTTGGGACTCCTTTTTGATGGCACCCCTGGGAGCCAGAAACGAGGCCCAGGTAACCAGGCTCGAGACCGTCAGGGGCGAAATCGACAAGATCAATCAGCAGGTCCGGGCGATCCTCGAAGAGCGCAAGAAGGACCCGAACCTGGAATTGAATCGCGACCTGGCGCGCGTAAGCGCGCGTGTTCACAACATTGATCGGCGTATCGCCAAGGAAATGGCGGGGCTAATCGGACCACAGCAGATGGCCCGAATGCTGGAAGAAGTGCTGGTGCAGCAGGACAACCTGAAACCACTGCGCATCGAAAACCTGGGCAGCTCACCGCTGGTAATGCCGACACAGCAGGAATTCGCCGATGGGGATAGCGGTGGCGTCTATCGCCATCGGCTGCTACTGGAGATGGAGGGCGGTTACCTCCAGACCGTTGATTATCTTCGAGCGCTCCAGGCACTGCCCTGGACGTTCTACTGGGACGAAGTCTCTATTGAACTGGTCGATTATCCGACCGCCCGGGTACGACTGGTGGTCTCCACGCTGAGTCTGGAGGAGAACTGGATTGGTACGTAAAGGCTGGTTTGCAGTAACCCTGTCCCTTCTCGTTGCGCCCGCAGGCGCCGCGGCGCTGGATGATCCGATGCGTCCGCCCAACGAGCAACAGACCCGCAGTGTAGTCAGCCACCCGCAACTACAACTGACTGCCGTGATGATCCACCGCGATCGACGGATTGCCGTCATCAACGGTCAGCGGGTGAGAGAAGGCTCACAGATCGCGGGGTCCACGGTCCTGGCCATCAACCCATCCACGGTAACCCTGCGCAGGAATGGAAGACTGACCGCTCTGTCGCTGCTGGACCTGCGAGTCAAAACCATCTCGAAGACCCGGAACCAAGAATGAAAAACCAGGAACACTGCAAGAGCCTGCTTTCCCTGCTGGCGTTAACCGTCGGTCTGGGAGGATGCGCCGGTATCGACAGGGGAGAGACCATGTCGGACATCCGGGCCGCCGCCAGAGAGGGGCTCCAGGGGGCCGAACCGAAGGATAGAGAACCCCCTCCCGACCTCAGTTCGGCGCTCATGCCGGAGCTGCAGGTCGATATCCCCGGTGCGTCCGAGAAGGTACTCGATCAGCATTTTGACGTGAAGGTACGCAGGGCCCCCGCTCGCGACTTTTTCCTGGGTCTTGTGGAGGACACGCCCTATAACATAGTGGTCCATCCGGAGGTCAGCGGACAAATCGACCTCGACCTCAAAAACGTCACCGTGCCGCAAGTCATGGCGATCGTGAAGGATGCCTACGGTTATGATTTCGAGCGCCGTGGCTCGGTCTTTCAAGTGTACCCGAACACCGTTCAGTCCCGTATTTTTTACGTCAACTATCCGGACCTGGTGCGCACCGGCTACTCCGGGATGGAAACCACCTCCACCAGTGTGGCTGATATCAACGGCCGAACCGATGATACCCGCAACGAACGCCAGAACAGTCGCAGCGCCCGGCAAGGCAGTGGCAGCTCGGTAGGTTCGGCTTCCGACTCCAATTTCTGGGAACGGATCCGCGCCGATGTCGAATCGATCGTAGGTCGGGAAGAGGGACGTCGTGTTAGCGTCAACCCCATAGCCGGCCTGATCCTGGTCCGTGCCAAACCGGATGAACTGCGGGATGTCGGACGTTTTCTCGATGCCTCTGCCGTCGCCGTGAAACGGCAGGTAGTGCTGGAGGCACGGATCCTCGAAGTGACGCTCTCCGACGGCTATCGCGCCGGCATAAACTGGATGGATGTAGCCAACTCCGATGGCGAACTGGCGGTATTCGGCCCCGGAGGCAATCTAACCGGTTCAGTAAATACCCAGGGCGACTCGTCGGTTTCAGTCACCGATGACCTGACACTGGGACTCTTCGGCAACGACTTCACGGCACTCATCGATGCACTGAAGACCCAGGGCGATGTCCAGGTACTGTCGAACCCCCGGGTCTCCACCGTCAATAACCAGAAGGCGATTATCAAGGTTGGTTCCGACGAATTCTTCGTCACTGACGTGGAGTCCGACACCATTGCCGGCACGGCCACCACCACCAATACCAGTGTCGAACTGACCCCTTTCTTCTCCGGTGTATCGCTCGATGTCACCCCTCAAATCAGTGCAGAGGGACAGGTGATTCTCCACATCCATCCCACAGTCAGCCAAGTGGCGGAACAGACCAAACAGATCACCACCAGCGCCGGAAGCCTCACGTTGCCACTGGCCGCCAGCACGGTCAGGGAATCCGACACCATGATTCGGGCGGAGAACGGCCAGATCGTGGTGATCGGCGGCCTGATGCAGAATCGCCTTAATACGTCGGAAAACAGAATACCACTGCTCGGGGATATTCCCCTGCTCGGCGGCCTGTTCCGATTCGCCTCGGAGAGCCGCGAAAAAACCGAGCTGGTCATCCTGCTCAAACCCACCGTCGTGGAGGGACCTGCCGAATGGTCGCGCCAGGTCAACGACTCCCTGAACACCTGGGAAGGAATGGAGCAAAGCCGCAAAAGGGATTTGGAAATGAGTCCCGGCGCGGACCACTTCCGGTAGTAGAGGCGGATCAGCCATGTATCTGGAATACTTTGGCCTGCACGAGGCGCCATTCTCACTAACGCCGGACACCAGCTATTTCTTTGCCGACGGACATTACCGGGATGCACTCGATACCCTCCTGATTGCGCTGAAAAGCGGCGAGGGCTTCATCAAGGTCACCGGCGAGGTTGGTACAGGCAAAACGCTGCTGTGCCGCAAACTGCTGAATATCCTTGATGAGGGTTTCTACACCACCTACATTCCCAACCCCCTCCTGACCGCACCGGCTCTGAACCTGGCGATGGCCGACGAACTGGAGCTGAACCTGCCCCGCAATCTCGGCCAGCACCGCACCACCAAGGCCATTACCCGTCGCTTGATCGAACTGGCGCACCAAGGCAAACAGGTGATCTTGTGCGTCGACGAGGCCCAGGCGATGCCCGATGAGACACTCGAAGCGCTACGGCTACTAACCAATCTGGAGACGGAAAAGCACAAGCTGCTTCAGGTAGTGCTGTTCGGACAGCCCGAGCTCGACCAGCGACTCGGCCGTGCCTCGGTTCGGCAGTTGCGCCAGCGGATTACCTTCAGCTACCAGCTCCAGCCCTTGGGCCGAAAAGCGATGGCAGCCTACCTGGCTCACAGACTGGCAGTGGCCGGGAACCGGGGAGTCCTCCTTTTCAAGCCCAATGCCCTCGATGCTCTGCACAAGGCCAGTGGTGGTATCCCGCGGCTTGTCAATGTCCTCGCCCACAAGTCGCTGATGGCCGCCTACGGCAAAGGCAGCAGCGCCATCAACTCGCGGCATGTGCGCATGGCCGTCGCAGATACCGAGTCCACTGCTGCTCCCGGGATCCGCTGGCGATGGTGGGTTCCTCTGGTCGGCGTCCTGATGCTGGGCAGCTTGCTGCTGCTCAGGCCCCACCTCCCGGCCGTAGTGACGGCGATGTTCGCAGGCGGGCTCACCGAGGGCGATACAATTTCGGTGCAGAGCGGAGAGCGGCCGGGGCGCGACGGCAAAGGAGGACCGACGTGAGCCTCATCAATCAGGTATTGAAGGATGTGGAAGCCCGTCGCACCAACCCTGCCGCCCGGGCCGAGCAGGTTACGCCCGCCCTGCGTACTGAGGCGGCTTCCACCAGCCGGGGTATTGCCGCGCTCGTTTTTGGCATGGCGGTAGCCGGCTTCGGCGGCTGGCTGTGGTGGAGCCAGGAGATGGCGCAGCCTCCGGCCGTCCCCACTGTCATCCATCCCGGCGCAGAGCCTGCGGAGCAAACCGTTGCGGCCACCCGACCGACGGTTTCCGATCCCGTTGGCAAATTGGAACCAGACCCCAGCCCGGAGCCAGAACCAGAACCGAAAACCCCGAAGGCTCCGGAGGATCGGGCGTTACTTCAAAAGCCACCTCAGGTAACGACCGCCGGCGCCCCACAGACAAAAACCCCTGCCGGCGCTCCCCCTGCTGTGGCCGAGCCGAAAGCGCCGGAGGCGTCGAAAACGAAGACACAGACACCACAGCCGATAAACACCCCCGGACGTCCGCCGGTGATGGAGAAACGCGTCCGCCGGCTGACAGCCGAACAGGAGGCGGAGCAGCTCTACCGCGAGGCATACACCCTCCTCACCCGCGGTCGGCGCAACCGGGCTGAAGATCACCTCACCAGGGCACTGGAGCAGTATCCGGCCCATGCCCGGGCGCGGGAAGCGTTTGCCGGAATCCTGGTCTCCGAAGGGCGCTGGGTGGAACTGCTGACCGTGGTGGAGAGGGGACTGGTACTCAATCCCGCCGACGGAAAACTGGCCCAATTGGCGGCCCGCGCCCACCTTCAGCAAGAGCACCCGGAAGCAGCAGTGGCTGTTTTGACTCGCAGTCTCGAGGCCGGGTCCTCCGATACCGGGGTCGCAGCCTTCCTTGCCGCCACTTATCAGAAAATCGGCCGCTATTCCAAAAGTGCCGAGGTTTACCGCCAGTTGGTAACGGCCCACCCCCGCAACAGCACCTGGTGGGCCGGCCTTGGAATCGCCCTGGAGCAGACGGAGCGAACCGAGGAGGCTCGCCAGGCCTACCAAAATGCACTCTCCCGGGGAGGATTGAAGGTAGCGCTTCGCACCCATGTCGAACGCCGTCTGGCCCGGTTGAACTAGTGCAATGTTGCATGCAGCCCCTCATCCACTCCGAACCGACGCAGCAGCCTACCTCGAGTACTGATTCCTTCTTGTTCTCCGACTCCCGCCCGGTTAGTTTGTAGAGAATTTTCGGTTAGTCGAGGAACACCCATATGCTGACCCCGAGATTCACGCGCCTGCTGATTTTGTCGGCAGGAATCGCGCTACTGTTCGGCTGCGAACGGCCACCAGACCTTCTGGAGACGATCCGGTCGGACGGGAAACTCATCGTAGTGACCCGAAACGCCCCTACGACCTATTACGAGGGTCGCGATGGACCCGAAGGTTACGAATACTCGCTGGCTTCGGCACTGGCCGAGTCGCTCGATGTCGAAGTTGAATTCAGGGTCCGTGACTCCGTCAACGGGGTGCTTTCCGCCGTCGAGAATGGCGAAGCGCATCTGGCCGCGGCCGGGATTACCCGTACGGAAAGCCGAAACGGCCGATTCCGCTTCGGGCCCGGATACTTCCCGGTACAGCAGGAAGTTGTCTGTCGGCGGGGGGAACCATTGCCGAAGTCGCCGCTTGAACTGACCGAAAAGACGTTACGGGTTGCGGCCGGAACCAGCTATCTGGAACAACTCACAGCGTTGCAGCAGCAGCACCCGAAGTTGGCGTGGGAAGCGGACCCCGGCCAGGGGAGCGAACAATTACTGTACAAGGTCTGGAAACGGGAGATCGACTGCACGGTGGCGGATTCCAATATCGTCGCCATCAACCGGAGATACCTCCCCGAATTACTGGTCGCCTTTCCGATCTCCGAACAGCAGCAGCTGGCCTGGGTGCTGCCCGAGAATGCAGAGAGTTTTGCAGCCTACCTGCATGAATGGTTCCGGGAAGCGGAAGAGACGGGCCTGATGGGGCGCCTGTATGAGCGCTATTACGGCTATGCGGAGATCTTCGATTACGTCGACATGCGTGTCTTCATGCGACGCATCGAGAGCCGCCTCCCACGCTATGAAGCCATGTTCAGAGAGGCCGCGGAACACCACCAGCTTCCCTGGACCCTGCTGGCGGCCCAAGCCTATCAGGAGTCGCACTGGAATCCCCGGGCCAGAAGTCCGACCGGCGTGAGGGGCATGATGATGCTGACCCTGAATACCGCCAAAGAGGTCGGGGTCAAAAGCCGGCTGGATCCGGTCCAG
Source organism: Thiohalomonas denitrificans (assembly GCF_900102855.1). NCBI lineage: Bacteria > Pseudomonadati > Pseudomonadota > Gammaproteobacteria > Thiohalomonadales > Thiohalomonadaceae > Thiohalomonas > Thiohalomonas denitrificans. The sequence goes on from NZ_FMWD01000009.1 coordinate 43,655, forward strand.
AGCATCCGGGGCGGCGCTCAATACCTTTCCCGCATGATGAAGCGGCTGCCGGAATCGATACAGGGAAAGGACCGCCTCTGGTTCGCGCTGGCCGCGTATAATGTCGGCTTCGCCCATCTTCGGGATGCGCGCACGCTGGCCGAACGGCTGGGGCGCAATCCCGATCGCTGGGTCGATCTCAAGGAAGTGCTGCCGTTGCTCGCGGAAAAGGAGCACTATCGGGATCTTCCCTACGGTTATGCGCGGGGCTGGGAGCCGGTCGATTACGTGCAGCGGATTCGCGACTACCGGAATGTCTTCGAACGCCAGCTCCTCCTGAAAAGCGTTACAGCTGAAGCTGTCGAATCCGATCAACCCGAATCCAACCAACCCGGAAACCCATGAGTTCTTCTCTTCAAAAAAGCGTCAAGCACCAGCGTGAAAAACTCACCGCCCTGCTCGGCAAGCCGATGTTTGCACTGGCGCAGCACTGTGCCGAACGCATGGAGGATCGGAAGGCCCTGGAGTTGCTTCTGACGGAAAACCTGCCTGAGCTCTCCTGGTGCAAGCACATCTATGTGCTAAACAGCGATGGGAGCCAGATCACCGACAACATCACCCGCGAGGGCCACGACCCAGTCCATTTCGGGCGCGATCGTTCCGATCGGCCCTATATGCAAGGCATTGTCGGCACAACGGACTTCAAACTCTCCGACGCCTACATCAGCCGCAACAAGAAACGACCCTCACTAACGGCTATCCAGGTCATCCGCAACGCCGAAGGGGAGCGTATCGGTTTTCTCGGCGCCGACTATGACCTGCGCGAATTGCCCGATACCGAAGCACTCTACCAGGAACCGGACGACTGGCAGCAGATCAAGGGCGATCCCGCAATCCGCGGCGGAATGTTTTTACAGCAGAGGGTGGAGAGCAAGATGGACGCGCACCTGGACGAGGTGCTGCCACTGATGAAAGAGCTGGTGCTCGAACACGGCGTCTTTCACGGCAAGCTGCACTTCTCCAGCAGCCGTGCCACCATCTGGCTGACGGACGACCCCTACTCCTATCGCATTCTCAGCTTCGAGGCGATCACCGATCCCGATATCTGCCTGGCCTACCCGCGCCGGCCCTACACCCCGCGGGCCATCGTGCCCAAAAGGAACGTGATGCCCATCTTCGAAATGTTTCGCACCCTGCGTTTTGCCGATGAGACCGTCTATCTGCGTTCAGGATCGCTGAACGTGTGCAATGGCATGGTCGCGCTGAACTTCTCCTGTGACGGCACCCACTACATGCGTTTCGATGAGTTTCTGAGCAAGGGAATCGATTTCTGGTTTGGCGGAGTACTCGCCCCGGGTGCGAGTTGCCCTGAATAACCGGGCACCGCATTAAATGGCAACCACGGGGGACACGGGGACCACGAGGGTAAAACAGGTTGTCCGTTTTTTTCCCGTGCGCCCGGTGTGCCCCATGGTTCGAGCAATCTCCGTGTTGGCGGAAGACCGGCGGATTACATCGCCGACGTGTGGGAGTGGTAGGCCGGATTGCTGGCGCACCTGATCCGCCCTACGCGGCTGTCATTACGGACCTGCCCTGCTGCGCAAGCAAATCAACGACAAACGGCAACCACGGGGACCACGGGGACCACGGGGACCACGGGGACCACGGGGTAAAACAGGTTTTCCGATCTTTTTCTCCCCGTGCGCCCCGTGTTCCCCGTGGTTTGGAGCGCCCTACACGGACTCGTAACGGGTGATCAGGGTGAAACGATCGGCGGAACGGGGCAGCGGAATCCGCACTCGCCAGCCGCCGCCCGGGACCTCCTGCATGGGCTCGCCACCCAGGCTCTCCATGCCCTCCAGCAGAAAGTCACCGTTCCCTTCGGGGGTGATGAGCTCCAGACGGTCGCCCACCGCGAATTTGTTCTTCACATCCAGTTGGGCCATGCCGGTTTCGGCATCAAATTCGGTCACCTCGGCGACGAAGCGCTGGTGCACGGAGTCAGAACTGGCCTGCCGGTAGTTCTGATACTCGGCATCGGCATGGCGATTGTAGAACCCTTCCGTATAGCCGCGGTTGGCCAGGTTCTCCAACTCGCCGAGCAGACCGGTTTCAAAGCTTCGCCCGGCGACGGCATCATCGATAGCACGGCGGTAGACCTGCGTGGTACGGGCCACATAATAGTGCGACTTGGTACGCCCCTCGATCTTGAGGCTTTCGACGCCAATCTCGGTCAAACGCTGCACGTGCTGCACGGCCCGCAGGTCCCTGGAGTTGAGAATATAGGTGCCGTGCTCATCCTCCTCGATCGGCATCAGTTCGCCGGGGCGCTCCCCCTCCTCGATAAAATGGAGCGATTCGGCTTCGGGGGGACGGGGCGGAACCGGCTCACCGCTGACATTTTCGACGGCAGAGTGGACCGAATACTCCCACCGGCAGGCGTTGGTACAACTGCCCTGATTGGCATCCCGGTGGTTGAAATACCCCGACAGCAGACAGCGTCCCGAGTAGGCGATACATAATGCGCCATGAACGAACACCTCCAGCTCCATTTCGGGGCAGCGCTGGCGAATCTCGGCAATATCATCCAGGGATACCTCACGAGAGAGGATCACCCGTTCAATACCTACCGACTGCCAGAACCTCACTGCGGCCCAGTTCATGGTGTTGGCCTGCACCGACAGATGGATGGGCAAGTCGGGCCAGCGCTCACGTACCAGCATGATGAGGCCGGGATCGGCCATAATCAGTGCATCCGGCCCCATTTCCACCGCAGGTGCGATATCATCCAGAAACGTGCGCAGCTTGGCGTTATGGGGGAGTAGATTTACGGTTAGATAGAACAACCGACCGGCCGCATGGGTCTCGGTGATACCCTGAGCTACGTTATCCAGTACATTGAATTCGTTATTGCGAACCCTCAGGCTGTAGCGGGGAATACCCGCATAGACCGCATCCGCACCGTAGGCCAATGCGTAGCGCAGGTTTCTCAAGGTACCTGCCGGGGCGAGCAACTCTGGAGTTTTCATGGTCGAGGATTCAATCAACATTGCAGAGCCGGGATTCTATCATCCCGGCAGCAAGCGTATCGGTACTACAAACGGACTTTACCAAGAGGACTTCACCTTGCTTCGACACTCTCCCTTCCCATCCCGCCTGTTTGTCACCGCCCTCCTGGCGCTCGTGTTTGCGCTACCTGCCACCGCCGGGGAAACGCCGCAGGAGATGCTTCGCGCCGTGACCGAAGAGATGGTCACCCGGCTGCAGAACGAAAAGGACGCCCTTCAGGAACGGCCGGAGCGGCTCTTTACTCTGGTGGAGGATACTCTCGTACCTTACGTGGATCAGGAGGCCATGTCCCGGCTGGTACTCGGAGTGGCCTGGCGGCGCGCCACCCCCGAACAGCGGGAACGCTTTACAAAGGAATTCAAGACCCTGCTGGTGCGGTTCTATACCTCGGCGCTGCTCGACAACCCGGATCAGATTGATCGGCTGCTCGAAAAGGGACAGGACCTGATCACGTTCCGGCCTGGCGGTGAAGCGCGGGGCAACCGTATTCAAGTGCGAGCCGAAGCCCACCCCCCGGAAGGCCCGAGCGTTCCGGTCATCTTCAGCCTGTACCAGAAAGAGGGCCAGTGGCTGATCTATGACGTAAAGGTCGAGGGCGTGAGTATCGTAGTTAACTATCGAAACAGCTTCAGTTCACAGGTCAAACAGTTCGGCCTGTCGGAGGTGATCAACCGGTTGGCAAAGCGCAACCAGGAGTTGTGGGAGAAAACGGTTGAGAACGGCCAGAGTTGATTGACCTGCAGCAAATCAACCTACCCACGAACTGATGTCCGATCTTTTCCTGAACATTCTTGCCATTTATCTGGATGCCGCCCCCTGGCTGCTGCTGGGGCTCATTGCTGCCGGACTGATCAAGGCCTGGGTTTCGGAGGCCTGGATGATCCGCTGGCTGGGAGGGCGGGGGTTCGGCCCGGTAGCCCGCGCGGCGGTAATCGGAGCGCCCCTGCCACTGTGCTCCTGCGGTGTGTTGCCGGCTGCCCTGGGACTGCGGCGCAGCGGCGCCTCACGCGGATCGACCCTCTCCTTCCTGATCGCCACCCCGGAGACCGGCGTCGATTCGGTAGCGGTGACCTATGCCCTGATGGGCCCGTTCATGGCCATCGTCCGGCCGATTGCCGCCATCTTCAGCGCAGTATTCACCGGTATTCTGGGCGGCCTGGTGCCCGAAAAACCGCTGCCTCCCGCGGCCGCACCCGACTGCGACGACGGCGGCTGTTGCAGCAGCCTGCCGATCGGGAAAGCAAAACCGAAGCCCTCCCCGGAAGCCGCCTGGAAGTGCGGCCTGGAGGGGCTTCGCTATGCCATGACGGACATTCTCGACGACCTGGCTTTCTGGCTCGCCATCGGCATCATTGCCGCTGGTGCGTTGATCACGTGGTTACCGCCACAGTCCCTTGCGCAGTGGGGCAGTGGAGTGCCGGCAATGCTGGTGATGCTGGCGATTGGTGTGCCCATGTACATCTGCGCCACGGCCTCCACGCCCCTGGCCGCCTCACTACTGCTACTCGGGGTCTCGCCGGGAACCGTACTGGTCTTCCTGCTCGCCGGACCGGCCACCAATATCGCCACCCTCGGACTACTGCGACGGGAGCTGGGCGGACCGGTACTGGCGGTATACCTGTTCGGCATCAGTGCCGCCGCCATCGCCTGCGGACTGGCCACTGACGCCCTGGTCCAGTACACCGGCATTTCGGTAACGGCACAGGTCGCAGAAACCGGCGAACTTGTTCCCGAATGGCTCAGCATCCTCAGCGCAACGCTGATCGCCGTATTTGCCATCAGGCCGCTTCGGAACTCCCTCCTGGAACGAGTTCCAAAGGCTGGCTGAGTGCCAAACGAACCGATTACCGGGCATATGCATCGGCTCGTTTATAAACTCGACGCATCATCGGACACACAGCGGCGATAATGTAGACTATTCACTCGTGTTTATGAGCAGGGGAGTGGCTTTGGAACAGTTTCGCGGTACCACTATTCTTTCCGTGCGCCGAAATGGCAAGGTCGTGATCGGCGGCGACGGGCAGGTTTCAATGGGCAACACCGTAATGAAGGGCAACGCGCGCAAGGTGCGTCGGCTCTACCGCGACAAGGTGATCGCAGGCTTCGCCGGCGGCACCGCCGATGCCTTTACACTTTTCGAGCGCTTCGAGGGCAAGCTGGAGAAGCATCAGGGCAATCTCACCAAGGCCGCCGTCGAACTGGCCAAGGATTGGCGCACCGACCGGGCCCTGCGCCGCCTGGAGGCCCTGCTGGCGGTAGCGGATCACAACGCATCCCTGGTCATCTCGGGCAACGGCGATGTCATCGAACCCGAAGAGAGCCTGATCGCCATCGGCTCCGGCGGTCCCTTCGCCCAGTCGGCGGCCCGCGCCATGCTCGACACCACTGAACTCGAAGCCCGCGATATCGTGGAGAAAGGTCTCCATATCGCCGCTGACATCTGCATCTACACCAACCACAATCTGACTATCGAGACACTTGAAGAAACCACTTGAGGACACTGAGTAGCACAAGGGCAGGTTTTGACCTGAAAGAACCACTCGCATCGGTTCATCGTAAACACGCCAGGCTTACCTGCGAGTTCTGATGCATCGTTTCCCCTTCACGCTTTGTGGCTCAGCAATAATCTCTTCCTCTCTGTGCCCTCTGTGGTTTAAAGGACCGACATGAGCGAAATGACACCTCGAGAAATTGTCCAGGAACTGGACAAGCACATCATCGGCCAGTCTGCGGCAAAGCGGGCGGTCGCGGTGGCCCTGCGCAACCGTTGGCGCCGCTCCCGGGTCGATGAGGCGCTGCAGGGCGAGATCACGCCCAAAAACATCCTGATGATCGGACCTACCGGCGTCGGGAAGACCGAAATCGCCCGCCGGCTCGCCAAACTGGCCAACGCACCGTTTATCAAGGTGGAAGCGACCAAATTCACCGAAGTCGGGTATGTCGGGCGCGATGTGGAGTCGATCATCCGCGATCTGGTGGAGTTCGCCATCAAAATGACGCGAGAACAGGAGATGCAGAAGGTCCACCACCGTGCCTGGGAAGCGGCCGAGGAGCGGATCCTCGATGCCCTCCTGCCGCCGGCCCGCGGCTATGAGGATACCGGTCAGGCCGCCGACTCCGGCACGCGGCAGAAATTCCGCAAGAAGCTTCGCGAAGGCGATCTGGACGACAAGGAAATCGATATCGAAGTGCAGTCGACACCGGTCGGGGTGGAGATCATGGCCCCCCCCGGCATGGAGGAGATGAGCAGCCAACTCCAGAACCTGTTCCAGAACATGGGCGGACAGCGCACCAAATCCCGCCGCATGCGGATCAAGGATGCCTTCAAGCAGCTGACCAGCGAGGAGGCCGCCAAGCTGGTGAACGAAGAGGAGATCAAGTCCCGTGCACTCTACGCGGTAGAGCAGCACGGCATCGTCTTCCTCGACGAAATGGACAAGATCACAGGCCGTTCGGAGCAGAGCAAGGGGCCCGACGTCTCCCGCGAGGGCGTACAGCGCGACCTGCTGCCGCTGGTGGAGGGCTCGACCATCTCTACCAAACACGGAATGGTGCGCACCGACCACATTCTGTTCATCGCCTCCGGCGCCTTCCACCTGGCCAGGCCCTCGGATCTGATACCGGAACTCCAGGGCCGATTGCCAATCCGGGTTGAGCTCGACGCCCTCGGAACCGAAGAGTTCGTCCGCATTCTGACGGAGCCGGATGCCTCCCTGACCGAGCAATACCGGGCCTTGCTGGCCACTGAAGGCGTGAGCGTGGAGTTTGCCGAGGAGGGCATTCGGCGGCTGGCCGAGATCGCCTGGCAGGTCAACGAAGGCACCGAAAACATCGGCGCCCGCCGGCTGCACACGGTCATGGAGCGGCTGCTGGAGGATATCTCCTACCGCGCCGCGGACCAGTCGGGGCAGAAGGTGATGGTGGATGCCGCCTATGTGAACGAGCAGTTGGCAGACCTCGCCGGAGATGAAGACCTGAGCCGTTACATTTTGTGAGAGACACGAAACAGGAAGGCACGAGATACGGGGTCCTGATGTAGGGGCCCTTCCTCACATCTCGACCCTTGTATCTCGACTCCGACTCCCCCATCTTCACCTGTTGGAGAATCTCACGGATTAACTGAGGAATTGCTATGAGTACGCCCAGCCCCACCGACATCGTGCTACACAAGAACAACAGGACACTGGAAATCGCCTTCGCCGACGGCAAGCGGTTCGAGCTGCCAGTGGAGTACCTGCGGGTCTACTCCCCGTCGGCCGAGGTGCGTGGCCACGGCCCGGGCCAAGAGACCCTTCAGGTCGGCAAGGAAGACGTCAACATCGAGAGCATCGAGCAGGTGGGCACCTATGCCATTCAGCCGCACTTCGATGACGGCCATGACAGCGGCATCTACTCCTGGGACCTGCTCTACGACCTGGGGGTAAACTTCGAAAAAAACTGGCAGCAGTATCTGGATCGCCTCGAAAAGGCCGGCCATAAACGCCAGACAAAGACCTGAAACGGCGCAAATTCATACTGTAGGAGCGGCGGAAGCCGCGAAAAGAAACCGGGTCATTATCGCGGCTTCCGCCGCTCCTACACTGCTCCTGCCAGAGTTAATAAACAGATACCGGAATCAATGCCATGAGCGAGCAGGACACCACCCATTTCGGGTACCGGCAGGTACCGAAGGACGAGAAGGCCGGAAGGGTCGCCGACGTATTCCACTCGGTAGCGGCGAAATACGATCTGATGAACGACCTGATGTCAGGGGGTGTTCACCGTCTGTGGAAACGCTACACCATCGAGATGAGCGGCGTCAGGCGCGGCCAGCGCATACTGGACCTCGCCGGCGGCACCGGCGATCTGGCGGGCAAGTTCTCCGAACTGGTCGGTCCCGAAGGGGAGGTGGTCCTCGCCGACATCAATGCCTCGATGCTGTCCGTAGGTCGGCAACGACTGACCGACAGAGGCCTGGTCGGCAATATCGAGTTCGCGCAGGTAAATGCCGAAGAGCTGCCTTTCCCGGATAATCACTTCGACTGCATCACCATCGCTTTCGGACTGCGCAACGTGACCGACAAGGACAAGGCGCTGGCCTCCATGCTGCGTGTGCTGAAGCCGGGCGGGCGACTGCTGGTACTCGAGTTCTCGAAGCCCCGGGCGCCGGGGCTGGGACCGGTCTATGACGCCTACTCCTTCTCGGTGCTGCCAACCCTGGGCGCCATGATCACCGGCGACCGAGACAGTTACCGCTACCTCGCCGAATCGATCCGCATGCATCCGGACCAGGAGAGTCTAAAGGCGATGATGGAGGCGGCCGGCTTTGAGCGCGTGGATTACTACAATCTCACTGGGGGCATTGTCGCCCTGCATCGCGGGTTCAAATTCTGACGCGTAGGCTTTTGACCGGCTAAAGCTCGACCTACAGGACGGCAGTTGGGGGTCGGCCTTCAGGCCGTCTGTTTTTGATGGGCCAAACCCCGTCCTACAGGAGGCGAAATGAGTAGCGCATCAATGATCCCGGTGGCGGCCCTGGCCGGGCTGGAAAGGGCCGTCAACGCCGTTATCGCCCTGGATCCGGAAACCCGGCGGCGGTTGTCCCGGCTCGAGGGGCGAGTGATTGCCATCGAGTTGCAGGGTACCGGCCTTTCGCTGTTTGCAGCCCCGGGCAAGGGAGGCCTGCGCCTGATGGGTCATTATGATAGCACTCCGGATACCACACTACGTGGCACTCCCCTGGCCCTGATGCGCATGGGAGCGGGGGGCACTACCGAGGGGCTTTTCGCCGGCGATGTCCAGATCGATGGCGATGTGGAAGTCGGACAGCGATTCAAGCATATCCTCGACACCATGGAGATCGACTGGGAGGAGCACCTTTCCAGGCTGACCGGCGATATCGTGGCCCACCAGGTCGGCAACGTCTTCCGAAGCCTGGCCGCCTGGCGCCGGACGGCCTCTGATACCCTGGCCCGGGATACCGGCGAATACATCCAGGAGGAACTGCAAATGGTGCCGGGACGCCGCGAGGTGGATCATTTCATGGATCAGGTGGATACGATTCGCACCGATGTTGATCGGCTGGAGGCCCGCATTCGGCGTATTCAGGGCGAGTCACCCTAGTGTACTGTTGCACGAGGTGTCCCGGCTTCGGACTTTCTTTGCGTTAGAGCAGGCTTTACGGTACAAAGCCGAAGCGTTTCCGACCGAGCCCGACATGCCGACCACCAAGCCTGAACATTACGAGGGAAGCCCGTGATTCGGCCTTCACAGGCGTTCCGCCTGGTCTACATCAGCTGGATCATGGCCAAGCACGGACTGGACGAACTGCTCCTGTCCATCCCCATGTTCCGCCCCATTCGTTTCCTTCGCCACCTGATGTGGTGGCGACTGCTGCGTGAGCGCGATGTACCACGCGGTGCGCGCATTCGCCGCGCACTCGAGGATCTGGGACCTATTTTCGTCAAGTTCGGCCAGATCCTCTCCACACGCCGCGACCTGCTACCCGATGATATCGCCCGAGAGCTGGAGCGCCTTCAGGACCGGGTGCCACCGTTCCCCGGCGAGACCGCCCGAAGCATCATCGAGGCCGCCTACCGCAAGCCGATCGACCAGATCTTCGCCGAATTCGACGAGACCCCGATTGCCTCCGCCTCCATTGCGCAGGTTCACGCCGCCCGACTACTGGGTGGCCCGGAAGTAGTGGTGAAGGTGCTACGGCCCGATATCGCGCCGGTGATCCGCCGCGACTTGGGATTGATGTATATCCTGGCGGGCAATATCCAGCGCTACTGGAAGGAGGGTCGGCGCCTGCGGCCGGTCGACGTCGTGGCGGAGTTCGAAAAGAACATCTGGGATGAACTCGATCTGATGCGCGAGGCGGCGAACGCGTCACAATTGCGTCGCAATTTCGAGGGCTCGCCGGACCTCTATATCCCGGAGATCTACTGGGATTACAGTCGCCGCAATGTGATGGTGATGGAGCGAATCTACGGCATCCCCATCGGTCACATGGAGAAGCTTCGCGCGGCCCAAATCGACTTCAAGGCGTTGTCGGAACGGGGGGTGGAGATCTTCTTCACTCAGGTATTCCGCCACAATTTTTTCCACGCCGACATGCATCCCGGGAATATCTTCGTCACCCCCGACGGTCAGTATATTGCTGTCGATTTCGGCATCGTCGGCACGCTGTCGAACGAAGACAAGCGCTATCTGGCGGAGAATTTCATCGCCTTCTTCCGTCGCGATTACCATCGCGTGGCCCAGCTGCACGTGGAGTCCGGCTGGGTGCCGAAGGAGACCCGGGTGGATGAGTTCGAGGCGGCTATCCGCACCGTCTGCGAGCCCATTTTCGAGCGGCCCTTCTCGGAGATCTCCTTCGGACAGCTCCTGCTGAACCTGTTTCAGACGGCGCGCCGCTTCAATATGGAGGTCCAGCCCCAGCTGGTACTGCTGCAAAAGACGCTGCTGAATATTGAAGGACTGGGACGGCAGCTCTACCCCGACCTGGACCTCTGGCAGACGGCCAAGCCCTTCCTCGAGCGCTGGATGAGCGAGCAACTCGGTGTCCGGGCACTTGCCAACCGGCTGAAGGATGCGGCACCACAGTGGAGCGAGAAGATACCGGAGCTGCCCATGCTCTTTCACGATACGCTCCAGCGGGCACGAGACGGACGTCTGCAGGTTAACAGCAATCCCGAAGAGCTCCAGCGGATCCGCAGCGAAATCCGCCGCGCCAATCGGCGCACCGTGGCGGCCGTCGTGGGCGGGACGCTGGTGCTGGGCGCCGCCCTGATCAAGGGACTGGACGGGTATGCACCCACCATGCTTGCCGGGGTACCGCTTTCCAGCTGGGTCCTCGGGATTAGCGGCGCACTGGTGTGGCTCACGCTGTGGCTGGATAGCGACTGATTCGTACCGCGACGGACGTAGCGTTATAATGGGCCAGTCGACCCTTTCGGCCGTCCGGCTTCGCGGGGACCATGAAACGCCTCATCCTCGACCGCAGACTCTGGCCTTTCCCTATCGCTGTCTGGACAGCTGTGGTTGGCGCCTCGTTCGCCTGGAATGTGCTGGATCTCGATCGTCACACGGAAGCCCTGGCGACCACCCGCGCCCATTTAATGGTCGAAGTGCTCGAATCTGTCCGGCTCTGGAACGCCCGGCATGGCGGCGTCTATGCACCCATCACCGAAACCACGCTGCCGAATCCTCACCTGCAAGTCCCGGATCGGGATATCGAGCTCCCGTCAGGCAAGTCACTGACACTGATCAATCCCGCCTACATGACCCGTCAGATCGCCGAAATCCTGGCCGAAGCAGTTGACGGTGTAGACATGGACATAACCAGTCTTAAGCCGCTCAACCCCGACAATAAACCGGATGCCTGGGAAGCGGAAGCACTCAGGACCCTGGAACGTGGTCACGGTGTTACCGCCACATTCGCAGGATCCGGAGGGGGGGCCACGTTCCGCTACATGGCGCCGTTGGTTACCGAAAAACCGTGCCTCCAGTGCCATGAACATCAAGGTTACCGGGTGGGGGATATTCGCGGCGGCATCAGCGTGATGATGCCTGTCGGAACGCTACTCTCTTCGAGCCGGACGCAGCGTAACCGAATCGCGGGGACTCATGGGGCCGTGTGGTTGCTGCTTTCCCTGCTTACGGTGCTGGGATTATCGCGGCTGCGGACACAGATGCTCTCCTTGAAGAAGGCGAAGGAAAATCAGAAAGCCCTCGTGCAGGTCAGAACCCGCGAGCTAAGGGAAGAGATCGCCGAACACGAGCAAACCGAAAACCGACTGCGCCTCCTGCTGGAATCGTCCGGGGAGGGTATATACGGAGTGGATACGCGCGGCCGCTGCACATTCTGCAATCCGATCGCCCTGCAGCTTTTGGGTCTGGATCGAACCGAACAAATTATCGGTCGCGACGTTCACCAACGGGTGCATGGCATGTGGCACGACTCTGCGCCGGATTGCGGAGCAGATTGCCCGTTGAAGGCGGCCTATGAGCGTGGCAAAGCGGTCCACGTGGAGGATGGAACCTTTTGGACGGCGCATGGCAAGTCTTTGCCGGTCGAATACAGGGCACACCCGATTTATCGCGACGGCGAGGTGGTGGGGGCGGTTGTGACGTTTGCCGACATCTCTTCCCGCAAGGCCTCCGAACAACAGCTTCGCAAGCTCTCACAAGCCGTTGAGCACAGCCCGGAATCGGTCATCATTACCGACGCGGAAGGTCGCATCGAATATGTGAATGCCCACTTCCAGGCGTCGACCGGATATACCTCTGAAGAGGTCATTGGTAGAAACCCACGCCTGCTTCAGTCCGGAGAGACCCCTGCCGAGACCTACGAAGCGATGTGGAGCACCATTACCGACGGACAAGTCTGGCACGGCGAGTTCCGCAATCGACGCAAGAACGGCGAACTGTTTTGGGAAGAGACCTCGATTGCGCCGATCACCGATGAGACGGGACATGTCACCCACTTCGTGGGAATCAACGAGGACATCACGGAACGCAAAAGGCTGGAAAAGCAGATTTGGCGCCAGGCCAACTATGACGAACTCACCGGGCTGGTGAACCGCCACCTTTTGCTCGATCGGCTGGAGCATCGGCTGCATCAAGCAAAACGCGATCAGGAACGCTTCGCGCTGCTATTCATGGACCTGGATGGTTTCAAAGAGGTGAACGACACGCTGGGCCACGACGCCGGCGACGAGTTGCTGCGACAGGTGGCCAATCGTCTACTGAGTTGCGTCCGAGACGGTGACACCGTCGCACGAGTCGGCGGTGATGAATTCACGGTGATCCTGCCCCGACTCCATGGGCCTGAAGCCGGGGTGCGCGTGGCGGAGAAAATCCTCGCCGCCCTGGCCCATCCATTCACCGTCAGGGACAAGGCCCTCTCCACCTCCGCCTCCATTGGCATCGCCAACTACCCCGATGACGGAGAGGACGCCGCCACCCTGATGATGAATGCCGACCGGGCCATGTATGCAGTCAAGCATCGGGGGCGCAGCGGTATCATACGGTTCTGCGATTTGAAGAAGAACTGAGGTCTCCCTTCCCCGGTTTGGATCTTCCGCTCTGTCGCTCTACTGCTCCAGGCGATTGCGGGCAGCGGTAACGGCCTTCAGGATCACCGCGCCACGCTCACCCGCACTCTTGATGTAGCTGTCACGCACGGGCATTGCGGCATCCCGAAATACTTCACGCTCCTCCTCGACCAACCGTACCACCTGGATATCGCTCTCCTCGCGGATGGTCTCCAGACGCTCCCGGTTGAAGCGCTGCTGCAGCTCGAAGATCTCTTCGTCCAGCTCCGCACGTACCGATTCCACCAACTCCCGATCCGACTCGCTCAGACCGGCCAGAAAGTCCGGGTTGGCCACCAGGGTGGAGACGAACGGCAGGTGGTTGGCAAAGGTCAGCACCTCCTGCACCTCGTAGAAGCTCATCTCCTCAATGGCGAATATCGGATTCACCTGTCCATCGATCATGTTCAGCTGAAGCGCACCATAGACCTCGGAGTAGGGCATGGGCGTCGGATTGGCACCGTAGGCCTGGTACGCCTCCACGAGCAGTGGCGACGGCATGGTACGGATCTTGAAGCCCTCGAAGTCGGACGGGCTACGCAGCGGCCGGTCTCCGGTCCAAACCATCCAGCCTTCCTGAACGATACTGAGCAATTCCAGGTTTCGTTCCCGATAAGCCTCACCGAGCAGACGCTTCAGTTCGCCGCTGCCGGTAAAGATCTGCTGGTTTACCTGCTCATCATCCGAAAACAGAAAGTGCAGCGAAAAGACCTGCACCTCGGGAACGACCGATCCCAGGTGGCCCGGGGAGGCAAAGGCGAATTGCAGGGCTCCATTCTGCACCTGTTCCGTCAGCTGGGCGGAAGAGCCGAGGGCACCGTAGGGATAGACATTGACCTTGATGCGACCTTCGCTGCGCTCTTCGATCAACGCCTTGAAGCGTTGCGCGTAGGCATCCTGTACGCTGCCCTCCACCTCCTCCAGAGCAAACCGGATCTGCGGCTCGCCGGAGCAGCCGGCCACCAGGAACACAACCGTAAAAAGCAGAAAAAATCGTCGCATGGGTAATCCATTCCTTATTCGCTAATTCAGATGTTCACCGCAAAGACGCAAAGGCCGCAAAGAAAAGCTGTGGATTAGCAGCGCATCGGCACACTTGCGCTCGAGGTTAACGGCCTCTCGCTTTGCGCTCTTGCGTCTTTGCGGCGAAGCCGTCAAATCACACTAACACAGAAACCCCGGGGCTGCCTTGCAGCCACTGTTGGTGAAATCGCGGCGATAGGCCGCTATCCTTGTAGGCCGATTTCCATGATAGATGTTCCCGTGACCGACCGTCTTTTACCTTTGATCACAAAAGCCGATCGCCTGCTGGAGGCGTTTGAACGGCTGGTACTGAGTGCCGGCATCCTGCTTATGGCCGCGGTGAGTATTGCCAATGTGGCATCACGGAATCTGTTAGGTCAGAGCTTCACTTTCGTGGAAGAGCTCAACCAGATCCTCATGGTACTGATCACCTTTGTGGGTATCGGCTACGGGGTGCGCCACGCCCGTCATATCCGCATGTCGGCGCTCCACGACCAGCTCAAGGGCACGACACGCAAGGCACTGATGGTGATCGTCTCCCTGGGAACCGGGCTCCTTCTGCTGGTGCTCGCCTGGTACGCAGTCCAGTATGTCATCGGCGTCCACCGCACGGGGAGCGTGACCCCGGCAATGCGGATCCCGCTCTACCTGATCTATGCCTGGGTGCCAGTGGGCTTCGTGATCGGAGGGATTCAATACCTGCTGGCCGCCTGGCGCAATCTCACCACGCCGGGTGTATACCTCTCGTTTCAGCAGAAAGAGGCCTATGAGCCGCCGGCCGGAGGGGAAACCTGATGGTATTCCTGCTGTTCGGCGTAATGATCGTGCTGCTATTCATGGGGTTCCCCATGATGATACCGCTCATTGCCGCCGCCCTGGCCATGATGTGGGTCTATTTCCCGTTCACCGATCCGGCCATTCTCATCCAGCAGATGATTGGCGGTGTGAGTCCGGCGGTGCTGACGGCGGTGCCCATGTTCATCTTTGCCGCCGACATCATGACCAAGGGGCACACCGCCGACCGCCTGCTGGACCTGGTGATGCGCTTCGTGGGCCACGTACGCGGCGGGCTTCCCATCACCACAGCACTCTCCTGCACACTGTTCGGGGCGGTCTCCGGCTCCACCCAGGCGACGGTGGTGGCCATGGGGGGGCCGCTGCGGCCCAAACTGCTGGAAGCGGGTTATCGGGACAGCTTCGCCATCGCGCTGATCATCAACGCCTCGGACATCGCACTGCTGATCCCGCCGAGCATCGGCATGATCATCTACGGGGTCGTGTCGGGCACCTCGGTGGGGGAACTGTTCATCGCCGGTATCGGCCCCGGACTGCTGGTGTTGGTGCTCTTCTCGACATACGCCTACGTTATTTCGCGGATACAAAAGGTGCCGGTACAAGCGCGTGCCGGCTGGGGATTGCGCTGGCAGGCAGTCAAGAAGGCCGCGCTGCCCCTGGGCTTCCCGGTGATCATCATCGGCGGCATCTACAGCGGGATCTTCAGTCCCACCGAGGCGGCCGCCGTATCGGTGCTCTATGCGCTGATTCTGGAGCTGTTCGTGTTCCGCGCGGTAGCCTTCAGGGAGTTGCCTTCCCTGGCGCTCTCCACCGGACTGATTACCGCGGTGGTATTCATCCTTGTGGCGGCAGGCACGGCCTTTTCCTGGACCATCTCCTTCGCCCAGATTCCGGACCAGCTTCTCGGTGGCCTGATCGCCGAAGCGGCAGGCAATCCCCAGCTGGTACTGGCGGTGATCGCGGTGGCGTTCTTCGTCGGCTGCATGTTCGTCGACCCCATCGTAGTGATCCTGATCCTCACCCCGATTTTTGCACCGGTGGTGGATCGGGCCGGTATCGACCCCGTGCTGGTGGGCACCCTGGTGACGCTGCAGGCGGCCATCGGCTCCGCCACGCCACCATTCGGCTGCGACATCTTCACGGCCATGGCCATTTTCCGGCGGCCCTACCTGGAGATCATCCGCGGCACGCCGCCGTTCATCTTCATGCTGCTGATCGCCAGTGTGCTACTCATCGCCTTCCCTTCGATCGCCCTGTTCCTGCGGGATTTGGCATTTCGATAAAAGGTAGGAGCGACTTTAACCACAGAGGGCACAGAGAAGAAAAACGAAGATTCAGTGATTGAGAGCCCGCGCTGGGGTGGTGCGAAGGGCCATCGCGGCGAAGCGCCGCTCCCACGGCCCGGCGCCTTTCCACTCGTGCATTCCTCTGTGTTCTCTCGGCAACTGCTCCATGCGTTGCTCTACCTCCTGCATCTGACCCACATGGACGTGGGAAATGCAGAAGAATTGCAGGGAGCAATTCCTGCCATGCAGTCGTGTGGTGATCCCTTCAAGGCCGCTGCAGACTGGCCTCGACCTCGTCGCGTTTGGCCTTGCCGGCGAGCAGCTCGACCAGGTGGAGGGCGAAGTCCATGGCGGTTCCGGGTCCGCGGGAGGTGACCACCTTGCCATCCTGCACCACCGGATCCTCAAGGTAGGTGAGGTTGGAGAACTCCATTGTGTCGATAAAGCCGGGGAAGCTGGTCGCCTGTCTGCCGGTCAGCAGTCCGGCATTGGCCAGGACCTTGGGTGCGGCGCAGATGGCGGCAATGTATCTCTCCTTGCTGGCCATCTTCTTCAGCAACTCGCCGATCCGGGGATCATTGTCGAGCCGCTCAGCTCCGGGAGCGCCGCCCGGCAGGACCACCATATCGAAATCGTGCGCTAGCGCCTCAGTCAGGGTGGTATCCGGGAGCAGGGTGACGCCCCGGGAGGCCTTTACGGGACCCTCGGTCAGGCCGGCGGTAAGCACATCAATCCCGCCGCGAACCAGCAGGTCGATGATGGTTACGGCTTCGAGTTCTTCGCAGCCCTCTGCGAGCGGTACAAGGACGCTTGCCATTGCTCGATACTCCGTTCGTTGCGTCGGTGGATGAGTTCGGAGACCGGAACCAGCCGGATACCCTCAGCTTCTAGCTGAGGCAGCAGTTTTTGCAATGCTTCGATGGTCTCGGGATAGGGATGGCCGATGGCAATCGCGGCACCGGTTTTTCCGGCAATGGCGATGGCTTTCCGGAACTGCCGCGCAATCGCATCGTGGTCCCGGACATTGTCCAGAAAAACGTCGCGGTGGGTTACCGACAGACCGTACTCCTCGGCGATGGGAACCGCCACGCTGCGCCGGTCCGTACGACTGTCCACGAAGTAGAGGTCACCCGTTGCCGCCAGTTCAGCCATCAACCAGCCCATGTGACCCGGATGACGGGTCAGCAGACTGCCCATGTGGTTGTTGACGCCCCGCACGTGAGGAACGGACTTCAGGCCGTCCAGCAGCGTACGACGAAACGTCTGATGGGTCATATCGAGGGTGAGACCGCCGGGACCGAGGGGATCCCTGTTCATCGAATCCATCGGCAGGTGGAGCATGACCTCTTTACCCAGGCTGTGTGCCAGACGTGCCAGGGACCGCGAGTGCGGGGTATGGGGGAGAAGCGCGAAGGTAAGCGCCCCTGGAAGTCGAATCACACGCCGACCCTCCGGCAAACGGTCGCCAAGGTCATCGATGATGATGGCTATGCGCGGAGCGTCATCGGCACTTGCGGAAAACGAAATGGCCGCGCCCAAAAGCGCGGCCATCAACGTGCGAAACAGCAAACTGAACTCTCCTCGAAACGAGTCCCTACCCGGAGTCCGTCCGGGAAACGGAGGCCTACTCGGTACGGGCCTGGAGGATATTCAGGCCCTTGAGCAGCGTCAAGGCTTCATGCAAAGCGTAGTCCTGGCTCGCGAGCGACTCACCCTCTTCCAGCTTTTCATCCTCGATCACTTCAGGCTGGGCTTCTTCCTGACTGCCGTTGGAGAGGTGATGGTTCAGATCGGCCTCCTTCAGCGGGACAAATTCGTCGTCCACCTTGGTAAAGGTCAGCGCATCGAGCGTAATGTCAGGTTCGATGCCCTCGGCCTGAATCGAACGACCCGAGGGGGTGTAGTAACGAGCGGTCGTCAGCTTCACCGCAGTACTGTTGCTCATCGGGAAGATGGTCTGCACCGATCCCTTGCCGAAGGAAGGCGTGCCCATGATCACCGCGCGCTTGTGGTCCTGCAGGGCGCCGGCCACGATCTCCGAAGCCGAAGCGGAGCCGCTGTTGATCAGCACCACAATCGGTGCCCGCTTGACCACATCTTCCGGAGTGGCATTGAAGCTCAGCTTGGAGTCGGAGGCACGCCCATCGGTATAGACGACCAATCCCTTCTCCAGAAAGGCGTCAGCCACGCCTACGGCAGCGCCCAGCACGCCTCCGGGATTATTGCGCAGATCGAGCACCAGCCCGCGCAGGCTGCCGCCGTTGGCTTTCTTCAGCTCGGAAACGGCCCGCTCTACGTGCTCGGTGGTATGGTTCTGGAAATTGGTTATGCGCAGATAGCCGTAGCCATCCTCCAGCGTGCGGCTCTTGACGCTCTTCACCTTGATGATGTCACGGGTGATGGTCAATTTGAGCGGCTTGTCTACACCGTCACGAACGATGGTCAGGGTAATGTCGGTACCCGGCTTCCCGCGCATGATCTTTACCGCTTCACTAAGGTCCATTTCCTTGACCGGGGCTTCATCAAGGCGGATCACCAGGTCACCAGCCTTGACGCCGGCTTGCTGGGCGGGAGTGTCATCGATGGGCGAGACCACCTTCACAAAGCCGTCTTCCATGCCCACTTCGATACCCAGGCCGCCGAACTCGCCGCTCGTCCCGACCTGGAGTTCGTGGAACTCTTCCTCATTCATGTACGCGGAGTGGGGATCGAGGCCGCTCAACATGCCGCGAATGGCGTATTCGAGCAACTGTTCGTCGGTGACTTCCTCGACGTAGTCGCCCTTGATTTTGCCGAAGATCTCGCTGAAGGTGCGCAACTCTTCGAGCGGAAGCGTTTTCGACTCCGGCCGATCGGCAAGGACGCTACTGCCCATCCCGAATGAAAAGCCGAGCACCAGTCCCATTGCCAGGATCAGGATGAAACGTGAAGAAGACTTCATGAACCACTCCGGTTAAATGTTTTTCCGCGATTTTCGCGCCGTCCCTGAGGCTTTCGGATTCGCACCCATAGGGAATAGTACTGCAATATAAGATGCTTTCCAGCCTCCCGAGTTCCACCGGGTACGATGGCGCTTTTCAAACTGCGGGACGCGACGGCTTAGCGTCCGCACCAGCTTACCGGATCTTTGGGCCTGCCGTCGTGACGGATCTCGAAATAGAGTGCTGTCCGTTCCTGGCCACCCGTGGAACCCAGCGCAGCGATTATCTCGCCGGCCTCGACCCAGTCCCCTGCTTCCTTATATAGACTCTCATTATGGCCGTAAAGCGTCATATAACCATCATCATGGTCGACAATGACCAGCAAGCCATAGCCCCGCAGCCATTCTGCAAACGCCACTCGCCCACGGGCCACCGACTGCACCGGTTGCCCCTCGTTGCCATCGATTAGCACCCCCTGCCAACGTGAACCGGTCTGCCCACGGGGACTCCCGAACCCCGCCAGAATCCGCCCCTCGCTGGGCCATTTCAGCTGGCCACGGAGTTTACCGAACGGCTGGAAGTCGCCGGCTTCGGGCGGAATATCGGCCAGCGCCTTTGCCAGGGCCCTCAGCAGTCGCTCGAGCTCCTCACGATCGGCACGCATCTGTTCAAGACGTTCGTCCTTGTCACGGATATCCCGCGCAAGCGCGGCGATGATGGTCTGACGTTCTCCGCGGGAGGCCTCCAGTTGCTCGCGCTGCTGCTGCTGCTGGGTCCGTAACCGATCCAGACGGCGGCTCTCATCAGCAATTTCGACTCGAACCGCCTCGAGCCGTTCCAGTGTCGTGAGCAAGGCCTGGATGCGCTCGCTGCGGGCACGGTTGAGGTAGTCGTAATACGTCAGCATCCGCCCGATGGCCGCCGGATCTTCCTGATTGAGCAGGATTTTCAGGTATTCCTGGCGACCGGTGGTGAATGCGGACCGAACCTGCTCTGCCAGCCGATCGCGCTGAGTGTTCACGGTGGCATTGAGTTCCGTACGCTCGGCCTCGAGCTCCTGCAGCTTGAGCAGCTGCCCTTCGAGGCGCTCGTCGAGGCTTCGCAGCCGGAGTTTGACTCCGCCGATAGCCTCTTCAACCTCGCGTAACTGACGGCGCTGCCCGGTATAGCGATCACGGGTAGTGTCCAGATCCTGGCGTAGTTCGGTGATGCGCGCCTGGATTCGCTTGAGCTCTGCCTCCTTGTCCTCACGCTCGCCGGCGCCGGCCGCGCCGGCCAGGAGCAGGGCAACGGCGAACACCAAGCCCGGTAATTTCATTCTTCCTGCCCCATCGTCTGGTGAGCCTGACTATACCCATGGAAGGGCACGGAGAGCCCGGGAGCAATCAGTACCATCGTGCCTAGGAAGCCTTCCCCTGCTCCTCGGCGGGTGACTCGATCAATGAGCGGCCGGTCATCTCCGTGGGCAGGGAGAGGCCCAGCATTTCCAACATGGTGGGGGCAACATCCGCAAGAATGCCCTTTGAGAGCTTGAGCGTGCGGGGGCCGCAGTAGATCAACGGTACGACATTGCCGGTATGAGCCGTATGGGGCTGTCCGGTACCCGTTCCCACCATCTGTTCGGCATTTCCGTGGTCGGCGGTAATCAGCATTTCCCCGCCTATATTCTCCACCGCGGCGGCCAGCCTGCCCAGGCAGCCATCCAGAAATTCGATCGCCTTTACCGTCGCCTCGAAGTTGCCGGTGTGCCCCACCATGTCGGGATTGGCGTAATTGCAGATGATCACGTCGTAGCGGCTACCCTCGACCGCCTCAATCAGCTTGTCGGTGAGTTCGCCGGCATTCATCTCCGGCTGCTGATCGTAGGTGGAGACCTGCGGAGAGGGAACCAGCAGGCGGTCCTCGAATTCGAACGGCTCTTCACGCCCACCGTTGAAGAAAAAGGTGACGTGCGCATATTTTTCAGTTTCGGCGATGCGCAGCTGATGCAGGCCGAAATTGGCAATATACTCGCCGAGCACGTTGCGCATCCGCTCCGGGGGAAAGGCAACCGGAATATCGAAGTCGGCGTTGTACTCGGTAAGGCTGACAAAGCAGCCGAGCTTCGCATGACGTTTGCGCTCGAAGCAGTCGAAATCCGCTTCGATAAAGGGACGGGTGATCTGGCGGACCCGATCGGAGCGGTAGTTCATGAACACCACCACGTCCCCATCATCGATGGTAACGGGTCCTTCGCCTTCAGGTGCAATGATGGTGGGCTTGACGAACTCATCGGTTTCGCCGCGGTCATAGGCCATCGCCAACGCCTCATCGGCGCTGGCCGCCCGATAATCGGCCCCGCTGCCGGTCATGGCGTCGTACGCGGCCTGGATGCGCGGCCAGCGGTTGTCGCGATCCATGGCGTAATAGCGGCCGATGACAGATGCGAACCGGCCGACCCCGAGCGCCTCGAACACCCCTTCCATCTTGGCGACGGATTCCGCTGCGCTCTTGGGCGGCGTATCCCGACCATCCAGAAAGGCATGCATATAGACCCGCTTCGCCCCACGCTGTACCGCGAGTTCGGTCATGGCGTGGATGTGTTTTTCATGGCTGTGCACGCCGCCCGGTGAGAGCAGACCCATGATATGGATGGCCTTGTCGCCCTGAACCGCCACATCCACGGCCTCGGTAAGGGTGGCATTGGAGTAGAACGAGCCGGTCTTGATGGCGCGACTGACACGGGTGAACTCCTGGTACACCACCCGGCCCGCCCCGAGATTGAGGTGACCGACTTCGGAGTTGCCCATCTGTCCGCTCGGCAAGCCCACTTCCGCCCCGGAAGGACGCAGGTAGGCATGGGGGCAATCGCTCCAGAGCCGGTCCCAGACCGGTGTCCGGGCGGAATAGATGGCATTGTGATCCGTGTCTTCTGAATAACCCCAACCATCCAGGACGACCAGGAGGAGAGGCCGGTGACGCTCTTGCGCGGACATAGATTTTTGTTGGATTAGACCGTGAGGTAGTTGTTTTTTACACGCCCGAACCATGGAACCCGGGAACGGGACCCGCATCGAAATCGATATATTCGAATACGGTTCTTTGCAAAGGTATTAATATTGTATATTGTTTGGGAGGATTTTGGCACTTATGCCCAAGGCGAGGGAAACAGAATTGTCCATGTCAGAGGAAATGAACCTAATCACGCGTAACGAGGATATCGATCGCGCCTCCCGTTCACTCAAAGCCATGTCGCACCCGCTGCGCCTGAAAATCCTCTGCACGCTCGGTGATCAGGAAATCAGCGTCCAGGACATCGTCGCACATGTGGGGACTTCACAGAGCAATATCTCCCAGCATCTGGCCATCCTCCGGGACAAGGGCATCCTGTCGTCTCGCAAGGATGCCAATCGCGTATTCTATAAAGTAGCGGATTCCCGCACGCTGCGACTGATCGAGATGATGCGCGACGTCTTCTGCACGATGGAGTAGGAGAACGATTGAATTTTCCTGTCCGGGACGTCATATTCGGGCGGTGTTGAGTTTTTGTGCATCAATTTAGGGGTAAACATGAACGTAGAACGCGTCGTCCGGATCTTCGCCGGCTTCTTCATCCTGCTGAGCCTTGGACTCGGGATCGAAGCCAGCCCGATTTTCCACAATGTAAACTGGCTCTGGGTTACCGGCTTTGTGGGTATCAACCTGTTCCAGAGCGGCTTCACTGCAATCTGCCCGCTGGCCACGATTCTCCAGAAAGCCGGCGTTCCCGTGTCGGGCAGCTGCTCTTAGCCCGAATCTCTTTGGTGGGATCGAGCCGCAGCGGAATCCGGTAACGACTCTCGAATTCCGCTGCGGCTCTCCATCCCGGAAAACCCCTCGCTCGCTTGGGTCGCCGGGATCGCACTGCACGATCATCACACCCCCGCCTTCAAATGTGGGTTATAATCCGCTCCCTTTAATACAGTGACCTAATCCTATTTCCATGTCGCAACTGGGTGAATTTGTCGTAAACCACTGGGACCTGTTCCTGGCCCTCGCCATTATCCTGGCCATGCTCATCGCTCCGCCGTTGAGCCGTCGTCTTCGAGGCTTCCATGATGTGGATCCCCAGGAGGCGGTCGGTTTGATGAACCGGCAAGACGCGGTCCTGGTCGATGTGCGTGAAGATAAGGAATACCGGGAGGGGCACGTGGCGGGATCGATGCACGTCCCGCTCTCGGGGCTCAACAAGAATCTGGACCGCTTGAAGAGCGTACAGAACAAGCCGGTGATCGTAGGCTGCCGCAGTGGCCACCGTTCGAGCAAGGCCGCCGGCATGCTGCGCAAGCACGGGTTCGAGCAGGTTTATAATCTGAAGGGTGGCATGCTGGCCTGGGAAAACGCCGGGCTGCCACTCAGTACGGAAAAAACAAAGAAGAAGCGCAAAGCCGATAGAAAATAATCCAGCGTAAAGGGGGCGTTCCATGCCAACCATCGAGATGTACACCACCGCCAGCTGTCCGTTCTGTGTCCGGGCCAAGCGGCTATTGAAAAAAAAGGGCGCGGGCTACACCGATTTCGCCGTCGATCAAAAGCCGGAGCTGCGTCCCGAAATGGAAAAACGCGCTTCGGGCCAGACTTCCGTGCCGCAGATCTTCATCGACGACTATCATGTCGGAGGATATGACGACCTCGTCGATCTGGACATGGAAGGCAAACTGGACGAAATGCTTGGACTGAAGTAGGGCACCGCAATGTCCGATGGACTTCACGTTGTCTGTCCCCACTGTGACAGCATCAACCGCGTCCCCCCGTCCAGGCTGAACGCCGGCGGCAAGTGTGGCCGCTGCAAGCAGCCGCTGTTTGCAGGTCGGCCCCTCGCCCTTTCCGGTGCCGGATTCGACCAGCACGTATCCCGCAGTGACCTGCCGGTTCTGGTGGATTTCTGGGCGCCCTGGTGCGGCCCCTGCAAGATGATGGCCCCGGTGTTTGAGCAGGCCGCAGCGGAACTGGAGCCAGAGGTCCGTGTGGCAAAGGTCAACACCGAGCAGGAACAGGCCCTGGCGATGCGTTTCGGCATCCGCAGTATCCCGACGATTGCCCTGTTCAAGGGGGGGCGCGAAGTGGCGCGAATTGCCGGGGCCATGGATCTGCGCAATCTCCTGGCCTGGGTACGCAAGCAGCTCTAGGAGTCTGTCCGAGAACATCGTTTTTTGTAGGTTGGGGTGAGTTATGCGAACCCCAACGCTGATTTTGTTGGGTCTTCCTTCCTCAGCGCCAACCTACATATTAGAGCCCATTGCTATTCTCGGACAGGCTCCTAAAAATTAGATATTTCCGTCTCCGGGCCAGGCTTGGCCGATGGAGTATCACCCTTTCCGATGCGGTGGCTCTGCCGCGCATCGCCTACCATTGTCAGGAGCTATCATGGCCGAGAATGAACAACCGAAACAGCAGTTTGCCGTCCAGCGCATCTACGTCAAGGACCTCTCTTTCGAGACGCCCAATACACCCGAAATCTTTACAAAAAAATGGGAACCGCAGGTCAACGTGGACCTGAACACGCAGGCTCGGGATATCAGCGAAGGCGTCTATGAAGTGCTGATCAATATCACCGTTACCACCAAGATCGAAGATCAGACCGCCTACCTGGCCGAGGTGCAGCAAGCGGGCATCTTCACGGTTACCGGATTCCCCGAAGATCAGCTGGGGCCGATGCTGCACAGCTTTTGCCCGAGCATCCTGTTTCCGTACGCCCGTGAGGTCGTGTCCAGCCTGGCCAACAAGGGCAGCTTCCCGCAACTGCTACTGGCACCGGTAAATTTCGACGCCCTGTATGCCGAGCAGATAAAGAAGCAGCAGGACACCGATGGCGAAGGCACCGCGAGCCACTAGTCGAAATCAGCCATTGAGTGAGAATCGCCAATCGATAGCCGTTCTCGGCGCCGGCTCCTGGGGTACCGCGCTGGCGATTCGGCTGGCGCGCAACGGTCATCCGACACGCCTGTGGGGCCGTGACCCCCGGCAGGTACAGGAAATGGCCGTGGAGCGGCGAAACCGACGCTACCTGCCGGACACGGAGTTCCCCGTACAGCTGATCCCGGAAACGGATTTGAATCGCGCTCTGGAGGGCGTGGCGGCAGTACTGGTGGCCGTACCGAGTCATGGCTATCGGGAGCTTCTGGAAAGCCTGGCTTTCCGAATCCCGGCCCGGCTGCCGGTGTTCTGGGCCAGCAAGGGCCTGGAATCGGGGAGCCGCAAGTTCCTTCACCGGGTGACGGAGGAGGTGCTGGGCAGTGAGCGCCCGACCGGAGTGGTTTCCGGACCGACCTTTGCAGGAGAAGTGGCCCGGGGTCTGCCAACCGCGGTAACCGTCGCCGGTTGCTCGCTCGAGGCCGCGCAGCTATTGGCGAGTTATCTTCACTCCCGTACCTTCCGCACCTACACCAGTACCGATGTGGTGGGCGTCGAACTGGGCGGCGCCAGCAAGAACGTCCTCGCCATCGCCGCCGGGGTAGCCGACGGTCTCGGCTACGGTGCCAATACCCGGGCCGCACTGATTACCCGTGGACTGGCCGAAATGATACGCCTGGGAGCCGCCGTCGGAGGCTCCCAGGAGACCTTCATGGGACTCGCCGGCATGGGGGATCTAGTGCTCACCTGTACCGACAACCAGTCCCGCAATCGACGGCTGGGACTCGCCCTGGGGCAGGGTCTGGTGCTGGAATCAGCCCTGGCAGAGATCAGCCAGGCCGTGGAGGGCGTCAAGTCCGCCCCCGAGGTGCTCCATCTGGCAAGAGACCATGCCGTGGAGATGCCGATTACGGAACAGGTATGCCGTTTGGTAGAAGGCGATACCACCCCCCAGCAGGCGGTCGAGGCTTTGTTGTCGCGGGAGCCAAAGACCGAAAGGGAGTAGGGTGCATTCTTCAAATGCACCGGCCGCCGGAGGAAGAATGCGCCCCACCCGGACGCTGAAGTGGCGCATTTGGAGTCGGCCCACCTGTTTTCCCCCGCGACCCCCCGTGTACCCCGTGGTTATCCATTCATCACAGGGGGAGGCCGGCTTTCAGCCAGCGCCCGGGAATCCCAGCTGACGCCATGCCTCGTAAGCAATAACAGCGACCGCATTCGACAGATTCAGACTGCGATTTCCCGGCCGCATCGGGATACGCAAACGGTGCTCATCCGGAAGCCGATCCAGAAAGGGCTGGGGCAGGCCGCGGGTTTCGGGCCCGAACACCAGGGCGTCCCCGTGCCGATACTGCACCTCGCTGTAGGGCTGCCCGCCCCGGGTCGAGCAGGCCAATATCCGCCCCGGCTTGATCGATGTCCGAAAGGCTTCGAAATCGCTCCAGGTCCGAACCTTCGCAAACTCGTGGTAATCCAGGCCGGCCCGCCGCAGACGCGCATCATCCAGCTCGAACCCGAGCGGCTCGATCAGGTGCAGTCCCATCCCGGTATTGGCACAGAGCCGAATGACATTACCGGTATTGGGCGGGATTTCAGGTTGGTAAAGGACAATGTGGATCACCGGTGCTCCTCAGCCACTTTTAGCGACACACGATAACCGTTTTTCGAACTTGTATCCCGCATCTCCTATCTTGTATCTTGCTCAAGCCTTCCGACTACCCGACCCGGTTAACGCCATGACGACCAAAGACGACGAGAAGCTCTCCATGGAGTTCTGCGGCATGCGTTTCGATACGCCGCTTGTTCTACTCTCGGGGTGCGTCGGCTTCGGCGAGGAATATACCCGGGTGGAGGGTTTTTCCAACCGGGATGTGGGTGCAGTCTGCCTCAAGGGGACCACGCTGGAGGCGCGTCTGGGCAATGCACCTCACCGGATTTACGAGACCCCGGACGGCATGCTCAATGCCATCGGCCTGCAGAATCCGGGTGCCCGCTACGTGGTCGATACCATTCTGCCCACCCTGGACTTTGAGGAGACCCGCTTCATTGCCAATATCGCCGGGTCTACGGTCGAGGAGTACGCGGAGGTGGCCCGCATCTTTGACGATTCACCGGTGGATGCCATCGAGATCAACATCTCCTGCCCCAACGTAAAGGCAGGCGGTGTAGCCTTCGGCAACGACCCGGAGATGTCCGCCCGGGTGGTGGAGGCGGTGCGCCGCGCGACAACGAAGCCGCTCATCACCAAGCTCTCACCCAATCAGACCGACATCGCCGCCAGCGCCAGCCGCTGTATCGATGCGGGCACCGACGGCTTTGCCGTCATCAACACCCTGATGGGCATGGCCATCGATATCGAGCAGCGTGCACCGATTCTCGGCAACCGGCAAGGCGGCCTCTCCGGCCCCGCCATCAAGCCGGTAGCTCTGTTGAAAACCCATCAGGTCTATCAGGTCTGCCGTCCCCATGGGATTCCCATCATCGGCCAGGGGGGGATCTCCAACGCCGAGGATGCCCTGGAATTCCTGATCGCAGGGGCCAGCGCAGTGGGGATCGGCACGGCGCTCTTTTACGACCCGCTCATCTGTCCCAGGATCAACGCCGGGATCAGTGAGTACCTGGAGCGACACGGGATCCCCGAAGTCGGCCAGCTGGTCGGCACGCTGGCTACCGATTCCGTCGCACCGGCCTGCGGCAACTAACACTTGTAGCTCGGGCTTTAGCCTGTCAAAACCGATGACGGCCTGAAGGCCGAGCCGATCTACAGGAGACAGCGCTCTGGTCGCCCGCGTGTAGGTCGGACTTTGACCTGATAAAAGGATACTCCGTGGGCAAAGCCTGTAATTTCCCCGGGGATTCTGTACTCTTAAGCGCTTGGCCGCACCAGAGGTTGGCATGATCCCCAAAAAAAAGCTGCGTATCGGTGACCTGCTGGTTGAGCACAAGATCATTTCCGAAAACCAGCTGCAAACCGCGCTCTCCGAGCAGAGAAAGTCCGGTCGCAAACTGGGCCGAATGCTGCTCGAGCTGGGCTTTATCGATGAGGACCAGTTGCTGGAGTTTCTCTCCCGGCAACTTCAGGTCCCCTTCGTCGACCTGCGCCATTACCGCTACAAGGCCGATGCAGTCCGACTGGTGCCGGAAACCCTTGCCCGCCGCTACCGGGCAATTGTCCTGGATAACAGCCAGGATCCGGTTCTGGTGGGCATGGCGGATCCGACCGACATCTTCGCCTTTGACGAGTTGACCAAGGTTCTAAAACGCCCCATCCGCCAGGCGGTAGTGCGAGAAACGGACCTGTTGCGCACCATCGATTCGGTCTATCGCCGTACCGAGGAGATCTCGTCACTGGCCGAGGAGCTCTCGGAAGAGCTCTCCGAAACCGACTTCGACCTGGAACGGCTTGGTCAGGCCGCCGACCTCTCCGATGCCCCGGTGGTCAAGCTGCTGCAATCCATCTTTGCGGATGCAGTGCAGGTCGGCGCCTCCGATATCCATATCGAACCCGATGAGTCGGTGTTACGGATCCGGCAGCGTATCGATGGCGTGCTCCAGGAACAGGTGATGAAGGAGAAGCGCATCTCCGCTGCGCTGGTGAGCCGCCTGAAGCTCATGGGTGGGTTGAATATTTCCGAGCGGCGCCTCCCCCAGGATGGCCGCTTCAATATCCGGGTGAAGGACCGCAACATCGATGTGCGCCTCTCCACCATGCCGATCCAGCACGGCGAATCGGTGGTCATGCGTCTGCTCGACCAGAGCGGGGGCCTGCTGGACCTGGAGGCGGTGGGCATGCCTGCCGATGTCCTGCGACACTTTCGGCGCAACGTCCGCAAGCCCCACGGCATGGTGCTGGTGACCGGCCCCACCGGTTCCGGCAAGACCACCACCCTTTACGGGGCGCTGAACGAGCTCAACCAGCCGGAAAAGAAGATCATCACCATCGAAGACCCGGTCGAGTACCGCCTGGCCCGAATCAATCAGGTACAGGTCCACACCAAGATTGGACTGACCTTCGCCGGCGTGCTGCGAAACGCCCTGCGCCAGGATCCGGATGTGGTTCTTGTGGGCGAAATCCGCGACCAGGAGACGGCCGAGATCGCCCTGCGGGCCTCCATTACCGGCCACCTGGTGCTCTCTACGCTGCACACCAACGATGCGGTCTCCACCGCCATTCGCCTCATCGACATGGGCATTCCCGGCTATATGGTGGCCACCGCCCTCGAGGCGGTGATTGCCCAGCGCCTGGTGCGCCGCATCTGCGACAGCTGTATCACCGACTATCAACCCAACGCACAACAAAAGGCATGGCTGGAAAACCTGCTGGGCGATGAGCTGAAGGAGGTGACCTTCAAGGCTGGTGCGGGCTGTCCCCATTGTCATAATACCGGCTATCGCGGCCGCATCGGTGTTTTCGAACTGCTGGAGATCGACGAGGTGCTGACCGACTGCCTGCGCCGTAGTGACTCGGGTGATTTCGCACGGGCGGCCCACATGAAGCCCGATTTCCAGCCGCTCGCCTTTCAGGCGCTGGAGTATGCCCGCATGGGCATTACCACACTGGAGGAGGTGGTGCGCGTATCCACCGATATCGACACCATCGACCTCGAAGAGGACCTGTCCGGATCGGAAATCGACGATGCAGACGTATCGGCAGAGGCAGGTAACTGATGCCGCTGTTCGAATACACAGCCCGGGATGGTCGCGGTGGCGCAGTAACCGGCCGCATCGAGTCCAGTTCCGCCGATGCGGTGGCCAGCCAGCTGCTGAACTCCGGGATTACCCCGGTCCACATTAGCGAGGCCGTTCCCCGACGCGACTATCTGGCCGAGCTGAGACGCCACCTCGGCTCCGGCCGACCGAATCAGGATGACCTGCTGCTATTCTGCCGGCAGATGTATACCCTCACCAAGTCCGGCGTACCCATCGTGCGGGGACTTACCGGACTGGCCGAATCCACCCGTAATGCCGTTCTTGCCGAATCCCTGCAGCAGATACGGACGGAGCTGGAGGCCGGTCGCGACCTGTCGGGCGCCATGGCACAGCACCCGAAAATCTTCAGTCCGCTGATGGTCAGCATGGTCCGGGTCGGCGAGAGCACCGGGCAGCTGGACGAGGCCTTCGAACGACTGTCGCGGTACCTGGAGCAGGACCGGGATACCCGTTCCCGCATCAAGACGGCATTGCGCTATCCGACCATTGTGCTGGTGTTCATCGCCGCAGCTATCGGGGTGGTAAACGTAATCGTGATACCGGCGTTCGCCAAGGTATTCGCCGGAATGGGCTCCGACCTCCCCTGGCAAACGAAACTGCTGATGGCGCTCTCCGATTTCTCGGTCGCCTTTTGGCCGCATATCCTAATGGCGATCATCCTCACCGTATTGGCAGTGCGTTCCTATGTGCATACCCCCGCCGGCCGCTACCGATGGGACCATATGAAACTGGGACTGCCGATTGTCGGCAGTATCATATCGCGTGCCATTCTGGCGCGTTTCGCCCGCACTTTCGCGATGACCACCCGCTCTGGTGTTCCGCTCATACAGGCGCTCGGTGTCGTCGCCCGGGCGGTCAACAACGAATACGTCTCCGAACGGGTGATCAACATGCGAAGCGGCGTCGAACGCGGCGACACACTTACCCGAACCGCAGCGGCGACCGGCCTCTTCACTCCCCTGATCCTGCAGATGCTCTCGGTGGGCGAGGAAACCGGACGGGTGGAAGACATGATGGACGAGGTCGCAGGGTTCTATGAACGCGAGGTCGAACACGAGTTGAAGAGCCTCACTTCCGCCATCGAGCCGATCCTGATCGTGGCGGTGGGGATCCTCGTGCTCATCCTCGCCCTTGGTGTATTCCTGCCCATGTGGGATTTGACACAGCTTGCCGGGTAAGCGATTGCACATCTTGGCCAGGCTCCAACGCAGCGCGACGGTTCCGGAATGGGCGGCGGTGACGATACTGATAGCGATCTTTATCACCCTCGTCATCGACCGGGTCTGGGCGTTGCGGATCGTCGCCGAGCAGACGGGAGTGGAACACACCATAGGCACTCTCAAAAGTGCACTCGGTCTTGAGGTGGTCGCACGGGTCATCCAGGACAAAGGACTGAGCGAACTGGCGGAGCTGGATGGTTCCAATCCAATCGCCCTGCTCGAGCAGCCCCCCGGAAATTACCTCGGGGAACTGGACGCACCCGATCCGGCGGGCGTAAAAGGCAACCGCTGGTATTTCGACCGGAGCCGGAAACTACTCATCTACCGGGTCGCCTACTCCGATTACCTTAAGAGCCCGCTCTCCGGACCGGCTCGCATCCGCTTCATGGTTCGCGTCGATTATCGCCGCGACAACAGCGGCGACCGTTCACTGAGCCCGCAAGCGGGCCGCATCCGCGGGATCGACCTCGTTCCGGTGGAAAGGTATCAATGGGTCGAGGAGTGAGAGAAATCGGATACATGGAAAAGATGGCCGAGCTTCTCTTTATGATCCTGCCGGCCCTGCTGGCCGCCGCCGGGCTGACGGGCCTCGGCCTGGGGGCGGCGCTGTTGATGTTTCCCGATCAAATCGGGAAATGGGGAAAGCGCCTGGAGACACCCTTCACCAGTGAACGATTCATCTACCGGCACAACCGGTTTTTCGGTCTCTTCCTGTTGGCCGGCGGAGCGTTTGCCCTGCTGAAAATCGGTGCGTCGATCGCTGCAGGTTACCGCGCCCACTTGGCAGGAGGGCCGGTTTTCGAAAGCCTGATGGACGCCAGCCTGATTTTCCTGCTTCTGGGTAACCTGGGGGCAATGATGATCGGCGCCATCGTGTGGATCCGGCCTAGCCACCTGAAGGGATGGGAAATCCACGTCAACCACTGGGTATCCACCCGCCGAAGCCCCCCGGACCAGGCACCACTGGCGAGCCGTATCGACCGCCATGTGCTCGTCTTCCCCCGCACGGCAGGAGCCTTCTTCATTCTCGCCGGCCTCTACCTTCTAGCTAGCGCCACAATGATGAATTTCGCCTGAAAGACTTTTTATGCGCAACTACACACATTATGGTAATGTGGAGTCGTTGACTAACATAGCGACCTATGTCTTAGGGGCTGCGGCCCCCTGCTAAAACGGAGAAAACAATGAAAACACAGGC
Source organism: Thiohalomonas denitrificans (assembly GCF_900102855.1). NCBI lineage: Bacteria > Pseudomonadati > Pseudomonadota > Gammaproteobacteria > Thiohalomonadales > Thiohalomonadaceae > Thiohalomonas > Thiohalomonas denitrificans. The sequence continues at coordinate 75,806 of NZ_FMWD01000009.1, forward strand.
GGGTTTTACCCTCATCGAACTGGTAATGGTAATCGTGATTCTCGGGATTCTGGCGGCAACGGCGATTCCAAAATATGTCGATCTTCAGTCGGAGGCCGGCGCAGCTGCCGCAGAAGGTGTTCTGGGGTCGGCACGATCGGCGGCCTCCATCAATTATGCCACCAATCTGACGAAAGGGACCTCATCCTACATTACGACCGATCAAACACTGCAAAACGCAATGGATGCGTTTCCGACTGAATGCGACGACGGCACCGGTACTGACAAGGATATAACCTGCAGTTTCGGCGGCAAAGATTATCTGATGGTGATAACCCAAGAAGAAAATGCTACCCAACCGGCACTGATTACCGCTTCAGGTTCGAACTGGCCATAGGCGTTTAAAGGAAAGGAGGGGATTGGAACACCCCTCCTTCCTGATAGAACCGACAAAATCGATGTTAAGTATCACTTTTAAGCGCCTATCCAGCCATTAGCGTTTTCCTCTCATTCGTATCCCTTCTCGCGGCGAGCGCCTTTACGGGCGAATCGGTTGTTTTCTATACCGTTGCTTTGACCTGCCTTGTAGGGTGGCTCGCCCTCTCCATCGGGCGACGCCACGGCAGCGGACTGCCACTGCCCCGAACACCGCTGTTCATTGCCTCGGCCGCACTAATTGGTTGGTATTCAGCGACGCTTCTTTGGGCTCCGTCTGCCTACACATCGACACTCACCTTCTGGTGGGTGGCGGCAATGCCGCTAACATTTTTCGCCTTCCTGTGGGACCCGGATTCGGGTAGGGCATGGCCCCGAATGCAAGGGCTTTTTATCACGCTGGGGCTTGTTGGGACACTGATGGCGTTTTACCAAGCTACCCAGGGAGAGGCGCCCAGCGCTCTCTACCTCAACAAAAACAACCATGCCGCCTTCCTCAACCTGCTACTCCTGCCACTGGTCGCCCGCTTTGTGGCTGGAAGCACCGACGGCTCGCGTTTTCGAGCCGCTAGTGGCGGGGTCATTGTCCTGTTTCTGACGGTGGTGTTTCTCATCGGCAGCCGGGGGGCATTTCTGGGTTTCATCGGGGGAGTGCTATTTTTGCTTTGGGGCCTCGGCATCGCCCGCTGGCGGCGGCACTGGCTACTGTTTTCGGCACTGGTGGCCATCGCCTTGCTCCTCGCCAACATCGGCTTCGAGCCGACCTCCTCCACCGGTGCCCGCGTCGCGACGCTGGCCCAGCCGGGAGAGGCGGGGGCATCCCGGTTCCTCATCTGGGAAACCTCGGTGGAGATGCTGCGGGAGCATCCTCTGTGGGGCATCGGGCTGGGGACGTTCTGGATGATGTATCCGGCCTTTCGGCACCCCGACGATGCCAGCGGCGGTTTTTTCGTCCACAACGACTATCTACAGATCTGGCTCGAAGCGGGCCTACCCGGGCTTCTGCTAATCCTTTTAATAGGCTGGTCGCTATTTCGCAGCGTGAGCGCATTTCGCCAACGCGCCGGCGGGAATGAGGTCGAGGTATACGGCCTCACCGCCGGGCTCGCTGCAGTAGGCGTCCATAGCGTATTCACATTCAATCTCTATATACTTTCAATTCTGATTCTCTGCGGGCTGTATTTGGGGCGCCTTCACCACCACTGCTATTCGACGCCGACGAATTGGCGATTGAACCTGCAACGGATTCGGCGCAAAGCCTTCGTACCCTTGCTGATCGCGGGACTGATTCCACCATTCGGCTATTTCCTTTCCGTAACGCTGTCCCAGTACTACCTCGAAAGGGCCGATAAGGTAACTACCGAAAACCTTGGCACGGCCGATCGCCTGCTCGGCCAGGCCCAGGGGTTGACACCCGCACTCGAGGCGATCCGGTCGGCTCGTGGCGAACTATGGCGATCGACCCTGGGGGATCTCGAGGGTGAACGCGCCGCCGAGGCCTTCAAGCAGTCGGTTGCCGCCTATCTCGAGGGGCACCGCCTGAACGGCTATGTCCCACGCCCGCTGGTGGGCTTGGGACGACTCTATTCGGAGTACCCGCAATGGGCGGACGAAGGCAACGCAGCCGAGATTGCGGAGGCCTATTTCACCGAAGCTATACGGCTTGACCCCCGCAGCCTTTCCGCCCGGCGGAACCTGGCGTTTCATCAGTTACGCCAAGGCGACACCGAAGCGGCATTGGCGGCCTTGGAAGGTGGACTGAAGTACCGTTACCCCCCGACGCTTAACCTTGCCGGGTACTACAGCTTTGCCTCACAGCTGTACGAAGAAATCGGTAAAGATGAACAAAGCATCCATTGGCACACCAAGGCTGAAGCGATCACAGAGAAAATCGAGCGAAAACGGACACGAACAGCCCCTTCGGCGAGTATGCACGGGTAGAGTAGAGGACAGGCTCTCGCGCCCTCCCTCATCAATCCGTGCATGCGGTTCTCCCGCACACGGCTTTCCGATGCGCACCTCACACGGGGTCAGTTCTTGACCTTGGACTGAGTAATCTGTAACCATCGGGCGATGGCCAGACCGCTTCGACTCGAATTTGAAGGCGCCGTGTACCACATTACGGCACGTGGTAACGCACGCCAGGACATCTTCCTTGATGAGGAAGACCGTCAGCAATTCCTTCAGCTCTTGGCCCGAGAGGTCGAACAGCAAGGGTGGCGCTGCTACGCCTATTGCCTGATGTCGAACCATTACCACCTGCTGGTTGAAACACCGGAGCCCAATCTGAGTCGGGGCATGCGCCGCCTTAACGGTGTCTATACCCAGCAATTCAATCGTCGCCACGGTCGCGTCGGCCACCTCCTTCAGGGTCGTTATAAAAGCATTCTGGTGGAGCGGGAGAGCTACCTTCTCGAGCTCTGCCGATATGTGGTGCTGAACCCGGTGCGGGCGGGAATGGTTCAAGAAACATCTGATTACCCGTGGTGCAGTTTTGCAGCGACCGCAGGCTATAGCCCAGCGCCGCCGTGGCTCGATATCGAAGGGGTTCTGGAAACATTTCACTCCGATTCCCGGAAAGCCCGGCGGGCCTATGCCACGTTCGTCGGTAAGGGTACCAACGCTCGCCCGTGGGATGACCTGCGGGGCCAAGTCTGGCTGGGTAGCGCGAAATTTAGAGAACGCATGGAGCAATTGGCCCGGGAACAACCCTGTGATGAGATCCCCAAGCGCCAGCTCGAGAGGCCCCGTCCCACAAAATCGGACATCCTGGCACAAGTTACGGGGAAATTCGGTGTCGATCAGGAGGCGTTATTCGAACGGCGCCACCCGCAAGCCTATCAGTGTGCAGTTTACCTGCTCCGCCGCGAGGCAAACCTTCCCCTGAAGGAGGTTGCCGGAATCTTCGGGATTTCGCCCTCCAGGGTGTCGAAAATCCAGAAAGCCGTCGAAAGTTCTCATGATGAAATTGCCCCCGCTGTCATTACAGGAGCCCCGGCGACGAAGTAATCTCCTGCTCCCAACCCCAGATTGCCGCGTCGCTGGGACTCGGCTTTGGCATCCTGCGTCGCTCTACCACCTAGATCCATGTAGGCGTCCTCGCAATTGACGGCTAAATGTTCGTCATTGATTCGGGCCCGCGCAGCAAGAGGATACTACCCCTAATGACATTCAGACCGCGGGAATTAGAAGCCTCGGATATGAGGACAGGTGAACCGCCCCGGGAGAACGTCGTGCAAAGTCAAGAACTGACCCTCAACTCCAAATTCGATGGTAGACTCCGCTGTTGCCCCTGTTTATGGTTAATCCGCTCTTTGATTCGGTGTAAAGTGCTTTCATTCAATCGATAAGTGGGAAGGAAGTGCGAAGCCAACAACGGATCCCGAACTGCTGGTTATGGTTGCTCGCGGTGCTGGTGATCCCCATTTCACTCTTGACAGTACCTTCAGCGGCGAATGCCTTTGGTGCCACCCAGTGCGCCGCGGATCGCTTCGAAGACGACTTGAACTGTACTGCCAATGACGTCTCCTTGACGAACATACGTGTCGTCGGCGACCAACGCTCGTGTGTGGGCGGTTCGACTATCACTCTGGATCTCGAAGCGACCGCAAACTTCGGTAATGCCGACCGCTACGATTTTGGTATTTTTGTCGCAAATGACGGAAAGAACCCACGATTATTGAGCACCGACCCGGACGGGGCCGCCAGTTGCTCGGTGAGCAGCTTGCCGACCACGAGCCCCTTCCTTGATCTGGACAGTGATTTCTGCGGTGATGGCGGTGGCGATGTCGGAGGCGGCACAGGTAGCGGCGTCGTCTACCTGACCAATGTGGAGTTACCCTGCCGGACAACACCCACGGCCGGGGGCAAACTCAATATTTCCTATGTTGCAACCTGGTACCAGAATTCGGGCGAGATCTGTACCTCCAGCCTCGACGTCGTGCCCGGTTCGAAGTCCAAGTGTTCACAGCAGGACGAAGTTAGCGAACTGGTCGATGTGATAGTGCTACCCACCATTAGCATCGATGATGGCGTGGATTTTGTAACATCGGGAGACGAAACGGATTATACGGTGGTCATTCAGAACCTGACCGGTGCGGATCTGGGCGGGGTGGTGTTTAAGGACCCTGCGGTTACGGGCCTCACAGCGAATAGCATAACCTGTTCCGCCACTGATGGTGCAACCTGCCCGAGCAACCCCACCGTTGCCGACTTGCAGGGAAGCGGGATCACGCTTCCAACCATGCCTCACGAAGGCACCCTGACTTTCACCATCAACGCCACTCTAAGCGGTAACCATAACGACAGTATCACCAATACAGCCAGTGTAACGGCCGGCGGGCAGAGTGGATACGCCAGCGACACCGATACCATCGTCGTCGGAAACATCGCCCTGAGCCCTGCAACTTCCTCCAAGACAGGTGCCAAGGGCCAACCGGTGACCCACACTTTCACGCTCTACAATTTTGGAGCCGCGCAGGACATCAGTCTCACGGCCTCCTCAAGTCAAGGGTGGACGACGAGTCTCAGTCCGGCTTCCATCAGCTTATCGGCAGATGGATCGGCGACGGTCACGGTCACCGTTGACATCCCCTCAAACGCAGTCACCGGTGTGCTCGACACGACCACCATCACCGCACAAGCAGGTGGGAATACAACAACCGCGACCGCGGTCACCACGGTAGCTGAACGCCTGACCTTCACTCCTGACAACACCAGTGCAGGGGGTAAGGGAGCTTCCGTGTACTACAGCCATCGGGTGCAGAATAACTGGTCGAATTCGCTGTCCGTCAGCTTTTCATCCGCGTTTTCAGGCCAATGCACCGACTGGACCGCGGACCTATATGAAATAGATAACGAGACGCCCCTCACAGTGCCGGTGGAGCTTGACCCCCTGGGCGGATACAGGGATGTGGTGGTTAAAGTGACGATACCCACGGGTGCAGTGGAAGACGATGAATGCGTCGTCACCACGACCGCCAGCGCCAGCGCCAACTCGGCAGAGGTGACCGATACAACGAAGGTCAAGAGTCTGGTCCTCTATTCGGACCCCGGGCACACCGAAGAGAGTTACATCTACCCCGCAGGGAATGAGGTGTACGGCAAGTCCTTCGGGCTCATCCCGGGTTCCTACTATTTCTTTGTATGGAAGGAGCCGGATGGCACGGTACAGCGCACCTCGCCGGAAACACTGATCCTCGACGACGGCCGGTTCCCCGACACCTTTGCGGTCCCGCAGGGCGGGCCGCTCGGCAAGTGGACGGTCGAAGTGTTCGAGTGCACCGACGGCAGCACTTGCAATACCACGCAAAGCTTCTCATACACAAACTTTTACGTGGGGCCGGACCATCTCCAGGCAAGTTATTCCGGCCTCAACCCCACCCTTGGCTCCGAGGTGGTCGTCGATCTGGCGCTGCACGACAAGTGGAACCACGTCGTGCCCATGGTTGGCGGCAATTTGGTGAAGGGGGATGCCAGTACCAAGGACCCACTTAAGCTCACGGTTACCGTAAGCGGTCCCGCCACAATCGTCGATGACGGAACCGGCCGATGGAGCATTTCCGGCCAAACCGCAACCGGTCGGCTGGACGACACCACCGGAACCGCCACCATTACCATACGCAACGACACCGCCGAGACGGTGACCGTTACCCCGGCGACCTACAACTCGGCCCTCTACGGTTCGCCCGAACGCGACGAGCCCGCAACGGTTTCGTTCGAGCGACCACCTCTGCACCATATCCGAATCATCCATGATGGTCATGGGCTGACCTGTCAGGCCGAACCCGTCACCATCAAGGCCTGCGCCGACAGTGACTGCTCATTCACCTTCAGCGATCCCGTTTCAGTGGACCTCACCAGCCCCGGCTCCGGCTGGGAGATGGATTCGGTCACCTTCAGTGGCGGCATAACGGTCGTGGGTCTCAGCCATGTCACAAGCGGAACCGCAAGTCTGGATGCATCCGTGACCTCTCACATTCCTGTCCAGTCGAGACGCTGTTTCGACACGAGCGGCACTGAGACCTGTGATGTTCAATTCGTCGACACCGGCATCGTGATCGACGGGGATGCTGGTGATGGCGACCCGGAAAGTGCCATGCTCACCCAAATTACGGGCAAGCCCTCGGATGAGGGTCACAACGCGGCGAACCAGCGTGTACGCGTGGTGCGTACCGATGACCGGACGGGCGCCTGTATCACGGGCGTGCAGAACCAAACCCTCAGTGCCTCCGTCAGTTATCTGGTTCCAGTCGCCGCCGAAGGACTGGAAGACAACAGCATGGTCATCGATGCGGCAAGCAGTGCGAACCTGACCGCCGCGGGCACCAGCGACACGATCAATCTCGCTTTCGATAACGACGGTACCGCCCCGTTCCGCTTTACCTCCAGCGACGCCGGCAAATACACCCTCAGGATAGCGATGGACATCCCGCTCACCGATGCCGACGGCGAGCCAACCGGAGATACACTGGCTGCCGCCGATCAAAGCAACACGTTTATTGTCCGGCCGCTGGCTGTGTTTGCCGACGCCAGCGGCAACCCGAAAGCACAGGACGCGGAGGGTGGCACATTCAGCAAGGTCGGAGAGACATTTACGCTAAACCTCAAGCCTCTGCGGTGGGCCCCCGGCCTGGACGACGATGATGACGGTGAATGGGATGACTGCGGCAATACGGACCTCGCCGATCCCGGTTCCGGATACCCCCACGTGCCGGCCTGGCTGATCGGGCAGCCGGGCGCGGACCTGGAGAAACCTTCAACGGGCACACCCGGCATACTGACATACGGAGATGGCGACATCGCGTTCCTTGCCGGCACATCCGAAGTCTCGGCAAGTGCTATCGCTTACGGCGAAGCGGGCATCATCCGGCTGCGGGAGAATGGCCTGAATGATTTCCTGGAGGAACCGGTACACCTCTGTTCACCCTACATCGGCCGCTTCACCCCCGATCACTTCACTGTGGAGGATGCGAATCTCACCGACCGCTGCGATACCACCGGAGAGCAGGGATTCACCTACATGGACGAAAATCTGTGCGTCGATTTCACCCTGGCCGCCCGCAACATGGGGGGCGGGCTGGTGGACAATTACCGCGATTTCGGGGTGGGAGAGAATTTTGCGAAGTGGGATGGCAGCGGCGCGGTGCGATACGACCTGCCGCTCGGCGCTGCGGGCCCCCTGTTCATCGTTGGCGCGGAGGCGAACGGGGCCGATCTAAGCAGCCGACTCGCCATCGAGTCCGGCAGTATGGTCAATAGCTGGCTGGCCGGCCAGGCGGATTTTCTCGTGAAGCTGTCAGTCACACGTACGGCGACTGCCGATGGCCCGTTCGACCCTTTCAACCTCGGACTCTACATGATGGACGGGGATGATATACCGCTGACAGGGATGGACCTGACTATCGCTTCGGATACCTTCAAGTCGGTCGGCAACACCGCTATCCGCTACGGCCGCGCCGCACTCAAGGATGCCACGGTGGCGGGAACCACCAGCGGCACAACGGCGGCTGTGCCGATCGAGTTTCAATACTACGACGGCACGGATTTTGTCATCAACAGTGATGATGTTACCACTACCGTGACTCACAGTGCGGGGAGCCCCGCCTTCTCCTGCAGTGAGCCGGATAGCGACACGCTCACCTGCACGGAGGTCACTATCACCGAAACGACCGTATCCAATGGAGGAGAGTTTACCTTCACCCTGGATAACGACATCGACGAGGAGGGCGGCACCCTGGTCTATGAGCTGGATAACGCGCCGAACTATCTGACCTTCGACTGGGATGGCGACGGGAGCCTGGAATCATCGGACAAGGCGAGCGCCAGCGTCACCTTCGCACCGCCAAGCTACCATCATGGCGACCGCCGCTTTATCTATTGGCGGGAGCAGCAGCGATGAAGGTGCCGAGCCGGATGCACGGCTTCACCCTGGTTGAATTGATCATTATCGTGATCCTGCTCGGTATTCTGGCAGTCTACGCAGCCCCACGACTGGGTGGTTTATCCAGCTACACACTTGCCGCCAGCCGTAGCGAACTGCTCGAGGCTATCCGTTACGCCCAGGAGGCCTCAATGGCCAGCGTGGACCATCAGTATCAAATCGATACCGGCGGTGCGAACAAGTACCGGGTACGTGCATACGATCTCGATAACAACAATTACTCGAATGTCACCAGCCCGTTGACCGGAAGCAGCCCCTTCGTCGCCGATAGCGGCGATTGGTCGGGGGTTTCCGCCTCCGTCCTCACTCTCAGCTTCGATAGCCGCGGCTATCCGTGTGCCAACGTGGCTCCATGCACCACACCGATGACAACCACGCGAACCATCACCGTGTCGTCCGGCGGGTCCCGCACGATCACCATTGAGCCGATCACGGGGTTCGCCTATGCCAATTGACAATCGGGGCTTCACGCTGGTCGAGACGGTGCTTTTCATTGTGATCGTTAGTGTCGCGGTGGCGGCCATTTCACTGCAGTTTTCCCAAAACGTTCAACACAGCGCACAGCCGCTGCTGCGTCAAAAGGCGATCGCTTATGCGCACCAGTATCTGGACCAGATGCAGACGGTACGCTGGGACGAGAACACGCCTATTGTTGGCGGTACCACCACAACACTGACGGATCCGCCCGGTACAGAGGTGGACGAGAACTGCACCCTTGCTGACCTCGATGATTTCGACGATTTCAACTGTTTCAGCGATGAACCCCTGGGCGGAGGCTTCACCTTCAGCATCGATGTGACAAACGGCGCCTCAGCGTGGGATGCCGTCCCGGCGGCCAGGCACAAGCGCGCCGATATCCGCATCTCGATGCCGGGCGATGAGACGCTGGAACTGACGCTCTATCGGGCCGATTACTGATGCAGAGACGCGAACAATCCGGCTTCACCCTGGTTGAGATGATCGTGAGCATCATTCTTCTCGGTATCATCGCCGGGATGCTGGCGCCGGTGATCAAAACCAACATCGATGCCTACAGCGATACCCAATCCCGCTCTCACCTGCTCGACAAGGTGCGTGTCTCCCTTGGCCGATTGTCACGCGAATTACGCCAAGGAACGGTGTCTACGACTACAGCCTCCGGTTCCACTCTGGAGTTTTATTCCAGCACCGTGGGCGGACGCTACGTCAGTTTCAATGCCAGTCTGCCGCGCATCGCCAACGCGGATTGCAGCAAAAAGCGCAACCAGTCACCGAGCGAACTGGAGCGGTTTCTGCCGGGCGAACCAATCGGCACGCTCTGTGTGCTCTATCCGGGTGACCTCGGGGGATTGGCCGCGACCAAGCGCGACGCGCTGATCATCGGGCGTGATGTGGTTGCAGTAACTGACATTACCGCACAGCTTTCGGCCGCACCGCCCGCCAGTGACGAATACGATGGTGCACTTTGGAAACTTGATCTCAACTGTCCGACCCCACCCGACAACGACTGCACCTTCAGTTCCACCTCGACCAGCGCCCTGAATACCTACAGTCTTGCCGACTATCAGCACCGTGTCTCTCTGGATGGAACCACTCTGCAGTGGCAGCGCACCGTCGCCTCCGCCGACGACTTCAGTGCAGCGGACCAGGGGATTCTTCTCAACAATGTCAGCAGCTTCACTACCAGCCTGGACACTCAAAAAGGCGTTGTCTCGGTCCACCTGACGGTCGCTGAGGGCAGTGAATCCATCAGCGTGAGCGAGGATATCTATGTGCGGAATTAATCGCCGCCGACAGCAGGGTGCTTCGCTGATCACGGCCATATTTCTCATTACCGCCCTCGCGGTACTTGCTGCACTAATGACCAAACTGACCCAGTTCGGCAATACCAAGACGATCAAGGAGTGGTATTCAGCGCAGGCCCTCTATGCCGCGGAATCGGCCATCAGCGCCGCGGCCTACGACATTGTCGACAGTGACGACTGTGCCGATCGCAATAACATCAATGTCACGGTGGACAGCAAAAGCTCGGCCATCTATTCAGTAACCTGCAATCAACCCGGCCTCGGCACCCATGACGTCAATCTCTATGAAATCACCGCCACAGGTACGGCTGGCAACGGGAGCTACCAGGCACAGCGGCGCATCGTTGTGCAGTTCCTGCCTGATGGATAAATTTGGGGTGAACACGACCCGTCCTATGGGGCGTCGGTACGCTGCTCCATTCCCAGCTCCTTGATCTTCCGCGTGAGGGTGTTACGCCCCCAACCCAGCAGTTTGGCAGCCTCCTGGCGGCGTCCGCCCGTCTTCGCCAGGGCAGCTTCGATCATCACTCGCTCGAAGTCGGGCAGGGCCGTGTCCAGAATGGCGCCGCCGCCAGCGGCCAGCTGGCGCTCAGCCCAGCGCCGTAGTGATGCTACCCATTCGACGCTGCTGCCTTCGGTGCTTGCGCCCTGACGCAGTTCGGCGGGCAGGTCCTCCATGTGGATTTCCTGACCGGGGGACATCACGGTCAGCCAGCGGCAGGTGTTTTCGAGCTGGCGCACATTGCCGGGCCAGTCGAGGCCGGAGAGATAGGCTTCGGTCTCCTTGTCGATGCGTTTGGGTTCGCCACCCAATTCCTCGGCGGCGCTGTTGAGAAAGTGCTGCATCAATAGCCGAATGTCTTCGCGACGCTCGCGCATGGGCGGTATATGAATGCGAATGACGTTCAGACGGTGGAACAGGTCCTCACGAAACAGGCCCTCGCGCACCCGGGTCTCGAGATCCTGATGGGTGGCGGCGATGATCCGGACATCGACTTTGACCGGTGCGTGCCCGCCCACCCGATAGAACTCACCATCGGCCAGCACCCGTAACAGACGGGTCTGCAGCTCCGCCGGCATGTCGCCGATCTCATCCAGAAACAGTGTGCCGCGGTCGGCCTGTTCAAAGCGTCCCTTGCGGGCCGCCTGGGCTCCGGTAAAGGCCCCGCGTTCATGACCGAAAAGTTCCGATTCCAGCAGGTCCCGGGGGATGGCAGCGGTGTTGATGGCGATAAAGGGCTGGTCGGCACGGGGACTGTGGCGGTGGAGGGCGCGGGCCACCAGCTCCTTGCCGGTTCCGGATTCACCGTTGATGAGGACCGTGATGTTGGAGCGGGAGAGGCGGCCGATGGCGCGAAAGACCTCCTGCATGGAGGGTGCCTCACCGATGATCTCCGCCTCTTCTTCGGGTTCCGTAGCCACCTCTTCCGAGGCGTGGTCGTGCCGATAGGAGACGGCACGATGCACCAGGTCCATGGCCTCGTCGATATCGAAAGGCTTGGGAAGGTATTCGAAGGCGCCGCCCTGATAGGCGGAAACGGCGCTGTCCAGATCGGAGTGGGCAGTTATGATGATCACCGGCAGGTCGGGATAACCAGCGCGCAATTCCGAGAGAAGCTCCAGTCCGCTCATCCCCGGCATGCGAATGTCAGTGATCAGGGCGTCAGGCTCCTGCCGCTGCAAAGCCTTCAGGGCCGGACCGGCTTCATCGAAACTCCTGACCTCGATGTTCTCCGCCTTGAGCGCCTTCTCCAGCACCCAGCGAATCGACCGGTCGTCGTCGATTACCCAGATTTTTGGCTTGGTCTGCCCATTATCCATAAGTCACCCCTCAGAACCCCGCGAATGGCCCAAGGCAAGGCGCGCCCCGCAGGGAATGGTACGGCCCTTTCCAAGGGGCGCAACACCGCATTGGGCCATTCGCGGGGTTCCCTTCGGGCGAGCCGCTGGCCGGCCATCTGCGGCGTTGCGCCCTCTTGAAAGGGAATAACCCTTCTGGCGAGGGCGCGCCTTGCAGCTGACCGGCCAGCGACTCGCTGAGGGGCGACTTATGGGTAATGGGTAGACCTTGGTTGCGTTCATCATCTCTTCCGTGTTGCGTCGCCCAACAGGCGGCGGATTACCGTGCCGGTGATACGGGCTCCCACTTGTAGGTCGGCCTTCAGGCCGTCAGGTTTTGGCGGGCCAAGGCCCGACCTACGCCAGGGGCAGCAATACTGTAAATACGGTGCAGCCCGGACGGCTTTCGCATTCAATCAGGCCGCCATGGGCATTGATTAGCGACTGGGCGATCGGCAAGCCCAGACCGGTGCCGCCGGAGCGTCCCGTCACCATCGGCAAAAAGACACTCTCCCGGACCTCTTCGGAGATCCCCGGTCCGTTGTCGATTACGTCGATGCGGGCAACCAGTTTGTGCAGCGTATGGCCGATGGTGTATTGGCGCAGAGTGCGTGTGCGCAGCACGATGCGGCCGCTTTGCCCCACCGCCTGAACGGCGTTTCGGACCAGGTTCATGACCGACTGGATGAGCTGATCACTATCGGCGGTGAGCTCGGGGATGCTGGGATCATAGTCACGGTCAATGCGCACCCCGGATGGTGCCTCCGCACCCACCACCTGCCGTACCCGCTCGAGCACCTCGTGGATATTGACCAGCCGCTGCCGGGGCAGGGCATTGGGGCCGAGCATCCGGTTCATCAGGTTCTGCAGTCGATCGGCCTCTTCGATGATAATGCGGGTATATTCCTTGAGTTCCTCATTGCTGAGCTCGCGCTCGAGAAGCTGTGCGGCCCCGCGCAGCCCGCCGAGGGGGTTCTTGATTTCGTGGGCCAGCCCACGCACCAGTGCCCGGGTGGCGCTGCTTTGGGAGAGCAGGGTCTCCTCGCGGGTGATGCGCAGTTGCCGGTCCACCTGGCTCATCTCGACCAGGACCTCCCGGGCATGCTGCGGGTCACTGAGCGGCAGGGCGGTCAGGTCCACCGTCATCCGCTCGCCGCTGGCGGGGAATTCGATGGCCCGTTCCCGCTCCGTGAACGGATGACCGCTTCGGAACACATTGGCCAGGGCATCCACCAGATCATCGTCCAGAAGCAACTCACTGGCATGCACACCTGTGGCACGCCGCGCGCTCACCGCAAACAGCATTTCTCCCGCGGGGTTCAGATAACCGAGCTTCAAATCGGCATCAAAAACCATCACCGCAGTGTGCAGGTTCTCGAGAATGCGCGGAGTGAGTTCGGGTGAGGGTTGCACGCTGGCTGCCATGTCGAAGTTGTTGCAAGAAGTGAACCAACCACAAAGAGAGGCTTGGCAACAGACCGGGAGTACCGAAAAAAGCCGGAGATCAGCAGATCTAGGAGCCTGTCCGAGGATAGACTGACCTACTGCGGCGGAACGAGCCGGTGGCGATGCCTGCGACAATAGTAGTGCAGTGGGAATTGCAATGCACCAATTTAGTGCATCAGGTAGTGGCGTGCCGGAGAGGGCTCGGGTGCCTGACGCCGCCGGCGTCAGGGACGGTTGACCTGGTGCTTGTGAATATAAAAGGTCACCGGTTCACTTTCGCTCAATACATTGCCCGATTCATCCACCACCCGGGCCGATACCTGGTGCTCGCCCCGGTAAATCGGTGAGACGGTGAAACGGGTACGTTTTCCACGCCCCACCTCGGCGCCGTCCACTGTGACGACGATCTCATGGTCGTCCTCCAGCCCGGGGGAGAGATTCACGCCGATCGGAACCCTCCAGTCGGAGACCCAGATGTGCTCGTCAGAATCGGGTTGCGTGACCTTCAGACTATATTCGACTCGATCGCTGTCGTCCTCTTTTGGTGCGGCCGCTTCGGGCCGCTCCAGGCGAGGAGGCGGCGGCGCCTCATAGGTCTGGATCTCCGGCAGCGGTATGGATTCGGCACCGTTCTCCACCGGCGGCTCATCAGTGTATTCGACGGTGCCGTCAGGGTGGACAATACGATACGCGGCCTCCCCGGCAAGCACCGGCAGGGCAAAGAGGAGCAGCAACAGCGCAAGACGATTCATGAGCCGAGAATAGCGAGAACAGTGGCTAGTGGCTAGTGGCGAGAGGCGAGAGGCGAGAGGCGAGAGGCGAGGGGCGAGACCAACGACCAGGTAATTCCCTGCCGTTCCTAGCAACTAGCAACTAGTAACTGCTCTTGCAGTTCCTAGCAACTAGCTACTCGCTACTAGCCACTCAAAAAAACGCCCCCGACCAGCGGGGGCGTTTTCCGTCCATTCGAAGCCGATCCCGGTCGGGAAGCAACTACACGCTGTAGTACATGTCGAACTCGACCGGATGAGTGGTCATCCGCAGGCGGGTGACCTCTTCCATTTTGATACCGATGTAGGCGTCAATCATGTCATCGGTAAAGACGCCGCCGGCAGTCAGGAATTCGCGATCGGCAGAGAGGGACTCCAGGGCCTGATCGAACGAATGGCAAACGGTCGGAATGTCCTTGGCTTCCTCGGCGGGAAGGTCATAGAGATCCTTGTCCATGGCATCGCCGGGATGGATCTTGTTCTGAATGCCGTCGATGCCGGCCATCAGCAGTGCTGAAAACGCCAGGTAGGGATTGGCGGACGGGTCGGGGAAACGGACTTCAACGCGACGCCCCTTCGGGTTGGAAGCATAGGGGATACGGATGGAGGCGGAGCGGTTGCGAGCGGAGTAGGCCAGCATGATCGGGGCCTCGAACCCGGGTACCAGACGCTTGTAGGAGTTGGTGGAGCCGTTGGTGAAGGCATTCAGGGCGCGGGCGTGCTTGATGATGCCGCCGATAAAGTACAGCGCGGTATCGGAGAGGCCGCCGTACTCATTGCCGATCATGATGTTCTGCCCGTCCTTCGAGATGGACATGTTCACATGCATGCCGGAGCCGTTGTCACCGACGATGGGCTTGGGCATGAAGGTGGCTGTCTTGCCGTAGCTGTGGGCAACATTGTGCACACAGTACTTCAGGGTCTGCACCTCGTCGGCCTTTTTCACCAGCGTATTGGCGGCGACACCGATCTCGCACTGGCCGGCGGTGGCCACCTCGTGGTGGTGCACCTCGATGTCCAGCCCCATCTCTTCCATGGCCAGGCACATGGCGCCACGGATGTCATTCAGGGAGTCGACCGGCGGGACCGGGAAGTAGCCGCCCTTGAGCTTGGGACGGTGGCCCATGTTGCCGTCCTGATAGACACGCTCGGAGTTCCAGGTCGCCTCTTCGGAGTCGATCTTGACGAAGGAGCCGGAGACATCGGAGCCCCAGCGCACGTCGTCCAGAATGAAGAACTCCGGTTCCGGTCCAAACAATGCCGTGTCGCCGATACCGGTGGACTTCAGGTACTCCTCGGCCCGTCCGGCCACCGAGCGCGGGTCGCGCTCGTAGCCCTGCATGGTCATCGGCTCGACGATGGTGCAGGTGATGTTGACGGTGGGCTCGTCGGTGAACGGGTCCAGCATCGCGGTTTCGGTGTCCGGCATCAGGATCATGTCGGATTCGTTGATACCCTTCCAGCCGGCGATGGAGGAGCCGTCGAACATCGTGCCGTCGGTAAAGGTATCCTCATCCACCTTGTGAACGGGAACAGTCACGTGCTGCTGCTTGCCGTGGGTGTCGGTGAAGCGGAAGTCAAAAAACTTCGCGCCGCTGTCCTGAATAAGCTTCATTACGTTGTCAGCGGACATCCGGGTGCCTCCAGTTGGTTCAATCTGAAATAAGGCCCGTCAGGCGTCTGTCAGTTTGCAGTCCGACACTGCACCCACGCGGGCAGGGAAATTGGTCTGCTATCGAGCAGGAAGCGTGCCAGTGACGTAACCTGCTGAACGGCATGGTTTTACGTTTCTGTAGCACAACTTCCACGGCGCCTGCGCGCACCAATACGGTGCATCAGCGATGCTGGTCGCACCACTTTCGTGCATCAGGCGAAGTAAACCCTGATCAACTCCACCTCCTCGCGCTCCTCGGCAGTCGCCGCCAGGGCTCTTTGCAGGGAGTCGGCGGAGTGACGCTCAAGGGCAGTGAGGGGGAGTACAACCTCCAGCCGGACTCTCCCATCCAGATAGTGAAGGGTCACTTTTTTCTCTTCCAGCCCCTCCCCGAGGATCGCTCTCCAGCGTGGGCGCAGCTCCTCGAGAAGGGCCTTCCGGGAGGGTAGACCGACGCTCGGCCGGCTCTTTTCGTCATCTTCAGGGTCGATGTGCACCAGCACGTCCTGAACCTCTTCGAAGCGGCGAATCAGCCGCGAGCGAGCCGTTTCGCTGACGTGATGTCCTTCGGATACACTCAGCTCCGGGTCGACCAGGACGTGCACATCGACCAGCGCGTCCGGACCCATGCGCCGGGTTCGCAGCTCATGCACCGAGTGTACGCCATCGACCTGTTTCAATTCGTCACGGATCGCCTTGACCGTCTTTGCATCCAGACTCGTATCCACCAGCTCGCGCAGACTGTTCCATGCCAGGTCCCAGCCAATCTTGGCCACCATGAGTGCCACGCCCACGGCGGCGATGGCATCGAGGTAATCCAGACCCGCCATGGTACCGCCGACGCCCACGATGACCACGATCGAGGAGAGGGCATCGGAACGATGGTGCCAGGCATTGGCCTTGAGCAGGTTGGAACGGACCCGGCGGGCCACACGCAGGGTGTAGCGGAACAGGCCTTCGTTGGCGAGCACCGACAGTGCTGCAGCCACCAGTGCCAAAACGCCGGGACGCAACAACTCTTCGGGATTGAATAGGCGCTCGACCGCATCGATGCTGATCCCGGCCGCAACGGCGATCAGAACGGCGCCGAGGCCCACCGTCATCGCCGTCTCGATGCGGGCGTGACCGTAGGGGTGGTCCTCGTCCGCCGCCTTGCTACCGTGTTTGGAGGCAACCAGGACCATGGCGTCGGTGACCAGATCGGAAAAGGAGTGCACACCGTCGGCGACCAGGGCCTGGGAGTTCCCCAGTACGCCCATGACGGTTTTTCCGATGGCAAGCAGCAGGTTAACGACCGCGCCGATGATGGTCACTCGGCGGCTGGCCTGAAAACGGACGTCGGCGTCCGGTACTTCGGGAATCGGATGATAGTGGCGGTCGTGACTATGGTTCATCGCCGACCTCTATCTCGAGCACCACCTCACCCCTCTCCTCGCGGGTGGCCAGCACCTTGTGCCCGTTGATACGACACCAGGCGGGGATGTCATTGATCGCCCCCGGATCCGTAGCGACCACCTCGAGGATATCGCCGGGTTGCAACGCGGCAATGCGATCCTGGGTGCGGATTACCGGCATCGGGCACAGCAGTCGGCGGGCATCAAGGGTATATTTCATGGCAGTTGCGAGTGGCTAATGGCGAGTAGCTAGGCGTGATTGTCCGTGCAAACGGCTGTCCCTACAACTGGCAAATGGATTGTAAGAGCCCAATCCTCCGGGCGAATGCCCTTAGCGCTGTCGGACCGGTCAAACCATCCACTCTTCGAGGATCTGGTTGGGCGGCAGCGGTGCCACCTGAAGTTCGCGGGTTTCGCCATTGGGAGGCGTAACGGAAATGGTCACCGACTCGGCCATGCGATCCTTGGAGTAGCGTGCGGTTATACGGGCCGCCAGCTGCAGATCATCCTCACCGAGCTCCCCGTCCACCAGCACCAGGGGACCCGGGCAGCTGACGGTACGCAGTGCCGTGAACTGCTTGCGGTACCCTTCCAGAAACTGGTTCTCGCCATCTTCGCGGCCGACGATCAGTTTGAAATGAGGGGCGGGCCGGATATGACGGCCAACCTTCAACAGCATGATGTCGTCCAGCTCGTACTCACGGTGGCCCTGGGCCTGCCACAAGTCTGCCAGTTTGCGGGAATAGACCTCGTCGGTCAGGAAACAGCAGCCGCCGGCGGGGGTGGCCCAGTCCTCAAATCCAAATTCCCTGGCCAGGGCAATCTGCGGTTTGCGGGTGCGCCCGGAAAAATCATGCAGCTTTTCGCGATCCACCCATCCCTCGCGCTCGGGCAGGGTGGCGGGCAGATTCTTCGCACAGAGGGGGCGCAGTAGACGGTCCTCGGCACCCGACTCATTGGCCACCACGGGCATGGTATCGGCACGCTGGGACATGGGACGCTGTCCGACCACCTCGCCGGTGATGATGAAGTCGAAATCGTGCTCCTCCATCCACTCCAGCGCCTTTTTGACCATGAAGATCTTGCAATCCAGGCAGGGATTGAGGTTGGCGCCGTAGCCGTGCCTGGGATGAAGGAGAACCTGCTTGTACTCCTCGATGATATCGACGATATGCAGCTTCATGCCGAGCTGCTCCGCCGTCCACAGGGCATTGTTGCGCTTCGGTTTGGCCTGATCCTTTTTGCGAATGGCGTGGGTATGGCCCTCCACGCAGAACCCGGTGAAGAAATTGATGCCTTCGACATGGATGCCCTGCTCCTGGACGACTTTGGCCGCCAACATGGAATCCAGGCCACCCGAGATGAGCGCAACGGCTTTGAGCTGTTTGTTCTGCATAGTCACCAAAAAGGGGTTCGACTTTCGTTTAGAGCAGGCCATTTTACCAGACCGGCGGCGCGAGGTCGGGCTTTAACCCGGCACACTCGAATGAGGCGGCCTGAAAGCCGACCTACAGGCTTCTGTCACTCCTGCGACACCGCTGCCTGTGATCCACGATGCAGCCCCGCTATAATGGCCGTTTCCATTCGGAGCCGGTTGCACCCGCGGAGTTCCATCGGGCTATCGGTTTTCGGCAATTGCCATCGATAAAAGGTGGGTTCTTTTGAGCACCGACAAGATTTCCGCCAGGGATGTTTCCACGTTTCAGGGGCTGATACTGACCCTGCAGGAGTACTGGGCCAGCAAGGGATGCGTCCTGCTGCAGCCCTACGATATGGAGATGGGGGCCGGTACCTTCCATCCCGCCACCTTCCTGCGGGCCCTCGGCCCGGAACCCTGGAGCGCCGCCTACGTCCAGCCCTCGCGCCGGCCCACCGACGGCCGCTACGGCGAGAATCCCAACCGCCTGCAGCACTACTACCAGTTCCAGGTGGTCATCAAGCCCTCGCCACTCGACATTCAGGACCTCTATCTGGATTCACTGCGCGTGCTGGGTATCGACCCGCTGGAGCACGACGTGCGTTTCGTGGAGGACAACTGGGAGTCGCCCACCCTGGGCGCCTGGGGCCTCGGCTGGGAGGTGTGGCTGAACGGCATGGAGGTGACCCAGTTCACCTACTTCCAGCAGGCCGGCGGCCTAGAGTGTCGCCCCGTCACCGGCGAGATCACCTACGGCCTCGAGCGCATTGCCATGTACCTGCAGGGTGTGGAGAGTGTGTTCGACCTGGTGTGGACCGACGGTCCCCTGGGCAAGGTGACCTACGGCGATGTGTTCCACCAGAACGAGGTGGAGATGTCGACCTTCAATTTCGAGCAGGCGGATGTGGAGAGCCTGTTCGGCCATTTCGACTTCTACGAAAAGGAGAGCCAGCGGCTGATCGAAACCGGCCTGCCGCTGCCCGCCTACGAAATGGTCCTGAAGGCATCACACACCTTCAACCTGCTGGACGCCCGACACGCCATCTCCGTCACCGAACGGCAGCGCTATATCCTGCGCGTGCGCGCCCTCGCAAGGGCGGTGGCCCAGGCCTATTACGACCGGCGGGAGGCCCTGGGCTTCCCGATGCTGAACGGCGGTTAGCCACGGAGGAAGCAGTCATCGATGGCGACGACCCTCACACGCCGGATTATTGGTGCTGTTGTAGAGGTCCACAAAACATTAGGGGCCGGGCTCCTCGAACGGATTTACGAAGGAAGCAGGCTTAAAACGAGCGTTGCTGATGAATTTCGGAGAGCGGCGGCTTATCAGCAGTATCAAAAGAATATCTCTGTGCGCTCTGTGGCTTAAGGAATTTTTGATTAGATATGACAAAAACATCGGACCTGTTGGTCGAGATTGGAACCGAAGAGCTGCCGCCCAAGGCGCTCAATGCCCTGTCCAGGGCCTTTGCCGGAGGCATTGAGGAGGGCCTTGGCAAGGCGGACCTGAAGCCGGCCAGCGTGACCCGCTATGCCAGTCCGCGCCGGCTCGCGGTCCTCATCCGGGACCTGCCGTTGGGGCAGGCGGATCGGGAGGTGGAGCGCCGCGGCCCGGCGCTGACCGCGGCCTTCGATGAACAGGGCGTGCCTACGCAGGCGGCGCAAGGCTTTGCCCGCTCCTGCGGAGTGGAAGTCGATGCGCTGGAGACGATGCAGACCAAAAAGGGTGCCTGGCTGGTATTCCGCAAGATGGAACCGGGACAGACCACGGCCGAACTGATTCCGGCGATCATCCAGGCCTCGCTGGACAAGCTCCCGATCCCCAAGCGCATGCGCTGGGGCGATCTCGATGCCGAGTTCGTGCGTCCGGTGCACTGGGTGGTGTTGCTGTTCGGTGACGAGGTGATCGATACCGAGATCCTCTGCGTCCGCTCAGGCCGCGAGACCCGGGGGCACCGTTTCCATCACGGCAAGCCGCTCTATATCGGCGAGCCGGCCGCCTACGCGCCACTGCTCGAAACCGAAGGCAGGGTGATCGTTGATCTCGAAACCCGCCGGGAGGCGATTCGGGGCCAGGTGCTGGAAGCGGCCAAAGAGGTCGGCGGCAAGGCGGTCATCGACGAGGACCTGCTGGACGAGGTGAATGGACTGGTGGAGTGGCCGGTGGCAGTCATCGGCAACTTTGAAAAACACTTTTTGGATGTCCCTGCCGAGTGCCTGATCTCGGCCATGAAGGAGCACCAGAAATACTTTCACGTGGTCGATGGCAAGGGTCGGCTGATGCCGCACTTCATCACCATCAGCAACATCGAAAGCTCCAACCCCGAGGTCGTTCGGGGTGGCAACGAGCGGGTGATCCGACCGCGACTGACTGATGCCGAGTTCTTCTGGAATCAGGACCGCAAGACCTCCCTGGGCGATCGCGTCGAAAGCCTCAAAAACATCCTGTTTCAGCAGAAGCTGGGCACGCTGCACGAGAAAACCGTGCGCGTCATGGTGCTGGCGAAGCAAATCGCCGGCGGGATTGGCGGTGATACCGAAAAGGCCGAGCGTGCCGCAGAAATTGCCAAATGCGACCTGATGACCGAGATGGTCTACGAATTTCCGGATCTGCAGGGGATCATGGGCCGCTACTATGCCGAGCACGACGGCGAGGACAAACAAGTCGCCCGGGCGCTCGATGAGCAATACATGCCGCGCTTCGCCGGGGACGAACTACCGGCGACACCCACCGGGCAGGCAGTGGCCATCGCCGATCGGCTGGACACGTTGGTGGGGATTTTCGGTATCGGGCAGCCGCCCTCCGGCGCCAAGGACCCGTTCGGCCTGCGCCGCGCCTCACTGGGTGTGTTGAGGACGCTCATCGAACGCGAGCTCGACATCGATCTGGCCGACCTCATCGAAACGGCAACCGCGCAGCTACGCAACGGCGGCGTTGCGGTTGCGGACGACACCGCAACTCAGGTGCTGGACTTCGTGATGGAGCGACTGAGGGCCTATTACCAGGACCAGGGCATCGCTCACGACACCTTCGATGCGGTACTCGCGCGCCGGCCGACCAACCCGCGTGATTTCGACCAGCGCATCCGGGCGGTCAACGCCTTCCGCGAGCTCCCGGAGGCCGAGGCACTGGCCGCGGCCAACAAGCGCATTCACAACATTCTGAAAAAGGCCGAACAAGCCATTCCCGATAAGGTGGACACCGGTCGGCTGCAAGAGGCCGAGGAGAAGGAGCTTGCCGACGCGGTGGAGAAGGCCGCAGCCGAGGTCGGCCCCCTGTTCACCGAACGCCGCTATGAAGAGGCGCTCAAGCGCCTGGCCGCCCTGCGAACCACCGTCGATCGCTTCTTCGATGAGGTCATGGTCATGGCGGAGGACCCGGGAGTACGCGAGAATCGCCTGGCGCTGCTGAAACGCCTCGGTGATCTGTTCCTCGGGGCAGCCGATATCTCACGGTTGCAGAGCTGATTGGTGTTTTCAAAACCACAGAGAACACAGAGGGGGTAGCCGCGAAGGCGCAGCGGAGCCTCGGCCCGGTAGGAGGCGCGCCCCCGCGGCGAATTTTTGCGGTGAAGATTCCAAGAGGGTAATCAATGGATCACGACTCCTACGATGCAATGCTTGCCGCCGTACAGGCATTCCATGACAAGCACGACTTCAAGAACACAGGGGGTGAAGAGCTCACCTATCGAATCGCGCTGATGGTAGAGGAGCTGGGCGAGATCGCCGAGTGCATCACCAAGGGCAAGCCCCGCGAGGAACTGGCGGAGGAGGTCGCCGACCTGTTCATTCTCCTGATCGGTACCGGCATCGCCGCGGACTTCGATCTCAAGCAGGCCTTCTGGGAGAAAATGGAGACCCTGATGCAGCGCAAGTCGAAAATGATCGATGGGCGCATCCGGGTCTCGGAGTTCCGGGGCCAGGATAGTTAGATCCTCACAAGGCATGCACATCCACAGGGGACACGAAGCACAAAGAGAGAGGAGTTTCATGAAAAACTCTCTGTGTTCTCCGTGGTGATGGGTTTTCATCCCCGTGTCCCCCGTGGTTGATAAACTCCATGCCGGGTCTCGGCGTATCGGTAATAAGGGCCAAATCAATGAAGCTGGTCATTCTCGACCGGGACGGAGTCATCAATGAGGACTCCGACGATTACGTGAAGTCGCCCGAAGAGTTCAACCTCATTCGCGGTAGTGCCGAGGCCATCGCGCGTCTCAACCAGTCCGGATACCGTGTCGCGGTGGCGACCAATCAATCGGGTATCGCCCGCGACTATTTCAATGTAGATGCCCTCAATCGAATGCATTCCAAGCTTCGCCGGGAACTCGGCAAGGTGGGTGGCGAGATCGAACTGATTGCCTATTGTCCGCACGGGCCGGACGATGCCTGCGCCTGCCGAAAACCGGAGGCCGGGCTGCTGAAGGAGATTGGCGAGCGTATGGGTGTGGATCTCGAGGGTGTCCCGGCCATCGGGGATTCGCTACGCGACCTTCAGGCCGCCCGAGCGGTCGGTGCCCGTCCGATCCTGGTGAAGACCGGAAAGGGTCAGCGGACGCTGGAGAGTGCCATTGAGACCGACCTCGAGGGGGTTACGGTTTTTGACGACCTGGCAGCGGCAGTCACCGCCATCCTGGAGGAAGGCTGAATTGTACGGCGTGCGCTCGTTGATCTTTTATGTGGGGCTTACCCTGGTCACGGTGATCTATGTAGTCATCCTGGCACTGCTGTTGCCGTTCCCGGCGCGGATTAGAAACCGTTCGCTAACCGGCTGGAGCGGCTTCGTGTTGTGGTGGCTGGGGGTCAGCTGCGACCTGCATTTCCGTGTGGAAGGGCGGGAAAACATCCCTCCCGGTCCCGCCGTGGTTCTCGCCAAGCATCAGTCCGCCTGGGAGACCATCGCCATGCAACAGGTATTTCCCGCACAGACCTGGGTACTGAAACGTTCACTGCTCTGGATTCCCTTTTTCGGCTGGGGCCTGGCCATGACCCGACCGGTGGCGATCGATCGTGGCGCGGGGAAAAAGGCGCTGCGGCAGGTCATCGAACAGGGCACCAGACGCTTGCGGGCGGGCTTGTGGATGATCATCTTTCCCGAAGGAACCCGCGTGGCGCCCGGCGAAAAGGGGCGCTATGCCGTCGGTGGCAGCATGCTGGCGAAGCAGGCGGGTGTACCGGTGGTCCCGGTCGCTCACAACGCAGGGGCCTATTGGCCCAAGCAGGGCTTCACCAAAAAACCCGGCATCATCACCATCGCCGTCGGCCCGACCATCGATACCCGGGATCGCACTGCGGCCGAAGTCAACCGGAAAGCCGAGGCCTGGATCGAAAGCCGCATGGCCACACTCCCCACCTCGTAATAGATTCACTCTAAGAATCAGTCTCACGTGATATACTGATTCGCTGACACCGCGGCCCCGTGTACCGCGTCCTCCAGATCTCCATCCGAAACACCCTCGGAATCCATTACCTTCTGACGCCAAACGGCGCCAGGGGCAGGGTTTGCGTGTGGAATGACGAAATAGGCGAATCTATGCACAACCATCGTACAACCATTACCCAATTTATTATCGAAGAGCAGCGTCAAATACAGGGCGCCACAGGTGACTTCACATCCCTCCTCAACGACGTGGTCACCGCCTGCAAGGTCATCTCCAATCTGGTCAACCATGGCGAGTTGGTAGGGGTGCTGGGCACTGCCGGCTCCGAGAACGTGCAGGGTGAGGATCAGAAGAAACTGGACATCCTCTCCAGTGAGATCTTTCTGAGTTCCAACGAATGGGCCGGTCACTGTGCAGCAATGGCCTCGGAGGAGATGGAGGACATCTACCAGATCCCGAGTCGCTATCCCAAGGGTAAGTACTTACTTACCTTCGACCCCCTCGACGGCTCCTCCAACACCGACGTCAATGTCTCGGTGGGCACCATCTTCTCGATCCTGCGCTGCAAGGGAGATTGCGTGAACCCGACGGCAGAGGATTTCCTCCAACGGGGTACCGAACAGGTAGCCGCAGGTTATGCACTGTATGGGCCGTCGACCATGATCGTCCTGACCACCGGCAATGGCGTGAACGGTTTTACCCTCGATCAGAACATCGGTGAGTTTATACTCACCCACCCGGGGATGACTATTCCACCGGACACCCGGGAGTTTGCCATCAATGCCTCCAACCAGCGTTTCTGGGAAGAGCCGGTAATGAGATACGTCGACGAATGTCTGGCCGGCACCGACGGCCCACGCAAACAGGACTTCAATATGCGCTGGATCGCCTCCATGGTGGCGGAGGTCCATCGCATCCTCACTCGCGGGGGCATCTTCATGTATCCGCTGGACGAAAAGATGAAGGCTGCCGGCAGGGAAGGCAAGTTACGGCTGATGTATGAGGCCAATCCGATGGCTCTGATCATCGAGCAAGCGGGAGGCGCGGCCACCACCGGGCGTGAGCGCATCCTGGATCTGCAACCCGCGACCTTGCACCAGCGCGTACCGGTTATCCTCGGTTCCAGAAATGAGGTCGAGCGCGTGACGGGTTATCACGGCTGACTTGCGACGCCTGGCTCAAGGGGAGCTGAAGCTTCCCTTGAATTTCGAACCACGGGGACCACGGGGTAAAACAGGTTGTTCGGGTTTTGTCTCCCCCGTGCGCCCCGTGGTTACAGGATTCGGGTCTGCGCAACGAGGGAGATCCGACTCACAAGAGAGTTGCTGTGTCAGATATCCAGATTGGAGACCGAAAGCGCGTTGCTCTCGATGAACTCACGACGCGGTTCCACCTGATCCCCCATCAGGGTCGAGAAGATTTCATCAGCAGCGATGGCATCTTCGATCCGCACCTGCAGAAGCCGACGGGTCTCGGAGAACATCGTGGTCTCCCAGAGCTGTTCGGGATTCATCTCACCCAATCCCTTGTAGCGCTGAATGTGTTGACCCCGTTTGGCCTCTTCGAGTAGCCAGTTCAATGCTTCACTGAACGTGCTCACTGGATGCTTCTTCTCGCCGCGCTGGACAAAGGAACCTTCCGTCAGCAACCCGTCGAGCTGTTCTCCGAGCGTGCGAATCGCGTGATATTCCGGCATGGCGAAAAATTCCGCGACATAGGTGTAATCGGTCGACACGCCGTGGCGCCACTCTTTGACAATAGCGGCACTGATCGCACCGTCCGGTTCATGCCTAAAGCGCAGCTCGTAACGGGTCTCACTACTCTGCTCATTGAGACGTTCTACCAGCTGACCGAAGTACGGCTCGGCCTCTTCCGGCCGACGGAAAGACGCTTCCGAAAGACTCGGCAAGCTAATCATCTGCTGTAGCGCGCGGCTGTTATAGCGCCGTGACAACCGCTCGATGCCCGCCATCACCGCTTGATACTGGTTGGCGAGCTGCTCTAGGCCTACACCGGTCAGTGGCGGTGCATCAGGACTGATAAACAGTTGGGTATTGTCGATGGCCTGACTGAGCAGATAGGCATTGAGTTCCAGATCATCCTTTACATAACGCTCCTGCTTGCCCTTCTTGATCTTGTAAAGGGGCGGCTGCGCAATATAGATATGGCCACGCTCGACAAGTTCCGGCATCTGCCGGTAAAAGAAGGTCAACAACAGGGTACGAATATGCGAGCCATCGATATCGGCGTCGGTCATGATGATAAGACGGTGGTAACGCAGCTTGTCGGGATTGAACTCCTCTTTGCCGATCCCGCATCCCAGCGCGGTAATCAGGGTACCGACCTCGGCGGATGAGAGCATCTTGTCGAAGCGTGCCTTCTCGACATTGAGGATCTTGCCCTTGAGCGGGAGGATCGCCTGGTACTTGCGATCTCGTCCCTGTTTGGCGGAACCCCCGGCGGAATCACCCTCGACAATGAACAATTCGGACTTGGAAGGATCCCGCTCCTGGCAATCGGCCAGCTTACCCGGCAGCCCGGCCACATCAAGGGCACCCTTGCGCCGCGTCATCTCCCTGGCCTTGCGTGCCGCATCGCGTGCACGGGCGGCATCGACCACCTTGCCGGCGATAATGCGGGAGTCCTGCGGATTCTCCAGCAAGAATCCGGACAGGTGTTCGGAAACCAGGGACTCCACCAGGCCCTTCACCTCGGAAGAGACCAGCTTCTCCTTGGTCTGGGAAGAGAATTTCGGGTCGGGAACCTTGACCGACAGCACGGCAGTGAGACCTTCACGGGCGTCATCCCCGGTCGGGTTCACCTTCATCTTCTTGGCCAGCCCTTCGGACTCGATGTATTGGTTGAGGGTTCGGGTCAGCGCACCACGGAAACCCGCCATATGGGTTCCGCCATCCTTTTGCGGGATATTGTTGGTGTAGCAGAAGATGCTCTCCTGGTAGGAGTCATTCCACTGCATCGCCAACTCCACCACTACTTCCTCTTTTTCAGCCGTAAAATGGAAGACGTTGGGGTGGAGAGGCGTTTTTTTCTTGTTCAGATGTTCGACGAACGCGCGAATACCGCCTTGGTACTCGAAAACATCTTCCTTGTCGGTACGCTCATCCTGAAGATGAATCCGAACACCAGAGTTCAGAAACGAGAGCTCGCGCAGCCGCTTGGAAAGAATGTCGTAGTGGAATTCGGTGTCGCGGAAGATGGCAACGCTGGGTTTGAAGCGGATTTCAGTGCCGTTGGTAGAGGCCTCCCCCACAGCCTTCAAGGGTGAGACAGGTTCTCCCAGCCGATACTCCTGCTGATAAAGCTTGCCATCACGGCGGATCGTCAACTTCAACTCCTCGGAAAGGGCGTTGACGACGGAGACACCGACGCCGTGCAGACCACCAGAGACCTTGTAGGAGTTGTTGTCGAATTTACCCCCGGCATGCAGGACCGTCATGATCACTTCGGCGGCCGATTGACCCTCTTCGTGCATGTCGGTGGGGATACCACGACCATTGTCCCGAACGGTGACCGAGTCGTTGCTATGGATGATTACATCGATCTGGCTGCAGTAGCCGGCCAATGCCTCATCGATAGAGTTATCGACCACTTCAAAAACCATGTGGTGCAGACCGGTCCCGTCATCGGTATCACCGATATACATCCCCGGACGCTTGCGAACCGCGTCCAGCCCTTTCAGGACCTTGATCTTGGAAGAATCGTAACTTTCGCTCATACAGGGCTCCCGTCCTCTAACCGACGTATTGTATCATTTTCCCGGCCTATTCCCCGCTGTTCAGCGGGAAAGTTTCCGCTGTTCACAAAACCTTCGAAAGTCCCGCGATTTTGAAGAGAGAAATAGCCTCACTGGCCTGAAAAGGGGCTGTCCTACTCTCGTAACATACGGCGATTTTCTAACCCGAAGTATTTACCGCAAAGACGCGAGGCTTTGATTACGATGCATCTTGCATTTCGTCACGACTCTGTCGTTTACGTTGTTGTTCGATATATTTCGATAAAACATGGAATTCTTAGCTTCTTTGCGGTGGATTTGTGAATTTTCCGGGCTAACAGCGGGAGCTAACACGACCGTGTTCCACGTGGAACATTTTGCTGGACGACCAGGTTTCACTCCCGATCAGGGCGGCATCGGTGGTCGTCACAAAGATCTGGAGATCCATCTGGCTCAGTTGCGCCAACAGCATGTCTCTCTTCTTGTGATCGAGCTCTGCGGGTAGGTCATCAATCAGTAATACTGCTGACCGGCCGGTGGCCGCCTGAAACACGTCCAACTGAGCCAGCCGAAGCGCCATTACCATCAGCTTTTGTTGTCCCCGGGACACCACTTCGGATGCTGGCCGCCCTTCGGTCCGGATCTCCAACTCCGCGCGGTGGGGACCAAGGGTTGTGTATCCGAACCGCTCATCCTTCTCACGCCCTGTCCGCAGAGCCTCATGGAACGGCTCGTTCCCCCACCCGGTTTTCAGCCCTATCGTAATCTTCACGTCCTGCAGCAGGGTTTTCATGTATTGCTCGACCCGGGGCGCCAATGTATCCACATAACGCTTCCGCTGCGCCGTGATCTCATTGCCAGAGACGGCCATCTCTCTTTCCCAAACGACAAGACTGGCACTACTGGCCCCCTGCTTCAGCAGTGCATTCCTCTGCCGAAGCGCTCTTTCGTAGGTCAGCCAATGCCGATGAAACGTCTGTTCCACGTGAAACACGCCCCAATCCACCAGCGCCCGGCGCCGACTGGGGCCTCCACTAACGAGCGCATGACTTTCAGGTGTAATTACCAGGAGGGGAAGCAGCACTGCCAATGCCGAGACGCCTTGTACCCGCTGTCTATCGACATGGATTTCGGTCTTTTCCCGATTACTCTTTTTGACACCCAGACGGTGGGTAAATTCGTTTTCCCTTCCTTCGCCAAACACCAGCAAGGCGTCAGCGTCCCTGTTTACCACCTCCCTGGTTTTCCGGGTCCGGAACGAACGCCCCTGTGCGAGAATGTGAATCGCCTCCAGCAGACTCGTTTTACCACTGGCGTTCGCCCCTTCGATGATGTTCAGTCGCGCGTCCGGCTGGATGGTTACATCATCGAGGATCCGTACGTGCCTGACTTGCAGGCGCGTCAGTTTCATTATCAGCCCGAAAATCCGGAAAGGGTAGAACCGGCGTAAGGTCCGGGAGACACCGAACCAAATTCACTGTGCGGGAAAGACGGGTCCAGGCGCGGACCCGTCATGGGAAGGATGTAGAGGAGGAACCGGCCCCGTACAGGCAACGATATGTCATATCGGTAACCCATCCGGATCCTACAATCGCATCGGCATCACGACGTAACGGGACTCTTCATTTCCCACCCCTCGAACCAGACAGCTACTGTTCGGGTCACTCAGGGTGATCTCCACCTCATCCTGGTCAATCGCATTGATTGCCTCGAGCAGATAGGCCACGTTGAAGCCGATCTCCAATGGCTCTCCCTGATACTCGACGTCCAGCTCCTCTTCCGCCTCTTCCTGCTCGGGATTATTGACCACCGCTCGCAACTGGCCGCTGCTTAGCTCGAGCCGGATCCCGCGGTACTTTTCATTGGAGAGGATGGCCGTCCTCACCAAGGCCTGCCGCAGCCCCTCGCGATCAGCGGTGACAATCTTGTCACCCCCTTTGGGAACCACCCGTTCGTAATCGGGAAATCGACCGTCGACCAACTTCGAGGTGAACCCGATATTCGGCAGCTCCACCTTGATATGATTGGTATTAAGCTGAACCCGACACGGCTCTTTCGAATCTTCCAGAAGCCGGAACAACTCCACCACCCCTTTTCGGGGAATAATCACCTGGCGTTGTTCCGTGCCGGTCTGTTCCGCCACCCGATCACTCAGCGCCAGCCGGTGTCCGTCAGTCGCAACCGTTCGCAGCGAACCTGCATTGAACTCCAGCAACAACCCATTGAGGTAGTAGCGAACGTCCTGATTCGCCATACAAAACTGTGTCTTTTCAATGAGATGGCGAAGTTCTCCCTGGGATATTTCGAACTCGAAGGCACCCGCTACCGCTTCTGTCGCTGGAAACTCTGCCGCTGGCAAGGTCGCCAGAGTGAATCGACTTTTTCCGGATCGGAGCCTTGCCTTCTCTCCATCAACCGAAATATCGATCTCTGCGCCTTCCGGAAGCGCCCGACAGATATCCATGAATTTCCTTGCTGGTAGTGTGACATCACCGGTATCGGCTCCGATCACGTTCACAGCCGCCGTCAGTTCGACTTCCAGGTCGGTTCCGGTCAGCGTAACCCTGTCCGGCTCGACGTTTACCAGAATGTTTGAAAGTACCGGCAATGTCTGCCGTTTTTCAACGACTCCACCGACGACCTGTAGCGGCCGGAGCAGCGCTTCTCTCGATATCGTAAATCGCATGTTCCCGTCTTCCCCAGACGTAATTATTAGTGGTTTAGATCTTTAACCTATTGTTATTACTATGTCCCGCATTTACTGTGAGTAAGTCCATTGTCCCTTTTTAATTCAGGACTTTACACCAACTCATAACCGCGTCTCTATCTTTGGGACCAGTTGTGTATAACTTGTTCACTGTTTCCTGTTGTCAGCGAAACGCCGAGTTATCCACAGGTTATCCCGATCATGTTGTCAGGATTCTCAACAGGTTCGCGTAATCCTCCGCGATTCGCTGGTCCTCTTCCTTTAACGATGCGACCTTCTTGCAGGCATGCAGCACCGTTGTATGGTCCCGGCCGCCGAAGGCGTCACCGATTTCCGGCAGGCTGTGATTGGTCAGCTCTTTGGCGAGCGACATGGCCACCTGGCGCGGCCGTGCAATGGAGCGATTGCGTCGTTTCGATAATAAATCAGCGACCCGGATCTTGTAATACTCGGCAACCGTCTTCTGGATGTTTTCGATGGTGACCAGTTTGGCCTGTAGTGCCAGCAGGTCGTGCAGCGCCTCTTTGGCAAAATCCACGGTAATCGGTCGACCGGTGAAGTGCGAATTGGCAACGACCCGCCGCAGCGCGCCTTCGAGTTCACGGATATTGGAGCGGATGCGCTTGGCGATAAAGAACGCCACTTCACTCGGCAGTTCGACTCCGGTCTGCAACGCCTTGCTGTTAAGAATAGCCACTCGGGTTTCCAGCTCAGGCGGTTGAATAGCGACGGTCAAACCCCAGCCAAACCGGGACTTGAGTCGTTCCTCCAGTCCGTTCACCTCTTTCGGGTAGCGGTCGCAGGTGAGGATGACCTGCTGCTGGCCTTCGAGCAGCGCGTTGAAGGTGTGGAAAAACTCCTCCTGAGAGCGCTCCTTTCCGGCGAAAAACTGGATGTCGTCGATCAACAGCGCGTCCAGTGAACGGTAGAAGCGTTTGAATTCGTTAATGGCATTTTGCTGAAGGGCCTTCACCATATCTGCAACGAAACGCTCCGAGTGCAGGTAAAGGACCTTTGCGTCCGGACGGTTTCGGAGGATTTCGTTACCTACCGCATGCATCAGATGGGTCTTACCGAGGCCGACACCTCCGTAGAGGAACAGCGGGTTGTAGGCTTCACCGGGATTTTCGGCCACCTGCATCGATGCAGCGCGTCCGAGCTGGTTCGATTTACCTTCAACGAAGGTCTGGAAAGTGTAGTTATGCTGGAGTTTGCTGCGTCGGTAGTCGGGTTTGGTGCGTTCGACCAGCGACGGCCCTTCGCCACTGACTCCCGGATCCCGCGCTACCGCGGGTGCACTTTTTGCCACCTGGGCGCGCGAGCCCACCTCGAAGGTGACCGGCAGAGTTCCGGTATCGCTGTAGGCTGCGACCAGCTCTTCGATTCTGTCCTGAAACCGTTCAGCGACCCAATCCATGACAAAGCGATTGGGGGCGAACAGGTACACCCGATCTTCCGATACCTCGGCTTGCAGCGGCCGAATCCAGGTATTGAACTGCTGGGGGGAGAGTTCGTGCTCTAGGGCGTCTAGGCATTTCTGCCAGAAACTGGGTGTCACGGAAGCGACCTTCGGTTCTAGTGTACTGTTGCATGCTGGGCGGTACTTTCAGAGCCTCCCAAAAGCGTCAGGACAAGGCGCAGCGCGCAGGCAATGGTTATTCCCTTGTCAAGCGCTGCAACGCCGTCATGGCGTTTTTGGGGGGCTCCCTTCGGGCGAGCCGCTGGCCGGCCATCTGCGGCGTTGCGTTTCTTGGAAAGGGCGCGCCATTCCCTGCGAAACGCGCCTTGCATCTGGCCGCCAGCGACTCGCTGAAAGCACCGTCCAGCATGCAACAGTGCACTCGTGGAGAGAGGCAATGGAAGCCGCAGTCTACCGCCGATTGCAAAAGTTATCCACACCTTATCCCGATCGAAAAACCCCAAGCTATCCTTGACATACGATCGGAAATCGCAGTATCTTTGCCGACTTTTCCGGGCCGGCTTTCCGTTATTGGATCCGGCTATCACAACACGACTGCTTTGACCGGACGGTTGCCTCCATGAAAAGAACATTCCAGCCCTCCAATATCCGCCGTAAGCGTACCCACGGTTTTCGTGCCCGCATGAGCACCGTCGGCGGTCGCAAGGTGCTGAAAGCCCGTCGCGCCAAGGGCCGCGCTCGCCTGTCCGCGTAACACGGGATCTTGCAGAACTCTCCCGGTCGCAGCGGTTCGGCTGAATCGGCGGCGGCGTTTCCCCGCCGGGCACGGCTGCTGAAACCGGGTGAGTTCAAGCGCGTCTTCGAGGAGGCGTGCCGGGTCAATGGTGGGCAGATCCTCATTTTGGCCCGACCCAATGACCTCGGCTATCCTCGGTTGGGGATGGCCATTTCCCGAAAGAACGCCAAACGTGCAGTGGCGCGTAATCGAGCCAAACGCCAGATTCGGGAGAGTTTTCGCCTCAACCAGGGTGAAATCGGAGGCTTTGATGTAGTAGTCTTGGGCCGCCCCGGTATCGACCGACTGGACAAATCCCGACTACGGGCCACTCTGGAACAGCTCTGGCGAGCCTTGCCCGAACGATGCAGAAACTCTTCCTCGCCCTAATTGCATGTTATCGCTACTGCATCAGCCCTTTTCTGGGCAATAACTGCCGTTTTTATCCCAGCTGTTCGTCGTATGCCCAGCAGGCGATTGTTCGCCATGGTGCACTTCGGGGCGGCTGGCTTTCTGTTCGCCGTCTGTCCCGCTGTCATCCCTGGCACGAGGGTGGCCTGGATCCCGTACCCGACAACAAAGATTAATCGATGGACCTACAACGAATTATTTTGATCGGTGGCCTGCTTTTCACTGTCATGCTGATCTGGAACGCGTGGCAGGAAGATTACGTGCGGCCCCAACAGGAACAGGTGGCGACCACCGATCGGGGTGAAACCGACACACCGAGTGTGCCCGCCGACGGCGCACCCGCCGGTGATGTGCCGACGGGCGAGGTACCGGAAACGTCTGCCGCTGACACCCCGTTGAGCCAGACCCAAACCGGGCTCGGTGCCGGTGAGCGCATTACTGTGACGACCGATGTCTTCCGCGCCGAGATCAATGCGGTGGGTGGGGATCTGCGTCGCGTTGAACTCCTGGAGTACCCGGTTTCGGTGGACCAGCCGGAAAATCCGATCACCTTGCTGAATGACCGTCCGGGCGACTTGTTCGTTGCCCAGACCGGTTTGTTGCCCGCAGGTACCGATGGCTCTCCCGCTCCGAGCCACCATGCCCGGTTCGAGGCCGCGCAATCCGAGTACCGGCTTTCCGACGGTGAGGACCAACTCCGTGTCGATCTGACCTGGCAGGAAGACGGCATCTTGGTCACCAAGACCTACACCTTCCGCCGCGGTGACTATCTGGTGGATGTTGGATACACCATTGAGAACGCCAGCGGCGAGCCGTGGAACGGCCACATGTATCGCCAGCTGCAGCGCACGCCTCCGCAGGATGGTGGTCAGTTCTTTATCTATACCTATACCGGCGGCGTCATCTACAGCCCTGAAGAGCGCTACGAAAAGATCGATTTCGACGAGATGGCCGAAACACCGCTGAACCGTACGTTCCAGGGCGGCTGGGCGGCCATGATTCAGCACTATTTCCTCAGTGCCTGGGTACCGTCGCAGGACCAGAAATATAGCTACTACACCAAGGGCATCGGCAGCGAGCGGATTCTGGGCATGGTCGGGCCGCAGACCCAGGTCGCCCCGGGCGCGTCCGAGACCCTGACCTCCGGACTCTATGTCGGGCCCAAGATCCAGGAGCGCCTCGAGGAGATTGCCACCGGCCTAGAATTGACCGTGGACTACGGTATCCTCACCTTCATTTCGAAGCCGCTGCACTGGGTTCTTTCCCTGTTCCACTCCATTTTCGGCAACTGGGGCGTAGCGATTATCCTGCTGACCGTCCTGATTAAACTGGTCTTCTACAAACTCTCGGAGAAGAGTTACACATCAATGGCGCATATGCGGAAGGTCCAGCCGCGCCTGATGGCCATCAAGGAGAAGTATGGCGATGACCGCGAAAAGCTGAACCAGGCCATGATGAAGCTGTACAAGGAGGAGAAGATCAATCCTCTCGGCGGCTGTCTGCCTATCCTGGTACAGATCCCGGTGTTCATTGCCCTCTACTGGGCGCTGCTGGAGAGCGTCGAGTTGCGGCAGGCGCCGTTCATGCTTTGGATCCAGGATCTGTCGGTGGCGGATCCCTACTTTGTACTGCCGGTGCTGATGGGCGCGACCATGCTCATCCAGCACCGCCTGAATCCGACCCCGATGGACCCCATCCAGGCCCGGGTGATGATGCTCCTCCCCATTGTCTTTACCGTGTTCTTCGCCTTCTTCCCGGCGGGGCTGGTTCTGTACTGGGTGGTGAACAACGGGCTTTCGATCCTGCAGCAGTGGTATATCACCCGCTTTGTCGTAAAGGCCTGATCTGGAGTAAACCACTGAGTACACGGAGAGTATTCGTTCTCTGTGAGCTCAGTGGTGACTTTCCATGATCGCTTCTACGGACACTATCGCCGCGATTGCCACGCCGCCCGGACGGGGCGGCGTCGGGATTGTGCGGGTGTCGGGTTCCCTCGCATCGGTGATCGCCGAACGTGTGCTGGGCCGGACACCACCCGCCCGTCGGGCCGACTACCTTCCGTTCCGGGCTCCCGACGGCAGTGTTCTCGATCAGGGCATTGCGCTCTTCTTCCAGAATCCCCACTCCTTTACCGGCGAGGATGTCCTCGAACTCCAGGCCCATGGCGGCCCGGTGGTGCTCGACATGCTCCTGGAGACGGTGGTGGCCCACGGTGCCCGCCTGGCCCGTCCCGGCGAATTCTCCCAACGCGCCTTTCTGAACGACAAGCTGGATCTGGCCCAGGCCGAAGCGGTGGCCGATCTCATCGAAAGCGGCAGTCGCGAGGCCGCCCGGTCCGCGCTGCGCTCGTTGCAGGGGGAGTTCTCCCGGCGAGTGCATAGTTTGGTGGAACGGCTAATCGCGCTACGCATGTATGTGGAGTCGGCCATCGACTTTCCCGACGAGGAGATCGACTTTCTCGCCGAAGGTGACGTGAGCGCCCACTTACGTGCAATTGCGGATGCGGTCGGCGAAGTGCAGGCCGCTGCCCGGCAGGGACGCCTACTCCGCGAAGGTATGACTGTGGTACTGGCCGGGCGTCCCAATGCCGGAAAATCCAGTCTGCTCAATGCCCTGGCGGGCCAGGAGTCGGCCATCGTTACCGAGATCCCCGGCACCACCCGTGACATCCTGCGCGAGCAGATCGATATCGACGGAATGCCACTGCACGTCATTGACACCGCTGGTCTGCGAGACTCCGCGGATCGTATCGAGCAGGAGGGGATCCGCCGCGCCTGGGCCGCCATCGAAAAGGCCGATCGCGTCCTGCTGGTGGTGGATGATCGGCTCGGCATCGAGGCCGAGGAGCGGGCCATCCTGGACAAACTGCCCGACGGCCTGCCGGTGACGGTGGTCTGCAACAAGGTGGACCTCTCCGGCCGTGACGTCGGCGAGGGGAGTGATGCCTTGGGCGCCGAGGTCCGAGTCTGTGCCAGAACCGGCGAAGGGATCGAACTGTTGCGTTCGCATCTGAAGCGGGTGATGGGCTACGAGCAGGCCGGCGAGGGCGCCTTCATGGCCCGTCGCCGCCATCTCGAGGCCCTCGGCGCCGCCACCGAACACCTGCAGCATGCCGCCAGCCGACTGGAAGAGGGCGCCGGCGAATTGGTTGCCGAGGAGCTCCGCCTCGCACAGCAGCACCTCTCCGAAATCACTGGCGAATTCACCTCCGACGACCTCCTCGGCCGGATCTTCGAATCCTTCTGCATCGGTAAGTAGACCCGGCTTGTCCGGAGACTCCTGAGTTACTACGGGGTAGGAGGGGCGCCCCCGCCGCGAAGTCGATCAGCCAATCGCCCCAAGGGCGGGCCTCCTACCGGCGCGTCCGGAGACTCCTGGGCCCCTATGGGGTAGGAGGGGCGCCCTCGCCGCGAAGCTCGACCAGCCAATCGCCCCGAGGGCGGGTCTCCTACCGGCGTGTCCGGAGACTCCTGGGCCCCTATGGGGTATGAGGGGCGCCCTCGCCGCGAAGCCCGATCAGCCAATCGCCCCGGGGGCGGGCCTCCTACCGGTGTGTCGGGAGACACCCGAGCCCGCTATGAAGGTAGGAGGGGCGCCCCCGCCGCGAAGCCCCGACCAGCCAATCGCCCCGAGGGCGGGCCTCCTACCGGTGTGTCGAGGTTTTCTACCAGTGCGGGTTTACTGACGTTCATAGCCACATGGCGTCCCAATGAGCGTAATCACCAATCTCTTCCACTAGCCCGGCCCTTAATGGATTGGCAACGATGTAACGGGCAATCTTTTTCAGGTTCTCTTCGGTTCGGACGGCATGATCGAAGAAACCGTCCTGCCATATACGGCCGCCCAGTCGTTTAGCGGATATTGCCTTTAGCCCGCCAACCGTCCTGGAAAGCCCTTGTCGCTGGCCCAAAGAAAAGAGCCAATGAAGGTGATCAGGCATCACCACGAATGCCAGCGTTTGGGTATAGCCTCTGTTGTCATGGCCCTTGATCACGTTGATTAAAGTGCGGGCTGCCGTGAGTTCCCCGAAGATCGGCGTTCTTCCCAGGGTAGAGGTGATCACATGGTAGGGTTGTCCTGCTATCGAAGCCCGCCCCATCCGTAATTTACTTCCGTGTGGTTGGAATTCCATTCCCGACCCCGCCTTCTCGATATTGGCCAACCGATAAGATAATGCGATCCACGGGATCGGACAAAATAGGCTTGCTGCCCCTTTTAGACAATCGCCCCGGGGGCGGGCCTCCTACCGGCGTGTCCGGATGACTCCTGAGCCACTATGGGGTAGGAGGGGCGCCCCCGCCGCGAAGTCCGATCAGCCAATCGCCCCGAGGGCGGGCCTCCTACCGGCCTGTCCGGATGACTCCTGAGCCACGATGGGGTAGGAGGGACGCCCCGCCGCGAAGCCCGATTAGCCAATCGCCCCGAGGGCGGGCCTCCTACCGGCGCGTCCGGAGACTCCTGGGCCACTATGGGGTAGGAGGGGCGCCCTCGTCGCGAAGTCCGACCAGCCAATCGCCCCGAGGGCGGGCCTCCTACCGGTGTGTCGTGAGACTCCGGGCCACTATGGGGTAGGAGGGGCGCCCTCGTCGCGAAGCCACGACCAGCTAATCGCCCCGGGGGCTGGCCTCCTACGGCCGAAACGCGTGTACCTGTTTTTTCAGGTGGGGCAGCCAGCGATCGGGGTCGTCGTCGGCGTAGCGGATGCGGGTGTACAGATCGGTGATCCGCTGGATGGGTCCGGTGAGGTCGGGTCGGGCGACCACGACGCGTTCGGCATAGGCGCGGGGTCCCTCGTCGTGCTGGCGCGGCAGGCCGTGGGAATCGAGTTTGCGGCAGAAGCGTTCATAAAGCCGGGCCGCCGGGTCGGTTTTGGCTCTGCGGGGCCATAACAGATAGGCACCGACTCCACCGAGCAGTACCAACAGCGACAGGAACAGCATGGCCACCATGCCGCGCCAGTCGATATCCCCGATACCCAGGCGACGCATCAGATCGTGTTGACGCTCCCGGTCGAAGCCCAGCACCCACTGGTTCCAGCCATGGTTGACGGCGTCCCACGAGGCCCTCATCTGCTGCCAGCTGCGTGTCAGCCAATCCGCCTGTGGACCACTGAGGGTAAGCGGTAGCGTGGAGCGGAATCGTTCAGTATCCGCGCTGGCCTGCACCCGCTCGGGCGGCACCATCGCTGTCGGGTCCACCCGAACCCAGCCCTGTCCCTCCAGCCAGACCTCGGCCCAGGCATGGGCATCGGCCTGGCGAACGATGAGGTAGTCACCCACGGGATTGAATTGCCCCCCCTGATAGCCGGTAACCAGCCGGGCCGGTACCTGTGCCGCGCGCATCAGAGTAACGAAACTGGCGGCATAGTGTTCACAGAAACCGCGGCGCCGGTCGAACAGAAAACTGTCCACCGCATTGTCGGCAGGCAGGGCGGGCGGCTGACGGGTGTAGTAGAACGGCTGGTCGCGGAAGAAGCTCAGAGCGGCAGAGACGATGGTCTCCGGGGCCATTCCCTCCTCGCGCCAGCGGCGGGCGAGGGCGGTGGTCTTTGGATTGCTGCCGGTGGGCAGGTTGAGACCCAGCTGGCGCTGCAGCGATGACAGCTCGCCGGTGTTGTACTCGAGGACCGAGCGCATCGGGTAGCGGCGTCGTTCGTTCACCGGTTTATCCGCCACCATCTGGAAATCACCGCGAATGTTCGCCGCCGGTGGGGCGCCGGTCGGCAGGTCCAGGGCGAACAGCCATTTACGGTTGTGCGGTTCAACCGTCACCTCGTAATCCACCGTCTCCCCGGCATCCTGATAGTCGGCACCGCCCAGACGGCCTACCCGTTCGCCGTCCGGATCCAGTACGCGCCAGCCGCGCCCGTCGGTCAGCCACAATACTGGGCCGCGCCAGTAGAGCCGGTCGGCCGTGGGCTGGTCGCCATCGAACTGCACGCGAAAGGCCACCTCCTGCGATTCGGCGAGATTGGTAATCGAGCCCAGGGTCAACTCATCGCTGAGTCCGGTGGTGCCCTGGTGGGCATCTTCCGGCAGCGCCCAGAGCGGCCCCGGAATCCGTGGAAACAGAATGAACAGCACCAGCATCAGCGGAACCGACTGCAACAGCAGTCCCCCGGCCAGCCGTACATAGCCGCCGCTATGGTGCTGCGCACCGCCCGGATGATTGAGCGCCACCAGCGCCGCGGTCAGTGCCAGCACTACCGCGAACATATAGATGCCGACGAAGATCGATTGACTGAACAGAAAGCCGCTGATGACCAGGAAATAGCCGAGGAAAATCACCAGCATGGAGTCGCGCAGGGTACGCATCTCCAGCAGCTTGAGGCACAGCATCACCGTCAGCAGCGCCACGCCCGCCTGCTGGCCAAGCAGCGTCTGGTAGGCCGCAAATATGCCGGCCACTCCCCCGACCGTCAGCCCCATCGTGACTGTCCGTCCCGGCAGGGGCCAGCCTTTGAGTTCGCGCAGAATTCGCCAGATGATCAACGCTCCGCAACCGATTCCCAGCCAGGCTGGCATCCGTAGCAGGTGCGGTGCCACCACAGCCGACAGCCCTCCCAGCAGCCAGAGCCGGCCAAGTTGCGGCGGAATGCGGCGTTTGGCGACATCGGTTCGGCTCATGAAGGTTCCCCGAACAGTGCCAGCGCTTCCAGACAGTGGCGCCGGTGGATATCGCCGCGGTCTGGCGGAATCCGTCGGCGGGGCAGGGCGAGGCCGTAGACCCAGCCACGCTCCTCCGCCGTCAGCACCCAGCGGCAGAGGTGCGACAGCCGGGCCTCCACATTGGCGCCCGGGGTCTCCTCCCAGTCCAGCCAGATGCGCTCCGCCTTTTCGCCCCCGAATTGCTTGGTGACCAGATCATGGCCGCGCGCTACTGCCTTCCAGTGAATATGGCGCAGCGGGTCACCGGCCTGATAGGCCCGCAGGCCGATAAAATCCTCGCTGCCGCGGCCCCGGTCGCCACCGTGGCCCGATGTGCCGCCCAGCTTCGGGGGAATGCTGCGCGCGTCGGCCGGTTTGGGGTAGATCAGACACTCCGAGTTCAGCTGGATATAGCCCCAGGCCCGGAAGAGCCCCAGGGGAAACCGGGTCTCGATGGTGCAGCGGGGCAGATACAGATGGCCCCGGCGGGTGGCCGGGACCCGCAGCTCGACCCAGTAGAGGGCGTTCGCCTCCAGATCCACGGTGTTCCGTCCGGCGCCGGCCAGGGCCAGGTCGATTGCAAAACGCGGTGCAGCCCGACGGTTTTCTATGCCGATGAGAAACAGGGCCTGTTCCCCGGCAAACACCGGTCGCGAGTGGCCCGGATGGAACGAGAGTCCGTGGAGATTGCGAAAGGTGTGAAGGATGGAGACCACCGACAGGCTGGCCAGCAGGAAGGTCAGCGCAAACCCGAGACTGTTGGAGTAGTTGATGGCGCCCAGCAGCATCGCGCCCAGCACCAAAAGGAAGAGAAACCCGGCCCGGGTAGGCAGGATATAAACCCGTCGCCGGTCAAGGGTCGTCGGACCCGCTTGCGGGTGAACCCGCCCGGAAAAGCGGCCCCAACCCAGAACTTTGGTGATTTCCCCAAGCATCCGCACCGTCTGATTCGATCCTGCCCCGGTCGCCATCGTCGTTAGCCCCGAGATGCAAGATTCGAGATTCGAAAGTAGAGGGTGATCTTCGTATCTCGAATATCGCCCCTCGTATCTCCCCTCACGGAATCGGTACCGCCGAGAACTGCTCCATCAGCGCCTCGGCCGAGCGGCTCTCGGTCTCGTTGGCCGGTTGCAGGCGGTGGCCGGTGACGTAGGGCAGCACGGCCTGGACATCTTCCGGCAGCACATGGTCCCGCCCCTCCAGCAGGGCCCAGGCACGGGCGGCGTTCAGCAGTGCCAGACCGGCGCGCGGCGAGAGGCCGGTGACGAACAGGGCCGATTCGCGGCTGAACGTCAAAAGCGCCTGCAGATAGTCGAGTAACGCCTCCGAGACGTGGACCTGTCGTACTTTGGCCTGCAGCGCTACCAGTTCCGCCGGTGTCATCGTCGGCTCGATGTCCAGCAGCATTTCCCGTCGGTCATGCCCGGCGAGTAGGGAGCGTTCCGCACGCTTGTCCGGGTAGCCCAGCTCGATCACCATCAGAAACCGGTCGAGTTGCGACTCGGGCAGCGGGAAGGTGCCGATCTGGTAAGCGGGATTCTGTGTGGCAATGACGAAAAACGGCTCCGGAAGCCGCCGCGTCTCGCCCTCCACCGTGACCTGGTGCTCCTCCATGGCCTCCAGCAGGGCGCCCTGGGTCTTGGGGGTGGCACGATTCACCTCATCGGCCAGTACCACCTCGGCGAAAACCGGTCCGGGATGAAACCGGAAACTGCCGCTCTCCCTTTCATAAATCGAGACACCCAGGATGTCCGCCGGCAGCAGGTCCGAGGTGAACTGCACCCGGTTGAAATGGAGCCCCAGACTGCCCGCCAGCACGTGGGCCAGAGTCGTCTTGCCCACGCCCGGCAGGTCTTCGATCAGCAGGTGGCCCCGGGCCAGCAGGCAGGCGACGGCCAGACGCACCTGTCGCTCCTTGCCCAGAATGAACTCGCCCGCCTGGGCGACAACGGCTTGCAGCTTAGCTTCCATGGAGAACCAGAATAGAGTGACGGCGGACAATTCTGACACAAACCTTTCGCTCTGTGGTGGGAGCGTGACCTGGTGCCGACCGCGGTTTTCGTAACGAGGAATCGGTTCCAAACTTTTTATAAACGGCCTGATAACCTCCCAGACCATGCGATATCGAATTCACCGGCTCCCTCTTGTGCTGATGGCCGGAGTGTTGGTCGCCGGCTTGAGCGGCTGCTCCACTCTCGGCTATTACGGCCAGGCGCTCTCCGGCCACCTTGAGCTCGTCTCCCGAGCCGAACCGCTGGACAGGGTCCTGCAGCGGAAGGATCTCGATCCGGAGACCCGCAAGCGGCTGGAGCGGGCGCTGGAGATTCGCCATTTTGCCAGTGAGGCGCTCGGCCTTCCCAGAAACGGCAGTTATACGCAGTATGCCGACATCGGCCGCCCCTACGCCGTCTGGAACGTGATCGCGACCCCCGAATTTTCGGTATACCCCCTGCGATCGTGCTACCTCGTTGCCGGATGCGTGAGCTACCGCGGCTATTTCGACCCGGACGATGCGCGTGCCAATGCCCGTGAACTCCGGGAGCTGGGCTTCGATGTGATGGTCAGCGGTTCGCAAGCCTACTCGACCCTGGGTTGGTTCGACGATCCGCTGCTCAATACCTTCATCAATCAGCCCGGGGCCCAGCTCGTTAATATCATAGTTCACGAGCTCGCCCATCAACGGCTCTATATAAAGGGTGACTCCGCCTTCAACGAGGCCTTCGCCACGGCCGTGGCCCGCGAGGGGGTGCGCCGCTGGTTCGAGCACCAGGGGGTCCCCGAGGCCTACCAGGACTATATCGAGGCCCAGGAGCGCCGTTCGGACTTCCACCAGCTACTGGTCGGTACCCGCAAGACCTTGAAGGAGCTCTATCGCCGCGACCTGCCCGAAACGGTGATGCGTAGCGAAAAGGCGGGCGTGTTTGCGGCTCTCCAGGAGCAGTACGTCGACTTCAAGCAGCGCTGGGACGGCTACAAGGGCTTCGACGCCTTCATGCAGCGCAAACTCGACAACGCCCAACTCGCCCTGTTCGCCACCTATCGGGAGCATGTCCCCGCCTTCGAGGCGCTCATCGCCAGGCACAATGGTGATATGGCAGCCTTCTATCAGGACGCGGCGCGCATCGGCAATCTGCCGAAAGAGCATCGTCAGGCGACGCTGATCGCACTGGCCGAGG
The DNA here is from genome assembly GCF_900102855.1 of Thiohalomonas denitrificans. Lineage (NCBI taxonomy): Bacteria > Pseudomonadati > Pseudomonadota > Gammaproteobacteria > Thiohalomonadales > Thiohalomonadaceae > Thiohalomonas > Thiohalomonas denitrificans. The sequence goes on from NZ_FMWD01000009.1 coordinate 118,713, forward strand.
AGTTGGCCGACCCCGTGATCGAGGCTTCCCTGCCCCTCCCGTCCGGCTCCTGAACCATCCGGCGCGGCAGTCCCTCTGAAGGGGCCGCGCCGGTAGCCGTCGCCAACCCGCTGGTTCTTCCCCTTTTTGGTAAACCCATTCCCCCAACCCCCGCCTAACCAGCTAAAATACCCATCCAGAACTTCATATTCGAACAGCCAAACGTGAACACCCAGATACTGCTACTGGCCATCGGCCCCGCTTCGCTTCTGCTCGCCCTCGCGATCTGGCTGCTCCGGCCCGCCTTGTGCCGCCGCAGCCACGAGAAGACCATCCTGCGCACACTGCGCAATCTCGGGCCCGAGATCCGCCGTGACATCGTCCTCGAAGACGGCATCGAGGGACTCACCTTCATCGACTACGCCGTGATGACCCCCGACGGCGTCATGGCGGTCGAAGTCCTCCCCCATAAGGGCGCCATTTTCGGTGCTGAACACGCCGACCAGTGGTCCCAGGTCATCGGCCGTAAAACCACCCGTTTTCCCAATCCGCTGGCCCGTACCCGCGAACAGGTCACCGCGCTGCGCCTCACCGCCAAGGAGCTCAAGCCGCGCGGTCTGGCCCTGTTCGGCCCTGATTGCACCTTCCCCAAAGGTAAACCCCCGGGCGTCGCCGTGCCTGATGACCTCAAGACCGATAACCGGCCCACTGCCGTCCCGGCCACCCTCTATCGCGCCTGGCAGGATTTCATCCAGCTGGCGGAACAAAAAGCCGCCACCTACCAGGCCGAGCGGGCACTGATGCGGGAAAAACATGGATGGGGCAGGTCCTTCCTCGGTGTTCTGTTTACGATTGCTGCGGCGGCTTGGGCCGTATTCATCAGTTGGGAAGCCATAATCAGCCTGGTCTGAAACCGCCCTTCCGCGAAGCTTTGCGGTTTTTGTGGAACCCGGCAGACCGCTATTGGCGCCGCCCGAAATGGGGGCCTTTCCGGGGAGCTCTGCTCGGCAGAGCCGCTACTGCTCTGGAGAATAAATCGGCTTGATGATCGGCCTCGGAAAACGGTGATGTAGAGAGGAAGGGAACCAATGGAAGAACAGGAAGCAAGGCAGCGGGTCAGGGCCACCTTCGATGCGGTCTCGGATGCGTATGACTGTCAGCCGCTGCGCTTTTTCCAGCGCGCGGCGGAATGTCTCCCCGGGATATTCGATTTCAACGGCAACGAATCGGTGCTGGACGCCGCAGCCGGTACCGGCATCCCCGCTCTGGTCATGGCGCCACACCTGCCGCGCGGCAGCGTCACCGCCGTCGACCTCTCCGAAGGCATGCTGGCGCAGGCCGAAACCAAGTGCCGTGCCGCCGACATCGACAACATCGGATTTCGCCCCATGGACATGACCGCCATGGACTTCGATGACGGCGCCTTCGATGCCGCCAACTGCTCCTTCGGCGTCTTCTTCGTCGAGGATATGGCCGGCACGCTCCGCCATATCGCCTCGAAGGTAAAGCCGGGCGGATCCGTAGTAACCACTCACTTCCGTGAAGGTTCCTTCGGACAGTTGACCGAGCTACTCGGCAACCGGATCGAGGCCTACGGCTTGCCGAAGCCGCCCCCGGGTTGGCAACGGGTCGCCACCGAAGCCCAGAATCTGGCGCTGTTCGAAGCGGCCGGCCTGAAAGGCGTCGAGGTCAGCCGTCACGACCTCGGCTATTTCCTGGAAGACGCCCAGCAGTGGTGGGAAGTGGTCTGGAACGCCGGCTACCGCGGACTTATCTCCAGCCTCGATGATCAGCAACTGGCCCAATTCAAGCGGGAACACCTGGAAGAGGTCGCCGGTCTGGCCGGGCCCGAAGGCATACGGTTGGACATCGAGGTGTTGATCACCAAAGGCACGCGCCCATGAAAACCGCCCTCATAGCCCTTGGCTCTGCCTTCACCCTCGGGTGAAAACTCGTAAAGTCGTACCGGCGGACACAAAGGAAACCGGGAATTCCACCCGAATGGCAGCCGCCCGCCCGCTTCACAACTAACGGATTCTCCATGGCACAAAGTGTTGCCCGTTCCGCGCCGGTTATCGCAGGCCTGACTGCGTTCACCATGGTGGCGTTCGCCGCCAACTCGCTGCTGGGACGCCTCGCCATGGAGGGGCCCAGTATCGACCCGGCCAGTTTCACGGCGGTCCGTCTGATGGCCGGGGCGCTGATGCTGTGGCTGCTGGTAACGGCCAGGCGCGGTCCGCGAACGGCGTCTAAAAGCGGCAACTGGACCTCCGCGGTGATGCTGTTCATCTATGCTGCCGCCTTCTCGTTTGCCTACCTCTCGCTTGCAACCGGTACCGGCGCCCTCATCCTGTTCGGAAGCGTCCAGGTCACCATGCTGCTGTCGGCGCTGTGGGCGGGTGAGCGGCCGACCCGTTTCGAGTGGGTCGGTCTCATCGCCGCACTGGTGGGCCTGGTCTACCTGGTCTCCGACCGGCTCACCGTGCCTTCGCCGCTTGGCGGAGTGTTCATGGCACTGGCCGGCATCGCCTGGGGGATCTATACCCTGCGCGGACGCGGCACGGCCGACCCGCTCGCCGACACCGCCGGCAACTTCCTGCGCAGCGTCCCCCTGGCACTCGTGCTCGGGGCCACGCTGATCGCGCAACTGCAACTCTCCGCTGAAGGCCTGCTGTGGGCAGTCACCTCGGGAGCACTCGCCTCCGGCCTGGGCTACGCACTCTGGTACAGCGTCCTCCCGCACCTCACCGCCACCCGCGCCGCCACCGTGCAGCTATCGGTCCCGGTGATCGCCGCCGTCGCCGGCGTACTGGTCCTCTCCGAAGCGGTCACGTTCCGCCTTGTGGTTGCATCGGTGTTGATCCTGGGCGGGATTGGTTTGGCGGTGTTCGGGCGGCGGCGGTGAGGGATAACCACAGGCCCGGATGAATAACTGGTAACCACGGGGAACACGGGGTAAAAAAAGTTGTTCGGTTTTTTTCCCCGTGCGCCCCGTGTTCCCCGTGGTTCGAAATTCAAGGGCGTGAATCGTTAGTTCTTCAGGAGAGCCCCAGCGACCCGGCAATTTCTTGCTCCCAATCCCGAGATTGCCCCTGACAACCCCTCAAGGTAATCTGGTGCTTCCTGTTAGACGGGCAATAACAATAACCGCTTGTTTTGTTAGAACCACGCCTCCCGTCGCCCAAGTTCCGCCCTACTCGAAACTAAGGTCACCGGAATGCCAATCCCCGATTATCAAACCCTGATGCGGCCCTTTTTGGCTCGGTTGGCGGATGGTCGAGTTCACCGTTTGGCGCATCTCCGTAACGATCTTGTCGAAGAGTTTCAGCTTTCTCCTGAAGAAGTAAGGGAGAAACTCGCCAGCGGCCGGCAGACGGTTTTTAGTAATCGCCTGGGCTGGGCAAAGACCTACATGGACAAAGCAGGCCTTTTGGAAACACCTAAACGGGCCCACTACCGCATTACGGACCGTGGACGTCGCGCTCTGGAAGAGTGCCCGGATGCTATCGACAACGACTACCTGAAGCACTTTGAGGAGTTCCGGGCTTTCGTCTCCCAGAAAAAGGACCATACGGAAGCGCAGGTCGCATCAGCAGAGCGCCCGTCGACGCCCGACGAGCAGATCGCCGCCGTCCACCAAGCGCTCAATAGCTCTCTTGCCGACGACCTGTTAGGCGCCATCCAAACCGCCAGCCCCGGCTTCTTCGAGCAGTTGGTCGTCGACCTCATGATCGCCATGGGTTACGGCGGCTCCCGAAAAGAGGCGGGAGAAGCCACCCAATCCACTAACGACGACGGTATCGACGGCATCATCAAGGAAGACCGCCTCGGCCTGGATACCATCTATCTCCAGGCCAAGCGCTGGCAGAACACCGTCCATCGCCCCGAGATCGACAAATTCATCGGCAGCCTCACCCGTAACCGCGCCCGCAAGGGGGTATTCATCACCACCTCGGAATTCTCCCCCGGCGCCCGCGAGGCGGTGCACACCCTCGACATGAAGGTCATCCTCATCGACGGCCAGCAACTGGCCGAACTGATGATCGAACACAACCTCGGCGTGACTCCGAAGGAGGTCTACGAGGTGAAGCAGGTTGATAGTGATTACTTCAGCGAAGACAACTAGATTGGAAACCAACGCATGACCAGCGCCGAAGAACAGCAATTTCTCAACGAGCTCGACAAAAAGCTCTGGACCAGCGCCGACAAGCTGCGCTCAACACTCGACGCTTCCCAGTACAAACACACCGTACTGGGGCTGATCTTCCTCAAATACGTCAGCGATTCCTTCGACATTCGCCGCGAGGAGCTAAAAGAGCAGTTCCGGGATCCCGACCACGAATACTACCTGGCCCCCGAAGACTTCGGCGGCGCCGACAGTGAAAGGTACCGACAGGAGATCGACAGCGAACTGGAGGAGCGCGACTACTACACCGAGGCCAACGTCTTCTGGGTGCCCAAATCCGCCCGCTGGGAGTTCCTGCAAAACCAGAACAAGGCGGTCATCGGCAACGTCCTCTGGCTCGACTCGAAAGGAGAGGTGCTGACCGCTCCGCCCGAGGCTGAAGCCGAGAAGCGCAAGTGCAAACGCATCAGCTCTGTCGGCCAGCTTATCGACAACGCCCTGGAGGCCATCGAGCACGACAACCCCAAGCTAAAGGGCGTGCTCAACCGCCAGTACACTCAACTGCGCATCGACCAGTCCAAGCTGGGCGAGCTCATCGACCTGGTCGCCACCATCCCCTTCCAGCACAAGAGCCTCAGCAGCAAGGACATCCTCGGCCACGTCTACGAATACTTCCTCGGCCAGTTCGCCCTCGCCGAGGGCAAGAAGGGCGGCCAGTTCTACACCCCCAAGGCCATCGTCACCCTCATCGTGCAGATGCTCGAACCCTACAAGGGGCGCGTCTACGACCCCGCCATGGGCTCCGGGGGCTTCTTCGTCCAGTCCGAGGAGTTCATCACCGAACACCGGCGGCGCATCGGCGACATCTCCATCTACGGCCAGGAGTACAACCACACCACCTGGCAACTCGCCGCCATGAACATGGTCATCCGCGGCATCGACTTCAACTTCGGCAAGGAGCCCGCCAACACCTTTATCAACGACCAGCACCCCGACCTGCGCGCCGACTTCGTCATGGCCAATCCCCCCTTCAACATGAAGGAGTGGGACACCGGCGTGGACGACAACGACCCCCGCTGGCGCTACGGCAAACCGCCCAGCGGCAACGCCAACTTCGCTTGGCTCCAACACATGCTCTACCACCTCGCCCCCAACGGCAGCCTGGGCCTGCTGCTCGCCAACGGCTCCATGAGCTCCAACACCAACAACGAAGGCGCCATCCGCCGCGCCCTGATTGAAAACGACCTTGTCGAGTGCATGGTGGCCCTGCCGGGCCAACTCTTCACCAACACCCAAATCCCCGCCTGTATCTGGTTCCTCAGCAAAAACAAAAAAGAACGCACCAGCTCAGGCGGCAGGGCGCTGCGCGACCGAAGCGGCGAAGTGCTCTTCATCGACGCCCGCAACCTCGGCTACATGAAAGACCGCGTCCTGCGCGACTTCAGCACCACCGACCTCGCCCGCATCACCGACACCTTCCACAACTGGCAAACCACAGAGCCTGTCATTGCGAGGAGCGATAGCGACGCGGCAATCTCGTACGAAGACATTCCCGGCTTCTGCAAGAGCGCAACCCTGGAAGAGATCGAAAAACACGACTTCGTCCTCACCCCCGGCCGCTACGTCGGCGCCGAAGCGCAGGAAGAGGACGGCGAACCCTTTGCCGAAAAGATGGCGCGGCTGACCGCACAGCTGAAGGAGCAGTTTCAGGAGAGTGACCGGCTGGAGGGGGAGATTAAAAGAAACCTAGCGGGGTTGGGTTATGAGTGCTAACTGGCCAAAGGTTACGCTAGAGGAGGCAGGGGTAACTCTGATCGATTGTGATCATAAAACTCCAAAAGCAAAGGAGAAAGGCTTTCCATATGTAGGAATACCGCAACTGAAAAACGGCCACATAACGCTTGATGGTGCTCGGCTTATATCTGAAGAAGATTTTTATCATTGGCGAAGGAAGGCTAAGCCAATGCCGAATGATGTGATTTTGTCGCGGCGCTGCAACCCAGGGGAGACTGCATACGTTCCAGAAGGACTCGAAATCGCATTGGGGCAAAATCTCGTATTACTACGTTCTGATGGATCTAAATTGTATCCTCCGTTTCTTCGGTGGGTTGTTCAGGGTAGTGACTGGTGGAATGAGGTAAGAAAGTTCATTAACGTCGGCGCAGTTTTCGATAGTCTAAAATGCTCGGATATACCTAAATTCGAAATTCGACTACCTCCATTACAAGAGCAAAAAACAATTTCTAAAGTTCTTGGCGAATTAGATCAGAAATTCGAACTAAACCGCCAAACCAACCAAACCCTCGAACAAATCGCCCAGGCCATCTTCAAAAGCTGGTTTGTCGACTTCGACCCCGTCAGAGCCAAAATCGCCGCACGTGAGGCGTTCATCCAACAACACCCCGAAGTCACCGAAGAGGCGATAAGCGACGCCGCCGGCACCGAGGGCGACACCCTCGACCACGCCGGCTCTAAAGCCTGCGAACTCGCCGCAATGTGCGCCATCAGCAGCAAGACCGAAGAACAACTCAATGAGCTAAGTGCCGACGCCCTGAGACAACTCAGAGCAACCGCTGCGCTGTTCCCCGATGCTTTGGTGGAATCCGAGCTTGGCAAAGTGCCGGAAGGATGGGAGTTAAAGACGTTTGGTGATGTCTCGCGATGCTTTGACTCAAAGCGTGTCCCCTTGTCGAAGAAGCAGCGTGAAGCTAAAAAGCCCGGGGATATCCCATATTATGGTGCAACGTCGATCATGGACTATATAGACGAGTGGTTGTTTGATGATATCTATCTATTGTTGGGAGAAGATGGTTCTGTACTCAAAGACGATGGAACGCCTTTCATTCAATACATTTGGGGAAAAACATGGGTCAACAATCATGCCCATGTATTGCAGGGTGACAATGGGGTTGCTACGGAACAGCTTATGCTTTTTATGCAGCAGACCAATATTGCCCCTTACGTGACGGGCGCGGTCCAGCTAAAGCTGAATCAAAGAAACATGAATAGCGTGCCATTCATTAGTGCCGGCAAAGAATTGAATGAAACGTTCTATGAGTTGATTAAACCCCTATACGAAAAGATTCGAAATACGACTGAAGAAACACAGTCTTTAGAAGTGTGCCGCGACACCCTCCTTCCCAAGCTCCTCTCCGGTGAACTCTTGGTTGAAACAGGCGAGGCAGATTTGGAACAAGCCGTATGAATCAAAGTAAGCCATGGAAGTCATTTGCCGATCAGCTTGCCCTTCTCAAGGAACGCGGGCTGCAGGTAGATAATGAGCCAGCGGCCTTGGACTATCTTGCGCGCATTGGCTACTACCGTCTTAGTGGTTATTGGTACTCCTTCCTGAATTCATAGAATAACTGCAACGCCTGCTTAGATAGGCGGGTGGGTCAGTTGCCGTACAATCGGCAGCTCTCACCCTAACCGATTGCAGGCGACACATGGGACACCAGTACAGGCAACTGACCCACGAGGAACGATACCAGATTGGCGCGCTGATGGAACTGGGGTTTTCTCAGGCCGAAGTCGCGAGGAAGCTCGGCAGAAATCGCAGCACGATAAGCCGGGAAGTACGCCGTAACCGCCAAGGCACCCGGTACCAGGCAACCAAGGCCCAGCGTATGAGCGACAAGAGGCGACGAGAGGCT
>NZ_FMWD01000010.1 GCF_900102855.1 Thiohalomonas denitrificans
GTCTCCGCCAGGGAGATCCCTTCGCCACGGCCCTGATAGCAGGTGGATGCTGCGTACTTGCCGGTGTAATCGGCGTCGGTATTGTCCAGATTACCGTCGACGATGACCTGCCAATCGACTTCCATCGTTTCGGCGTTAAGTGCACTAAACACGGTGAAGTACTTGGAGGGATCATCCAGGTCGCGGCCGTCGTTGGGTTGCGGGATCATGAACTCGCCGTTGCAGAAGACGTATTTGGTATAGGGCGCCTTCTGGGGCCGCAGACCATGCACGGCGGTAATGTTGGGGATGCGGGTGACCCTGTCTGTCTGCATCACATCGCAGCGAATGCGGCCGACGCGGCTGTTGGCCTTGTCGTTGATGAAGACGTACTTGCCGTCGTAGGTACCATCCTTGAAGCTCATATGAGGATGATGGGTATCCCCGTTCTGGAAGTGGGCAGTATCCCCCAGTACCCGTTTACTCTCGTTGGTGACACCCCAGCCGGTGGCACCGTCAACGTTGAACATCGGAATGCGCATCAGCTCGCGCATGGAGGGGACACCGAGAATACGCACCTCGCCCGATTGACCGCCGCTCCAGAAGCCGTAGTACTCATCCAGATCGCCGGGATGGACCGCTACACCGTTTTCGTTGTCAGCCGCAAAGGTTGCTCTCGGCAGCAGGCCGGTTGCCAGGCCCGCACCAGCCACCCCCGAAAAGGCTGTCGCACCCAGAAATGCACGCCGGGAGACCTTTCCGTTTTCGTTGTTTTCGTTATCTTGGTTCATTGTTATTGGTCCTCGTCGATCGATAGAAACTAGGCCCCGATGTCCGCCTTGTGCTTTTTCGGCAGTTCCACCGCAACCTCCCGCTTTGCCATTCTCATCTCTTTACGTTTACGCCGCTCCACCAGGGGCGGACACTTGTGGTCATTCCAATAGGTGGCCTGGCAGTCCAGGCAGAAGTGACACTCATTGGGGTTGATCTCACCCGTAGGGTGAATGGCCTGCACCTCACACTCCTTGGCGCAGACCTGGCACGGTTTTCCGCACTCCTTGCGCCGGCGCAGCCACCAGTCAAAAAGGCGCAGCCGTGCCGGTACCGCCAGCGCCGCTCCCAGCGGGCAGACGTATTTGCAGTAGAACTTGCGATTGACCACCGAAATGGCGAGCAGAATTACGGCATAAAAGACATAACTCCACTCCCGCTGGAACTTGAGCATAATGGTGGTCTTGAAGGGTTCCACCTCTGCCATGCGCTCGGCAGCGCCAATGGACTGCAGGGAGACCCCGAACAGCACCACCAGAATGATGTACTTCACAGCCCACAGTCGCTCATGCACCAGCTGCGGAAAATCAAACTGCCTAATCCCGACATAGCGCGCGATCTTGTTCAGCAGCTCCTGCAATGCCCCGAAGGGACACAGCCAGCCGCAATATACGCCGCGCCCCCACAGCAGCAGCGTCAAGGCAACATATGACCAGAGGATGAACATCAGCGGATCCAGAAGGAACGTATCCCAACTGAAGCCATGGAACACCGCATCGGTAAAGGTCAATACATTGACGATAGAAAGTTGGGCAAGGGTGTACCAGCCGACGAAAAATACCGTGAAGACCAGGAACCCATTGCGCACCAACCAGAAGAGGCGTGCACGGCGCACCAGCCAGTCCTGGAAGAAGAGAATGGCAGTGAGCAGCAGGAGGGCAGCACCCAAAACACCGATCTGAAATGGCTTGTCCTTCCAGATGGAGACCCAGATCGCCTCCTCTTCGTCAGCAGTGGCGGCAGCGGCGGGTTCGGGCCGTTCAACATATTCGTCCGGCAGCCGGTACTCGGCGCCGAAAGTGCTGAATATTCGGTCCAGGGGACCAACTTCACGCATGACGAGCAATTCCAGTTGCCAGTCGCGGCCCGGGTCGAAACCGCTCTCCTCGCGGATGATGAAGATTCCCATCTCGTGGAAGTCCGGGATCCCTTCCGCATACACATCACTCAGGCGGTGATAGTCGGTATCACGAAAATTGATCGTCGTCCGGTCCTGCTCTATTTGTATGCGATCAAAAATGCCGCCGCGCACGTAGCCGGAACCCTTGAACGAGTATGCGCCGTTGGCCATCAGTGCGACGGCGTGCTCGCCCTCCTCGAGAGTGCCCATCAGCCACTCGTACTGGGAATCTCCCAGCAGGTTCTTCCCGATGGTCGGCGGATTGAGGTGAGTGTAATAAAGGTTGATTAAGGTATGGCAAGGATCATCCGCAGGCAATTCGGCACAACCGGGCGCCGGCTTGGGCCCTTTGCCTTCCCCGTCGGTGCCCGCAAAGGCAGCTTCGACAGATTCGAAGTCAAGATAGAGGCGGCGGACACTGCCGTCGCCGGTAAGGGTCTCCCAGTCGGCATCCCGATAGACATCCTCGAGCACCCGGCCCGGCTCAGCCGTAACCTGCTGGATCGGTTCGATGATGCCTCTCGAAACGGCGAGCTTGCGAGCACTGCGCATGATGCTCTGGCCCACTACTACGACGGTTACCGTAGCACCACTGACCGCGTCCACATTGATGTCGGTTTCCTTGCCGCCACCCCCGACACGGACACGATCACGGACGCTCAGGCCAACGTACTGCTCGGCAAAGTCAAACAGCTTCTGTTCGGGAATACCGACCAGCAGGATGGGTTCGTGGTGTTCCAGCACTTCCGTACCGGTGATTACCCCGGACGTATCCATACCCACCAGCAAGTTGACAGGCTTTCCGGAGTAGGCGGGAATACGCACCACATCATCGGTTACCAGGAGATAGCCGAGCAGTTCATCGCCACGATATGCCTCGGCGGCAGAGGGTTCTCCGGAAAATTCGGAATAGCGGTCCGCCTCGGGAAAGAAGTCTTGCGCCTGGGGATAGAGTTCGTCGGCCGTCTGGGCCTGTGCCAACCCAAACGTTAACAGCAACATGAAAAATAGCGCCGCCCGCACCCATCGCCCGATCAATGCCGGACTCTCCGAAGCTTTCATCGAAAACACTCTACGCCCTGATGAAGTTGAATGCGGCGGATGTACTCCGTGCGCTGCTGTCTGCTGCTGGCGACCCGGTGCCGCCAGTGAGTGCGTGAAATGCCGCTGTCGCGCGTCAACGTATGTCATTTGCCACACCTGTGTCAATGTGACCCCACACCAGGGCGGGGAAAAAAATCGGGGGTTTTCGGCCACTTTTCCTGAAAGGGAGGCGACGACGATTGGCGATGATCAGCCACTATTGCTATCGCGACCTCCTCATGCGGTCCGTTTGATATATCCAGAAAGCGTTGCACTCACCTTTTGATTCAAAGGGAACGGTGCTCGATGAATCCGACTCAAGGTCCGCCGATGCTCGTTTGCTGTGGGAGTGAAATCACCCAAGCCACTCTTCCAGTTCGGAAAAATCGCGCCTGACGAAAGGCATCGGGGAGAGCTTTGTGTTTAATATGACCAAGAACGCTGGCTAAAGTTTGGACTTACCAAGAGTTCAGAGGAGTGCCCTGGCTGCGCCCTTGATATGAATCAACACGGAACGGGGGGATTATATCCCGAACCGGACCCCGGTATTCAAGCTCTTTTTGGATGAACGGTGTGAGTTCAAAATGGCGTTGACTTCACTAAGTGATACTGATTATCATTTAGGTTCTTAACAACGGAGATTGCCATGAAACAGCGCCAATTTTATTGGATACCCATACTGCTCTGGGGCCTTCTCGGCTTGGGCACGAGTGGCATCGCTTATGCCGAACCGATTGATCACTTCAAAGGGGAACCAGCCAACTCCCTCGAACAGGCGCTGGAGAACCTTGCCGAATACAATCAGAAACTGGAGGCGACGCTATCGGAACGGGAGCTGAACGCCACGTCGCTGGGGAACATCCACCAGTACACCTACACACTGGAAAACGCACTGGGGAAAATTCACGAGGAGCTCCGGCAACTCGCCGACACTCTCGAAGAGGTGCATATAGCATCGGAAACCAACGATACCGAAACCGTGCTGACCAAAAGCCGTGAGTACCTCTCTGTATCACGGCAGGCGATTCGTCATTAATTGCCCCGCCCGCCGCTTGGCAGCCCCGGATCAATGAAGAATAAATAACCACGGGGTACACGGGGACCCGGGGTAAAACAGGTTGTTCGGTTTTTTGTTCCCCGTGCGCCCCGTGTACCCCGTGGTTCGAATTCAAGGAAGGAATCGTTGAGTTCTTCAGAAGAAGAATGCCAGCATCCATTATTCCAGGTGCCGGTCAGGGCAGCTTGCCCCGTTCGCCGAGATAGGCCGCCTCCGCTTCTGTGAGTTCCACCTCGTCATAGCCATCCAGCATGGGTCGCAGGTGGTGCCAGAAGGAACCACCGATGGTGAGCAGGTAAACGTGCACCACCACGAAGGCGAGTATGGCGTAGGCGGCGAGCAGATGAATTGCTGCCACCCAGCCGAGGGCGCCGGCATTGCTGGCCGGCTCGGCCCACAGGTTATAGGTGAGATAGCCGATCCCGGTGATCCAGACTGCGGGGAAGAGCACCAGCTTCAGGGCCAGGTAGGCGAGCGCCTGAAGCGGATTGTGTTTGCGCCAGAACGCCTTGCGGTAGGGGTGACGCTCGCCCTTGAAGATCCCGTAGGCATAAAAGCGGGCCACCGCCCACAGACCGTGGGTGGTGGGCAGGTAGTGGCGCCAGGCACCGGTGGTGAAATGCCAGAAGATGGCCAGCAGCCACAAGACGATGAGCGCGGTGGCGGACCAGGAGTGTAGACCCGCCGCGGTCTCGAAGGTGATCGTGTGGTGGACGCCGTGGACGGCCAGTCCGGTGAACAGCAGAGTCATGATCAGCAGCATCTGCGCCCAGTGCCAGAAGCGCTCGAAGCGGCTAAAGACCATTACACGGCGTCGGGTCATGTTGCCCTCCTCCGGGCAGCCGAAATGAGGCGCAGCAAAGCATGCAGCAGAACACCGGCCAGTGACCCTCCCATCAGCAACAGACCAATCCGGTCCGTCCAGCGTCCGTCACGGCCCGGCAGATAGAAGCCGCCCAGGTCGGCCAGGCGGCCGTTGTCACTGTGGCAGGCGGCGCAAGCGAGGGCCTCCTCCTTCGGCGCCACCATGTGAGTTATAGGCCAGTACGAATAGGTCTCGATAAAACCGTGCTCGCCGCTGTAGGGGATGTCGTTCTTTTCCATGCCGCGGGCGATGGCCCGGCCGAAATCGTAGTTGCCCCAGAAGGCGTCCGAATCGTCTCCCCAGAGGTGCATGTAAACCAGCGTATCATTGCCTTTGTCGTACGGCTGCACGCTGTGCATTCGTTTGAAGGGCCAGATGCGCGCGGCAGGGTCGTCGGCCGCACCCTCGAAGCGATTGATGGGAATGGGGGCTTCATCCGGGTCGAAGCGGGTATCGATGGTCGTATAGATCATGCGCCCATCGAACCAGGCATAGCGGGGAACGATGTTTTCATCGTACTCGAAGCTCCCCTTGATGGATTTGTAGGTGGCACGGTGTTCGCCATTGCTCTGGGTATAGTTCTTCTCCTTGTAACCCACCCCATCGCGGATGCGACCGGCGGTGCGCCAGTCCCAGAAGGTCATGGTGGCGACTCCGCCGCGGGCCATGGCGGGGATGTGGCACGTCTGGCACGCCACCCGGTCCACATGGTCGTTGAGCTTGAGCCCGGTGACTTCGGTGTTGGCGTGGGGCGCCGTGCCGTGGCACGACTCACAAGTGGCCACATCACGGCGCATGCCGGGCTTGCCGGTCCCTCCGGTGTCACGTGCCACCACGTTATAGCGGCTACCGGCCCAGAGATGCTTTTCAGTCACATGGCATTGGGTGCAGGGGAAATTGAGCCCTTCGGCGTCCATGTGCACGTCCAGGGCGCGGGGCGGTGCGCCGAGGGAGGAGTCGAGGTCGCCATGCTTGACGCCATCTCCACCACCACCGAAGAAGTGACAGACACCGCAATTCTCGCGCCCCGGCTGGCCCACATCCTGCGCCACGAGAGCCCAGTCGAAAGGCTCCTTCCCTTCGAACATGATGGAGCAGGCCTCGTTACCCGTGGTGGGCGGAGGCCGGTAGTAGCTGCCGGTGCGATCATGGCAGATGAGGCAATCGATGTTTTCGGCACGGGTAAAGTCGAATTGGTTGTTCTCCCAGTTGTAACCGGTGTGACACTGGGCACACATTCCTTCGTTGCCGCGCGCGTTGGTGCAGAAATTGTTCACCACATGCCGCTTGCCCAGCAGCTGGTCGGTCTCGGGATGGCGGTACTCCCAGGTCCAGTGAATGGACTGCATGAGCTGATCATCCGCCTCGGTATGGCATTCGAGACAGGCGCGGGTCACTTCAGGACCGCTTGTGAACGGCCCCTGCAACTGCTCGAACTTGCTGTGGTCGGCCGTAGAACCGGCGGCATCGATACGTCGGGAGGCGGAGAGTGATCCTTCGCTATGGAAGGTCATGTCAGAGTCGACAGCGCTTCCTTCATCGATAGTGGCAGACAGCGGGAGGGGTAAAAACGCCAGTGGTAACACCAGCCACAGGGCCAAACAGAGCAACTTGCTTGGCGATTGCGAAGCAAAAGTTGCTGAAAAGTTTAACCGGAAGACCTGCACCGGTTCCGCCTCTTCTTCCTGTAATTACCCTACTTTACCAATCTTTTTAGCTGCGCTCCATCGGTTTTATTATCGCACACCCGAACAGTCGGAGATCAAGGTTGCGGTGCTCAGTAACTGCCAAGCAGGCGCTTTTCTGCAGAAACGGCCAGTTGGGCAAGCCGGGCGAGGATTCGCTGGCGAATAGCCTGTGTGCGGGAGAGAGCCATGCCGGCCACATCCAGCAACCCGTAGGGATCGGCTCCATCGAAATCACCGTTAATGGCGTGCTTTGCCAGATTATCCCCCACGACCGGCACACCGAAAGGCCAGGGGGCTTCCCTCAGGTTGAGCCGGATGGCCATCAGGAGCTGACTCACATCTCTGGCGCGTTCGTCGATGCGATCTTTGAGAGCACTATTACGTGATGAACCATAGCTGAGCAGCAGCTCCAGAATCGTCGAATGCATATGCAGTGAACGGAGCTTGGGCAGGACTTCGTCAGTGCGGCGAAGTGCTGCGTGCAGTCGCCCGACCTCCTCCTGGAATCGTTCGGGTGCGCTGATGCCGAGGTAAGCGAGACCGATTGCCAGTCGCTGTGACGGTGCCTGGACCAGCTCCCGCAGCTTCCTGGCGGTCTTCTCCTCTTCACTCTCGAGTTTTCGGCACTCGACGTGAATGTTCTCGAGGTCGACCTTTCCCTCGGGCAGGGGAACTCTTGCATTCACCAGAACTTCCCGGGCATTGGCCTCGATCAGCTGCCGCTCGATCTCGAAGTAATACTGCAAAGTGACGCGATTGCCGACCTGCTCCTCTTTCGAACGGTCCGCTGCTTCCCGGAGCTTCTCCCGCAGCACGGTTGCGGTCCCCTCGGGAAGGAGCTGATGGAGCGGTACCGGTGCCCGGTGGAGGTCGAGAAAATAACTACGAAGCAGACGTTCAGCGCCGGAAGGTTCGGAAACAACGGGGATGAGCCGGTCAGAAGTTATCGGCGTGAGCAAGGTACTCCGGTAATAGAGATAGCTGGCCCTCCGGTTCAGGAATTCGAAGCCCGACACGAGTTGGCGTGCCGGCCGTTCATCGAAATAGAGGGCCGTTTGGGGGCTTTTCTCGATGCGCCGTATGCGCTTGAGGTCCGTGGGACGGCAACTCTCCACGCCGGCCGGTCCATCCCTCACCACCGTGCGAATTTCCGCCTGAAACTGCTCTGCCTGTTCACGGGCAAGCGACAGCGCGGCGATCGGCAAGCGTTCTGTTAGCTCTCCCCGTTCGATCCAGTTGCGCTTTTCCTGCTCCGCCGCCGCCTTGAAGGCCATTTCCAACAGATGCTGCATGGACAGGGTGCCGCGGAACGTCTCACTGCCGCTGAGCCGCGCCTGAATACTGTCCGAACGAAACTGCAGCAGTTCGAGCGGACCGGCAGAGACGACGGTTACGATTTTCAGAAGACCCCGGTGGAGTTCACGGGCAAGGGCCAGCAGTTTACCTCCGAGGTGTCCCGACAGGGCACCCGGTCCCGAATGCTTTTTCAGCCTTGCCAGCAAATGGTCCAGTTCATCCCTGCCAAAGACCGCATGCTGCAGGCGTTGGTGGCTGGCCCGAACGAACTGGGTGCGCCGCGCCGCCTGACTCCGGCCCAGATATCCAAGCTCGCGCCCCAGCACCCCGGCGAATTGCCGGATGGTCAACCCGCCGATGAGGGTGAGTCCCAGCTGGAGCGTGGGGCGTCGTGTCGGGATCTCCGGCAGGGCCCCGAAGTCCAGGGCAATGCCGGCACCGCTGTCCAGGGCAATGTGAGCGGGCACAGGTGCATCGGTCTTTTTGCAGACTTCACTCAGAAGTTCATCCAGAAGGGGCGCCTGACCCGGCTTCAGGGCGATCGCCGAGACCGTGCGGCCGGCGGGCAACAGTGGTTTGATGAGTAATGCAAGGAATGCAGCACCAATCAACGCCGGCAGTGCGTGGAACAGCAGCCCTGCCAGGCCGAACGTTCCGTAGAAATCCAGATTGAAAACCAAATGGTAAGCCAGGGCAGCGAAGAGCGAGGTCAGTACCAGCAAATGGACCAGCCAAAGAATACCCACCACCAGTGCCGCACCGGTGATGTTCATGCGATAGCGAAATCCGGCCGGTGGTGCGATGGTGTCGAGATGCTCCTTTTTCTCTTTTTTCGAGGTACTGTCCCGGGGCTGCGATTCCAGTTTGGCAACGGCCCCCGTCCTGGCGATGGCCGCCAGCAACCGTTGCCCGTCCTCAAGTCTCTCGACCGTCTTCAGTACACGCGGTTTCCCTGAAAAAAGAGACTCGATATCCGCCGCCGACCGGCGGAACAGGCGGGAAAGACGGCGCTTCACCTGATCGGGATCCTTGCCGTCACTGATTTCGCCGTCGAACAGTACTCTGTAACTTTCTGCCGCCATGGCCCTTCATCCGGTTGGCCGTTGACTAGCAAGAAAACATATGACGGCGGAGGGCCGGAGACGTGAAACTGGGTCACAGTTTTTCCAATTGGTCACTGAATTTCATGGATACGGGCGTAATTCAGCCTCCGCTGGGCGGGTACGGCCCCGACTCTGCATTGTAGGCGACGTCAAATTCCGCCAGCGCTGCCTCGAGATCGCCCTCGGCACCGATGCGATCCCAGAACTTGCGGAAATCCTGTTTGGCGTTTTCTAGGCGAAACTGCATCTTGTTGGGCTTGCCGGCAAGAAACAGTTCAATGTTGGCGGTGACGGTTTGCACATAGTCGAGCGCGACTTCGTGTGCCTGGTTTTCCAGGTCCTCGGGCAGGTAGAGGTAAATACCATGGGCATAGGCGGACATGATCAGGCCCGGGTCGAGTCGCCTGGCATAACTGCGGGCAACGGCCCGCGGATCGCGCTGCAGGTGGACGTAAAAAACCTCACGCGGGTAGCGCCGCTCCATGCGTCCCAGAAACCAGGAGAGCCGGTTATCAGACTCGATGTGTCGGGACGGGTAGTCCAGGCGATCCGGTCCGAGGCGATCGACCCGTGTCTCGTGACCACTGCTGTAGTTGGTGATATGCCGACAGGCCCGCTCGAAGGTGGTCGAACCACAGCGGCCGGTGCTGAGGACGAAGACGTTCACGTGGCCACCTCCGCGCGGTGATGTTCGGCGAACCTGCGTCGGCGCAGAAGCGATTCCCAAAGCGCCCGGTCGCTGCCGTAGCCGGCGATCGCCCTCTTCATGGCCTCCAGCCTCCGGCGGCGATGCTTACCCGATGCAATCAACGCATGGCCCTGCGCGCCCGGCCCGAAATTGTGTTCGATGTTTTCAAAGAAGTGCCGGAACCGCCGCCTTGCCCCCGCCAGCTCGCTCCTGCCGTGCCACCAGTTGGCGGGATCGTCGAATCGGGCCCGTGCCTCGGCAAGCCTCGCCTGGATATCCAGACGCTTTCCGGCATAGAACCGTTGCATGCGCTCCTCGACGGACTCCATCACCTCCCCTACTTTTCGATCCGACAGGGGAGTTCCGGGATAGCCCAGTGCAATCAACTCACTCACCGTAAACAGCATGACGTCACCAAAGAATTGCCTCTCAAATTCCCCGGACAGATCGACACAGCCCTGCCCCCGTTCGACGCCGGGGCGGAATTCGGACTGCTCATCGACAGTGCGGGTGTGCAACAGAGGAAGATTGGTGGCGACAAACTGGTCACCAAGCTCGGACTGGAGCAGCCGGCCGAGGGTAGGACCTGCCATGCGCAGCTTGAGGTCGGCAAACGGAATAAAATACTTGAGTGCCTCGCTAGTGAGCACATAGTTTCCGGTGTAGACCGTGCGCGCCGGCGCCGCCGTTGCCACCGCATCGGAATAGCCGTAGTCGGTCGACCGCGTGGGGTGTTCACCATCGAAGAAACGATCGAGTCGACCGGCAAATTCGTTCAGTATGGCAGTGTGATCATGGACTCCCTCGAGAGCGCACCGATAGGAGTAGGCGCCCTCCTCGCCCTGAAAGCCGAACAGTCCGGCCATGTCATGGTAGGCCGCGTCTCCGCCGGTTTGCGCAGCCGCATGGAAACCACAGGACCGGTCGGGGTCTGCCGCGGCCATGGCGTTGAGGAAGGCGATGACGTCGACGAGAAAATTGCCGGCCATGACCGCCGGGGAGACCGGCGGGTCGCCGACCACCTTGCCGGTGGCAACCTGAATATCTCGTTCCGTGAACAGGCGATCCAGGGCATGGAAGTAATTGAGGGCCGGGAGTTCCTCGTCTCCTCCCGGGCGCGTGACCCGTATCCGGAATTGTTCATCACTGTCCACGAAGAGGAACAGCGCCGGGTCCGGCCCGGACCTGCCGGCGGCAAACAGACAGGCCAGATTGCGCGTAACGGAGGCGCCCTTGTGGTGCATGCCGGTCCGAAAGGGCTCCCCCAGGATGGAGACGAGCCGGGTCCGCTCCTGTGCTGAAAGAGCGTTGAGGAGCCGTTTCTGCGCATCGGCACCGAAGTAGATACCCTCGAGCCCCCGATGCGCGAATGCTTCTACGATTTCCCGGTTGCGGTCGATGATGGAGACATCTTCGGAGTCATCCGCCACCACTGCGACGATCTTTCTGAAACGTCCGTCAAAGCCTCCGTAACCGAAGGTCCGGCACTGGGACAACAGGCTTTCGAGCACATTCTGCAGGTGCCGGGGCCGGTCAGCGACCGGGATGATCACGAAAAACCGATGCCGGCGGTCGACTCCGCGCTGCTCGATCACTCTTTCCAGTTCGCGAAAGGCGTGTTGATAGTTTCCCAATATCTCGTGGTCAGGTCCATCGGACCACATCGCTCGCTCGATCAAAGGCAGACTGGCTTCGTACAGCGTGATGAGGGCCCCGGGATCCGGCCGATCTTCCGCCTCAGCGTGCAACCGCTGCCACCGCTCCCCCATCTCCCGAATGGCGGGGTCGCTGACGAACTGATCAAGCAGGGTGCGAAGTGCCCGAGGTGTATGCATAAGCCATCAACGCCTCGAGTTGTAGGCGGGAAAGGCGTCCCGATCAATGATGATTTCAATGAGATTGATCCCCGCATCGAAGTCCAGGGCGCCGAACGCCTCATCGATATCCACCTCGTGGCGAATGCACTGATAGGCGATGCCGAAAGCCGCCGCCAGTTGCGCGTAGTCGGGATTGGTGAAATCGCAGTCGATGAAGCGATCTTCATACCGCTGGTGCTGGTTCTTGCGGATCAGGCCGAGGGTGCCGTTATTGAACAGGATCACGGTCAGCGGGATACGGTAGTTGACCGCCGTCATCAGCTCCATGCAACACATCTGGAAACCCCCATCTCCGAGGATGGCGAAGGTCTGTCGTTGTGAGGCAAACCGGGCGCCGATCGCGGCGGGAATGGCATGGCCGAGCGACGAAATCCCGGAATTGGGGTGGTAACTGGTGGCTGGCGAGGCACCCAGCAGGTTCTGCGCGAAAATGATGTTGTCGTCGAAGATCTGGTTGTCGTCCGTGAAGTGCTGGTTGAAACGGCTGAAAAACTGTTCCACCAAAGTGAAATGATGGTCCTCGAAGAGGGTGAACATCGCATCGCCGTCGATCGCGTCCAGTTGCCGACCCGGTACCGGTGCGGTTGCGGATGTTCCGCCCCGCAGCCGGGCCAGGATCCCCTCGAGTGCGTCTCTGACATCTCCGACTACGGCGACATCGGCACGAAACACCTTCTCAATCTGCTCGGGATTGCGGTCGATCTGAATGATCTTCCGGTTGTCCGGCAGCTGCCGGTCCCAGAGATAACTGGTACGTTCGTTGAAGGTGGCGCCGAGCACCAGAAGCAGATCCGCATGCTCGACGATGTATTCGTAGGCCCGGCCGCCGGAGGTGACACCGAGGGTGCCGAGCGACCGTTCGGAACGCTCATCGACGATGCCCTTGCCCTTGAGCGTGGTCGCGACCGGGAGAGAGAGCACGTCACTGAGCTGTTTGACGGCCTCATGCGCACCGGACTGTATGCAGCCGTAGCCTGCCAGAATGACCGGATTGCGGGCAGACAGCAGCCGTTGGACCACATCATCCAACAGTGGATCATCCCGGCGCCGGGGCGAGGCATGCCGCGTCGTGCGAACGGTGTCCAGCAAGTCGAGGTCGATACTCTCCTGCTGCACATTGAACGGAAAGCTCAGCAGAACCGGTCCCGGGCAGTCGGAGAGCAGGGCGTTGCTCGCCTGGTTGAGTACACTGGGCAGATAGTCGACCCGCTCCACCAGCCGGTGGTACCGGGTAATCCCGCGGAACAGCGTTCCCTGGTCAATCGCCCCGCCCTCCCCGGAACTCTCCTGGAGTCCCCCCTTGCCGAATACCTCGGTGGAGGACTCGCCGGTGATGATCAACACCGGCTGGCGGTCGGCATAGGCATTGGCGATTCCGGTCACCAGATTGGTGGCACCCGGGCCTGCCGTGGTAATACAGGCACCCACGCCTCCGGAAACGCGGGCGTAACCGCCGGCCATGAAGGCGGCACCCTGCTCGTGTTTGGCAAGGACACTCTTGATGGAGGAGTCGTACAGGCAGTCATAGACCGGCAGAATATGCGCCCCCGGCATACCGAAAACACATTCGATGCCGAGCCGTTCCATGTACCGTACGATGAATTCGCTGACCTGAACTTTCATAGGAAAAAGGAGACGTTGGTGTGTACCCGGAGGAGATACAGAAGTTTCAGTGAGGTTTGGGGCACCTTTTTGCCATCGCTCGCGGAAAACTACAAGCGAAAACGACTCCACAATCGTGGTTCCCTCGAAAATACCGCACGAACAAGGTGGTTATGATTACCGTTCCTGGTTCCGGTTCAGGGCTACAGCCGGATGGCTTTGTCCTATAAGCTGACAGCGGCCGAGGCGGCGACCTGCCCGAGCATTCTGTTCGGCGGCTCCTCTGACTTTTATACCGAACAGGACACTGAATGCTTTCCGTGAGTATCGGCCCCTTCGCTACATCCTTCGATCGTCTCCTGCCAGTGGTAGCCGTGATCGTCGCCTTGACGGTCGGTGCTCTGCTGGGCCGTCGCCGCGGTGTCGCGACCGGCGGTACGCTGCTCAACCTGGTGTGGATCGGGATAGTGGTGGCGCGGATTAGTTTCGTTTTGCGCTATGCGGATGAATACCGCGGCGATTGGCTGGGCGTACTGGATATCCGTGACGGCGGCTTTGATGTCGTCAGCGGCCTGGCCGCGACACTTGTTGCCGCCGCATGGATCCTCTGGCGGACACCGGCCGTTCGGAAACCACTCGGGGCCGCATTGCTGGCCGGCGGGCTGAGCTGGGGCTCCATCGCAGGCGTGGTAACGCTGATCGATACCCAGTCGCGTGCGATGCCACAGGTGGCACTGCAGACCCTGGGCGGTACGCGCACCGATCTGCAGACGCTCTCCGCAAACACGGGTCAGCCCATGGTGATCAATCTATGGGCAACCTGGTGTCCCCCCTGCCGGCGCGAGATGCCGGTTCTGGAGGCTGCGCAGCAAGAACACCCCGACATCACCTTCGTGTTCGCCAACCAGGGTGAAGGAGCGGCGCAGATCCAGCAGTTCATCGACCAGTTCTCACTGACGCTCGACAACGTCGTGCTCGATCGAGGGGGCGCTCTGGGCCGGACCGTCGGCTCGATGGGTTTGCCGACGACCCTCTTCTACGACGCTGACGGGCGCCTCATCAACAGCCATACCGGTGAACTGTCACGAGCGACCCTGGCCCGGGGCCTCCGGCGATTCGCCAGCCGTGGGACGAATGAAGGCTCCTTTGAGGATTGATGCACGGAAACACACCCTCAGCTGTTACTCCGCCCCATATTGAACTATCGAAGCATCCCGCCGAGGTCGGCGACCAATTCAGTAAGCAACCGACTTACCCGGGCGGTCTGCTCCGCCCTGTCTGCCGATTCATTGTCTACCCCGGTGAATATTGAGCAAATCACGATCACTCCGAAGCGACTTCACTCTGTTGTTCGGCCGCATGAGCGATATGGATATTCATCGCGATGATGCATGCCACCGCGCTGCTGATGGCGTCCAGTGCCTCACCACCGCGATCCGCATGACCGATAGTCACCTTCGCCTGCTGCTGCGTCGGATCACCTGGCTGATATCAATCCCTCATGGAGGTTGGACAAGAAGGCGTCATACTCTTCCGCAGCCACTGCTTGTGCACGGGCACGGTGACGATCCACCTCCTTGAATCGCTCGAGCAGTTTGCCAACCACGGCTCTGTCGATCACGTGGCGAGCGGCCTTCTCCTCCATTAGCGACGCCAACTCCTTACGACAGGCCGCACCGCGGTAGGGTCGCCGCTCCGAAAGGGCCGTGAACATGTCGGCCACGGCGACAATGCGGGCCCCCAGCGGGATTCGGTGCCCCTGCCGTCGACCCGGATAACCGCTGCCGTCGAGCCGTTCGTGATGAAACGCCGCCCACTGCGCCACCTCCTCCAATCCCTGGATCGACTCCAGGACGTGGTAAGTGTAATAGGCGTGAGACTTGATGACCTGAAACTCAGCCTGGCTGAGCCGACCCGGTTTCTCGAGGATTTCCGAGGAAATGGCCAGTTTACCAATGTCATGCAGATAGCCGGCCACTTTGATTTTTTCACGTTCTTCGGCGCTGAAGCCGACCATATCCGCCAGCATCGCCGAGACCGCCGCCACGCCGCTGGAATGGGTAGCCGTGAAGCGGCTCCGGAAATCGATCACATGCGCCAGCAACTCCGCGAAATCCTGCAGATCGTCCCAGTCCAGCTCAATGATGAAATTCTGCGTGGAACGCCTTAACAACTGATCAATGGAGGGGGAAGCCACGTCCAGCCAGAAGTACTCCCGCTGGCCCAGTTCCATGAAGGCCTCCACATGCTCGGGATGGAAGGTACTGCCGCCGTGACAGGACACGGTCCGGGATATCCGCTCGACCTGTGAGAGCACAGGCTGATCACGCAACACCAATGTATCCAATCGGTCGGCCAGGTGCAGCAGGTGTGTAGCCTCGGACAGGTGCGCATTGGCACCATTTTGCCAGGGCATATGGTGATGACGAACAATATCGGCCACCTCGAAAAAATGGCGGAATTTCCGTAACAGAAGGTAGCCTATTTTACCGTGGCGATGGATGTCAGAGCCTCCATCTTCGAAGCACAGCAGTTCATGGCGCTCGGTCCGCGACAATGCGCCGATATCATGCAGAAGACCTGCCATCACCACTTGTTGGCGCTTCTCCGCGGACCAACCCAGCTCCTGCGCCATCCCCAGCGCCATGTAGGCCACCCGCTTCTGGTGCCCCCCGA
This sequence comes from Thiohalomonas denitrificans, assembly GCF_900102855.1. Taxonomy (NCBI): domain Bacteria; kingdom Pseudomonadati; phylum Pseudomonadota; class Gammaproteobacteria; order Thiohalomonadales; family Thiohalomonadaceae; genus Thiohalomonas; species Thiohalomonas denitrificans. Next base: position 15,866 of record NZ_FMWD01000010.1, read on the forward strand.
CTTCGGGCGCCACCAAATCGATGGCAGTGGATATCGAGATCACCAGATCGAGAAGATTGACAGTCCCCCTACCAAACGTCGCTGAACGCACACCCCACCCCGATTGTTCTGAAAATATGTCTGCGGCAGCAGATGCCGCAATGATAACGCGCCGGCGTGACGGATCGTTAACCCGCTGCCAGGGCAACCGAATACTTTGAACCGGGTGAGTGCGTTCACCTGGGAGCGGCCCTGAAAAGGGGCCTCCGGCGATTCGGCATCTATTAAGCGAATTTATCTCGCGCCTGTCGGACCTCCTCTCATGCTGGATTAAGGTCCGAGATGCCTATGCCTTGATGTAGTGCCAGCCATTCTGTAGTCGATCGACGATATGATCCACCGCAGAAGAAGCACGCACTGTCCCCTCTATCAGTTGGACCCGCTCTCCCTGCCGTTCGAGACGGGCGATGGTATTACCGCAAGCAAACAGCCGCAGATCGGGATGCGCACCGATGAGTTCACGCACACGGCCGGCATCAGCGGAGCGGTCGGATCGCAGCAGGTCCAGGGCCTCGGAGTGGGCCACCAGCTCCACCCGCTGATAGCCCTCCGCCAGCAGAGTTTCCACCCGGTCCAGCGCAGCGCGCTGGCGCGCCGGATCGGCATCCATGATATGAACAATCACCTGGTCAGACTGGCCCTGGCCGGTTCCGGCCGAGGACGGAACACCCACCACCGGTTCGGGGCCGATGATTCGACCGGCAAAAAAGCCCACCGCCAGCAGAATCATGGCCGCGGCTACTGTAAATCGGCGGCGCCGCCTTTGGGGCGGGTACTTCTCCCTCGAGGGTGGCTCGGCGTCGTCCCAGGCGTGGGCGACCAGGTCGCGGGTGATCGCCAGACGCGAGTGCGCGACACGCAACCCGGGCTCGTTTTCCAGCCGTTCCAGCAAGGCGGCGCGCTCATCGCCGTCCAACTCCCCGTCCAGCAGGGCATTGATGCGGATCTCGTCGAGTTCGCTCAGGCTCTTCATTTCACACTCCGTAGACGGGCGGATTCCATCGTCTCCTGGTGCAGGTTTAAAAGTCGGGATTGCAGGGCGCGACGGGCACGACAGAGTCGACTCATCACCGTGCCCACCGGGACAGACAGCATACCGGCCACTTCCGCATAGCTCAGTCCTTCCAGGTCCACCAGCGACACCACCTGGCGCTGACCGTCAGGCAGTTCAGCCACGGCCGCACGCACCAGCGCAGTGATCTGGCCGCTGTTTCGCAACTGCGCAGGACCCAGGTCCCCCGCAGGAAGGCGGTGCTTCTCCTCCTCATCCAGCTGCTCGGGTCGCCGGCGGCGCAAATGTTCGCGCCAGCAGCTGTGCAGTACGGCGAACAGCCACCCGTTGAAGCGGTCCGGATCCCGGACCTGGTGCGCTTTCTGCAACGCCCTGGTCAGGGTTTCCTGGGCCAGGTCATCGGCGAGCGCGGGGTCCCCGGTCCAGGCCAGCGCCATGCGGTAGAGCCGCTTTCGGCTCTCCGCCAGCTGGTGCTGCGTCTGCCTGGCCCCGCAGAACCAGTCGAACACGCTCATCTTGCTGTTTCTCCTCCTTTGCGGACGCTTGGGGCGCCTCGTCACAGCCCCGTTTGGCATGGGCTTGCGGGAAAGATGCACGAACCGGGGAATAAATTCCATGGCAGCGGCATCTCCCTGCCTGAGGCCGTCACCAGAACGGCTCGCCACCAAAGGAGCAATACCCATGAAGATACTGAGCACGGGGCTTATCGCCGCTGCCCTCATCACCCTCGCCGGCCCCGCCGCCGCCGAACGCTACGGTGAGCAAAGAGTGGTCTATCACGTCAACGACTTCGCGAGAGCCAATGCCGCCCTGCGTAATATCGGCAACCATCTGGATGCCACCGGCGATGACCGCACCGACATCGTCGTAGTCACTCACAGCGGGGGGATCAACTTCCTCCTGGACAATGCCCAGGACCAGAAAGGAAACACCTTCGAAATGGGTGTTCTGGAATTGGCCAAACGGGGTGTTGAGTTTCGCGTTTGTGCCAACACCCTGAGCGCCCGCAATCTGGACGAGGGCGACTACTCGATGCTTGAAGAGGTCATCGAGGTGGTTCCCTCCGGTGTTGCCGAAGTGGCTCATCTTCAGCAACAGGGCTATGTCCACCTGAAGCCATAGGCGCGGGCCGCACGGCAGTCGAGCCATTTGGCCGAATAGCTCGGCTGCCGGACTATGGCTTGCCGACAGATTCACCAATAAGCGGGTTGTGCGAACGTCGAAAGTCCCGCCTTGGGTAGTATGACCCGCCCATAGCTCGTTTCAATCCAGCACAGCGGTGGTATCGATAGCTCTTCGTTGTGGCTCAATAGGTCGGGCTTTAGCCCGTCAACAGCGAAATGAACAGATAACTGCGGGGGGCCGAGTCATGGTCACAGCTACCCGGACGCGAAAACGGCGGGATAACCCGCCGTTCCGCTTTTGCCAACATCCAGTAGATTCAGTTCAGAAGCGAAAGCCCAGCTTCGCACCGTAAGTGGTGGCATCGCCGGTCTTGTCGGCCTCAACCAGAAAATTCATCAGACCCAGGTTGAAGTTCATTCCGACAAAAGCCTTGCTCTGGCTAAAATCCTCTTCCTCAAGCCTGACCGATTCAGCACCGGTAACATTTTCGGGGGTGCTGGTCACCCACACCTGGCCGATTCCCGCATAGGGAGTCGCCATCGTAAGACCCTTGGAGACCGTCAACTCCAGACCCCTGGTGTTCAGATCGAGCTGGTCGACGCCCTGCAAGGTGGAATAGGTAGCGCGCACGGCCACAGCGGGGGTGGCGATACCGCCCTCGAGAAGGGCGTAACGAATTTCGGCCCCCAGCAGTTTAATATTAGTACTCGGCACCGTGGCATAGGAGGCACCCACATCGATACCGAAGGGGAGCCCCTTGTGGGCATGCAGCTTGGCAATCGGCAGGGTATCGAAGTTGTCATCACCGCTCATCGCCAGCTCGAAAGTCTCCGGACTCTCCAGCCTGGTGGCGGTCACCTCCATCCCGATATCGAAACCGGTCGTACCCATGGGCTCGGCCGGAGTCAGCGCCTTGTAGCTCAGCGCCGAACCCAGGTCTTCCGACACTTTCCGGAACTCATCCTGGCCCAGTTCCTGTAACTGATCCAAATCCGCCGCATCGACCGAACCGGCTGCGGCAAGCAGGGACACAGCAAGCAGTGTCACTTTGTACATATCGAGATTCCTCCAAAAAACCCAGGCCCCGCCGCTTCACGGGAATACAGCGGCTTGTCAGCGCAGAGATAACAAAATGGCTTCACAAGAAGCACGGAAGCAGGCCTTTCATCCTTCTCCGGAAAAAACGTCTGCTCCCATATTATCCCCGGCCCCTTAGGTCACTAACAACAAAAATGAGAAAAAATGAGACCCAGTGACAATTTTCCGGATAAAAAGTCGGGTCACTGCCGTTTGCACAAGCAGGCATTGGCGGTACGGTTCCTGGGGTTCGAGAGGAACCCAACACACTATGTCCTGTAGGATGTCATTCGTACACATGCACATGGAGAACGCCGGAATGAACACCTCTTCTGCACCGCCACAGGTGACCGTTGTCCGCCACATGGCCTTCGAGGATCTGGGCGTCTTTGCGGACGTCTTTAGGACCCGCGGGCTCATCCCTTCCACCATCGATGCAGGAGTCGATGACCTGGCCCCTTTGGAAGAGGCCGATCTGGCTGTGGTACTGGGTGGCCCCATCGGTGTTTACGAGACCGACCGCTACCCCTTCCTGAAACAGGAACTCAGCCTGCTGGAGAAGCGCCTCGCTGCGGGGCGTCCGACCCTTGGAATCTGCCTCGGTGCACAGCTCATCGTTCGTGCGCTGGGGGGACGGGTCTATCCCGGCGGCAGCAAGGAGATCGGCTGGGGGAGTGTACGACTGACGGAAGCGGGCAAACACTCCTGCCTGGCGGCAATCGAGACACAACCGGTGCTGCACTGGCATGGCGATACTTTCGATTGCCCGACAGGTGCACAGCTGCTGGCAGGCACCGAGCTCTATCCCAACCAGGCGTTTTCCTACGGCAGCAATGTCCTCGCCCTGCAGTTTCACGCTGAAGCCGACAGCCGCCGCATCGAACAGTGGCTGATCGGGCACACCAGCGAGCTCACCACAGCGGACATCGATGTACCGACCTTGCGCGAGGCCAGTCAGGTTCACGGCGAGGGGCTGCGTGCGGCCGGTCGCAAACTGCTGTCGGACTGGCTCGATCAGATCGAATGGTAAGCAAGGATCTTGTGCTTCCAACCGTTCGCCTGCTCGGCTTACGCAGGGGCCGCGCGGAGCCGTTCGGTCCGGGAAGTGAGCCAAGTGCCATCCGCAAGCAGCCCTTTGCTGCCCGGATACGGGTTACCCGTCTCGGACTGGTGGGAGATGAACAGGCAGACCGGCGCCATCATGGTGGACCGGACAAAGCCCTGCACCACTACCCCGCCGAACACTACGCCAGCTGGCGGGCGAAGCTTCCCGAACTGACACCGCGAATGGAAGTGGGTGGATTCGGCGAGAATCTCTCCACTCTGGGATTGCACGAGGAGAACGTCTGCGTGGGTGATATCTTTCGCCTGGGCAGTGCCACTATTCAGGCCTCGCAAGCCCGGCAACCCTGCTGGAAACTCAATATCCGTTTCGGCCTGCCCGACATGGCGAGGCGTGTCCAGGATAGTGGGCGCACCGGATGGTACTACCGCGTCCTCGAGGAGGGAGAGACAGGACCGGATGACACCCTCGAGTGCATCGAGCGTCCACACCCGGACTGGACACTCGGGCGGGTACTGCACACGCTCTATCACGATTGCCTCAATGGTGAAGCCCTGTCCGCCCTGGCCGGATTGGAAGCACTCGCTCCCGGCTGGCGGACACTGGCAGCAAAGCGTCTTTCCAGCGGAGTAGTCGAAGAGTGGTCACGCCGACTCAACACGCCTGACTGATTACCTACACCGTCGCCGCACCCCGGCTACTCCTTCAGCTCGATGTGAAGCTTCCCCTCCACCACCTCGATCTCCTCCACACCATCCGCAAAGGACTGCCAGAATCCCGGGCTGGTGCCGAATTCCTGTACCAGGTCGATGTTTTTCAGGTTGCCGAGCCAAGCATTGGGCACGGGCACACCCCAGAGACTGACACCCCTCAGGATAATTACCGGGCGGCCCTGGGCGTAACGCATCTCCATCCCTGCCGTGACCCTGAGGGTTCTCCCGCCAAGGATGGGGAAGTCCGGATCCAGCGGCACCAGCAACTCGGCGCTGGCGAGATCGTCGGACAGATCGATGGCGAGACGGTGGGCCAAATCCGTGTTTCTGGCCAGCAAGGCATTCAGCTCCTTTTCTGTCAGGGCAATCTCGCGGCTGGCGCCCTCCTCCGAATAGGGTTCGGGGCTGGGCGGGGAGCGGCCCTCGCGCGCGCTGCCCCTGGCGGGGTCAAGACGTTGCAGCTTCTGCTCCAGGACCCGCTCCTCTTGCTGATCAAGGGTGACCGGCTTGAATTCGCCGGGGAAGAGTACGACAAAGATCAGCCACAGGGTAACGCCCACCGAGAGCAGCACGGTAAGAAGGACCAGGCCGATGATCTTCCATGTGGAAATCGTTTTGACCGGGGTGGGTTCCTGGTTATCGGAGGTCATTTTTCTTGCCTCTGCTTCGGAGAAATGGTGCATTTAAAGAATGCACCCTACGAAACCCACAACGCGTAGGGCGCATTCTTGACGCGCCGCCTTCGTGCCATAAAACCGATGGATTTTCAGAGCGCACCAGCCATCGCATGAGGGCTCAACCAAATGCGCCGGCCGGCCCCACTCGCCTCCTGCGATTACCCCTGATGGTGAACCCTGTTCAATGTTTCGGGAAACCGCAGGCCCCCGGGTTTTCAACAGAAGTCCCTTTTACTGTAACCCATCTATACCCCTCCATGTTTTTCGTTCAGCTGCCGTTCAGGGTCCCCGGCATAACCTGAGCCTCAACCTGGAAAGAACAACGAACGTTTTTGTTCTGACAGGAAATGGGGACAACACCGTCCCAGCCTGAGAAGGAGACTGACCATGAAAAAAAGAACCTGGATTTCCACCCTTGCCCTGGGTGTCATTCTCGGCACCACACTGGCCCTGCCCGCCACCGCTTCGGCCCACGAGTTCGGCAATGAGCGGCCGGCCAAGGTGTTCAAGATCGCCGGGCGTCACGGTGATCTGGATCGCGGCCACTGGGAGCGCCGCAAGGTGACATCGCACCACAATTCCAAACACCGTTCCAAACACAACAAACGCGATTACAGAGACCAGCACCGCCACGGCCACAATCGCCGGGACTACCGCCCGGTGAAGCGGCACCGTGGATACGGTCACAAGCGGGGACACCACAAACAGCGTCATGATCGCCGCGGCTACCGTCCGGTGAGACAGCATCGCGACCACCATCGCCACCGAGAGGATGGCGTGCGGGTACACATTGACTACGACTTCCGGTTATAAAGGGACATCTAACACATCTAATAATCCAACGCGGATTTCGTTGTGCCCTAAACACAGTGGCCGGAAGCGTGACTTCCGGCCACTCTTCACAGGAGTGAACCCACGTTGGAAAAGGTCGGGCCACTAGCTGTATTCTCATTTCCGTGGTTAAACCCGGTATACCTGCGATGAAACGATTTACCGCCGCAATGCTTCTGTGCCTGGCCCTCGGCGCGCAGGCCCTCCTGGCGGCGCCCGAGGGGTATGGATCAAACCGTGTCACGGTAGCCCAGGCCTCGGGCATGACCCTCAAACAGGCGGCAGCACAGGTACGCAGGGAGACCGGCGGGCGCATTCTATCCGCCGAAACGGTGCGAGAGAAAGGCCGCAAGGTCCACCGAATCAAGGTGCTGACCCAGGATCAAAAAGTGCGCATCGTCCGTATCGAGGCCAACGGGAGGTAAAGCCGGCATGCGCATCCTGCTGATCGAGGATGAGACCACACTGCTAGAGCAGATCCGCCAGCATCTGGAGGCCGGCGGCCATGCCGTGGATACCAGCGGCGACGGCAAGGAGGGACTGTTTCTTGCCAGCGAGTACCCGGTGGACCTCGCGGTGGTGGACCTGGGCCTGCCCGGCATGCCGGGGCTGGACATCATTCGGGCCCTGCGCGCCCGGGGCTACGACATGCCCATCCTTATCCTTACCGCCCGGGGCAAGTGGGAGGAGAAGGTCACCGGCCTTGAGTCCGGGGCGGACGACTATCTGGTCAAACCATTCCACATGGAAGAGCTGCTGGCACGGGTGAAGGCGCTGCTGCGCCGCGCCACCGGCACCGGCCGGGATGAGCGGAGTTTTGGTCCGCTGCGGCTGGATACCAGCGGACAGAGTGTCAGCCTCAATGGCACACCGGTGGAGCTGACGGCCTATGAATACCGCCTGCTGGAGTATCTGGCACGCCATCCCGGAAAGGTGATCGCCAAGGCCGAACTGGCCGACTACCTCTACCCCCACGACGATGACCGCGACAGCAATGTAATAGAGGTATTGATCGGTCGGCTGCGACGCAAAATCGATCCGGAGAATAGCACCAGACCCATCGAAACCCTGCGTGGACGCGGTTACCGCTTCAATCTGGAACCGACGTGATCTCCCTCTCGACCCGAGTGAGCCTGAGTGCGGCGATGGTGCTGGCGATCTTTATCGCCGCCACTGCCGTGGCGCTGGAGCGTGCGTTCGAGGACAGTGCCCGTTCAGCGATGCATGAACGGCTCTTCGCACAACTTTATCTGATCATGGCCGCCACCGAGGTGAACAGCGAAGGAGAGCTGCAGATGCCTGCGCAGTTGGGTGAGCCGCGCCTCAACCTGCCCGGTTCGGGGCTTTACGCCCGGATCGAACGGACGAAGGGAGAGGTACTGTGGCAGTCCGTTTCCGCCCTGGGCCTGGAACTACCCACCCGCTCCACCACGGCGCTGGAATCCGACCGGTTCACCCATTGGCCACCCGGTGAGGAGGAGTATTTCCTCGCCACGCTGGACATCGAATGGGAGAGCGAAGCAGGCAGCATTCCCTTGACCTTCAGGGTGATGGAAGCCCCCGACGCCTTTCACCAGCAGATGACACGCTACCGCCACAGCCTATGGGGCTGGCTGGGGGCTATGGCCTTTTTGCTGTTGCTGGCGCTGGCCGGTGCGCTGGTCTGGGGGCTACGGCCACTGCGTACCGTCGCCGGGGAGGTACGGGCCATCGAATCGGGGAAGCAGCAAAGCCTGCAGCGTGATTATCCGAAGGAGATCCGCCGCCTCACCGACAACATCAACGCCCTGCTGCACCACGAGCGGGCACAGCAGCTGCGACACAAGAATGCCCTGGCCGATCTCGCCCACAGCCTGAAAACGCCACTGGCGGTACTGCGCGGTCTGGGCGGAAGCGAGCGTTCACCCGTTATCGACGAACAAATCGCCACCATGGACAACATCGTGCAGTACCAGCTGCAGCGGGCCTCCACCGCCGGACGCTCGGCGCTGGCCACGCCCGTCGACGTGGCGCCGCTGGCCGAACGGCTGCTGGCCACGCTGCAGAAGGTCTATCGCGACAAAACCGTCGAGGTAGAGAAGCAGCTTGATGGCGACTGTCGCTTCCGAGGTGACGAAGGCGATCTGATGGAGCTGTTGGGAAACCTGCTGGATAACGCCTGGAAGTGGGCCGGAAGAAAGATCTGGCTACGGGTGGAAGGTGGAGATCACGATAGCCGGTTCACCATCACCGTAGAGGATGATGGCCCCGGCATCGAGGCAGAGCGAGCCGAACAGGTGCTGGCCCGTGGCGTACGCCTCGACGAAGCCACACCCGGACACGGCATCGGCCTGCCGATGGTGCGTGACATTGTTACGGCCTACGAGGGAACGGTGGCCATTGAGCACTCCAGCCACGGCGGAGCACGCATCGTGGTCCGGCTGCCTCAGTAGGCAGACTTAGCGTTCCGCTTCCCCCTTCTGCCGCGCCGTGGCAAGCTCCTTGAAGGTTACCGGCCGGGCGTCATTATCCCACGCGGTACGTGTGTAGTTGATCAAATCGAGCAATTCGCTGTCATTGACACGCCCTATATAGCCGATGGGCGGCATTCTGCCCGAATACACCTGGTGGTCGACGATCAGACCACCGTGATAGCCGAAAATAACCCGACTTAAATAGACCTGGATCTCCTCCGGGTCGTCGCTGGTGACCCGCTGGTGGCCCGCAACAGGTGGAACGATCCCCGGAATGCCCTTGCCGTCAGGCTGGTGACACACCGCGCAATGCTGAAGATAAAGCGCCTCACCTGAATCATTGGCCGCGGGTACTACCGTCATCCACAGCAGCAAAACCAACCCGACCAACCGCGCGACGTAATCCATTTGCCATCCCCTGCAAACCGTCCGTTGTTTTGTCCCTGACTGCCATAAAAATAGCAGAAACCACCTCGGACACGGTGAACTGGTAACCACGGGGTACACGGGGTAAGACCAGTTGTTCGGATTTTTTCTCCCCCGTGCGCCTCGTGTACCCCGTGGTTATTCGGCTGACCAAAGCGGCCCTGCAACCCTTCAGCGGATGAGCCCAATCAGCCCGACGGCAATAAGGTAGGCCGCAACCACAAATCGGAACAGGCGCGGGACGATCAGACTGACGATGCCGGCGACGAGCGCCAGAACAGGAAGGAGCTGGAGGTGAATGGTCATGGAGATTTCCCTGTTATCAATAGGTCAGCGCTGAAGCCGAACGGCTGCAGCGCACGCAGTAGACCACATTTCTCTCCATTTCCACCGTGAAGACCCTCTCGAAATCGTACACCTGAAACTGGTTAGGAAGCGCTGGTGGTCCATGCGGGAAATAGCGCACTCAGCCGGTCTCACAAGCGCTCCGGCCAAGCGCAGGAGCGATCGTAGCCAATTCAAACCGACAAGCCAGCCGAGGAGAGCTTGTGAGCCGGCCCGAAGGGAGCCCCGCTATTTTCCGCATGGACTAAGACCGGCCTTCGCTGTCGCCCTCCTCCTGCGCGACCCAACGGTTCCGATTGCCGTCAGAAAAAGAGCTGCATGCCAAGATGGGAATGGCTGTCCAGCTCGTATTCGGAAGCGTCTTCCAGTTCAATTTCTACATGGCGATAACCGGCATAGACAAACGCATGGGGAAGTAGCTGATAGTCGACACGCAGGCTGTACTCGTGCATCCGGTCACCATCCATGAAGGTGGTAATATCGGGCGCATACCAGATATCACCACCGAGCCCGACTCGCTCCATCGGGGAAAAGCGCATCCGACCGCCGAATGCAAAGGCCCCGGCCTGGTGGGAATCCATATCGGCCAGGATCAGTCGCGAGCCAAGGCCGATCCGAAACGTCTGATGCCCGTTCCGGCTCTGGCCGGAGACCAGGAAGCCTGCATGCGCCAGCAGATCCGAATTGCCCGAGTCATCGGTATAGAGAACGCCGAGCTCCCCATCCATTCCCCGAGCCTCATCTCCAACCGGTGTGCCGTAAACCATCTGAACGGCATCATCATGGAGGTTGATATCGAAAGAATCAGCATACGTCGTTCCAGCTACCGAGAGCAGCAGCATGGTGGTAACGGTTGTTTTTATCATGTTTCCTGAGTTCTGGTTGCAAAGTTGGGAAAGGAAATAGTACCGGTAATCCGCCAGAGTTTCCCGGCTTCTCTGCCTGCCGGCCAGTTATCATTTTTTGACAGGCACCTGTCAAATTCTGCACTCTCACAGAGGCATTCGGAATGCAACTCTCCTCGCCCATCCCCATGGCGGGTCGGCATAGCCTTCCTCCAGTGGTTGTTAAATAGTTCGACCGTTTAACCGTAACTATTTGTACCTTTTGGAATCAACAGGTTGGCGAATCATATTGCGATAATCCGACCTCCCCGTAACGAGAGGATGCGCGGAGACACTGGAATCCGATCACCCGGTCCCCGTCACGGGGTGTTGGCGCCTTTATTGCTTCCATATTGATCGATGCCAAGCCGCGGAAAGGGACGTTAAATACATCACCCACGCCACAGGTACCGAAATAGCCTGTACCACACATGATCCGTGCTCGGAGCCAACGAACCACCAATTCACGACAGGGGGACAGGGTGAGTAACATGAAACAGCGGATCCTGGTAATCGACGACAATATCGAACTGGTCTATGCCCTGCGACGCACCTTGGAGCAGGAGGGCTATCTGGTCAGCACCGTTACCGAGCCAACCGCCAGTATCGAACCGGCAGTAGAGGCCGCAGACCTGCTGATTGTGGATATCAATCTCGGAAAGGCCTCGGGCCTGGACATGCTGATCGCGCTTCGTGAACAGGGCTATGAGCAGCCGGTTATCATCATCACAGCCCATGCCACCCCCCATAACGTCATTACCGCCACCCGCCATGGCGCCATCGATGTCTTGCAAAAGCCCTTTGAGGTGGAACAGCTGGTCGATGCAGTCAATCGCTCCTTTCCTTCCACCGATGGCAACAGCCTCAATCTGGCGGTCGACGGTCAACCGGTAATCGGCACTTCGCCCAACATGCTGGAGGTGTGCAAGACTGCCGGCCTGGCCTCATCGAATAACCTGAATGTCCTGTTAGTGGGTGAAACCGGCGTCGGCAAGGAAGTCATTGCCAAGGCCATCCACCAGTATTCCGATCGGGCCAAGCAGCGCATGGTGGCCATCAACTGCAGCGCGATTCCCGAATCCCTGTTGGAGGCAGAGCTTTTCGGATATGCCCGAGGTGCATTCACCGGTGCGGCGCGCGAGACACCGGGCAAGATCGAGGCGGCGGAGGGAGGCACCCTGTTCCTGGATGAGATCGGCGACATCCCAGCCCCCTTTCAGGCCAAGCTGCTGCGTTTTCTCGAAGATCAAACCTTCTACCGTCTCGGTGAGACACACCTGAAGCAGGCCGATGTGCGGGTGGTCTGCGCCACCAATCGTAACCTGGACGAAATGGTATCGAATGGCAGTTTCCGCGACGATCTCTATTTTCGCCTGTCGCAACTGACCATCGCTATCCCGCCGGTACGTGAGCGAAAAGAAGATATCAAACCACTGATCGAGCTGTTCATCCACCAGGCCAACAACGAACTGGGCTGCCGTGTACATCGCATCGATGCCGAAGTGCTCAAAGCTGCACAGATTCACCACTGGCCGGGCAACATCCGTGAACTGAAGAATGTCGTATTTCGTGCCGCCCTCAGCGCCAGCAACGGCGTACTGAGCACCCTGCCCTACAACAGTGCCCAGCAGGCCAATGCCAATGCCGGCATCAAGGAGTGCGTAGACCGCTATCTGGAAAAAGAGGGCACCGGGTCGGCAACGCAACTCGCACAGATCTTTGAAGCTGCCCTGCTGGCTGCCCTGGCAAGAGATCTCAACGGCAACAAGACCTACATGTGCGAAGCGCTCAACATCTCACGCAACACCCTCAAGGTCCGCCTCAAGGAGCATGGCCTGGACTTCTGACAGCCACGAACAATACCCCAGCAGACTGCACAATTCACTACAAGACATAAACCACAGAGGGCACCGAGAAAACCAAGTAAAAACCGTTTCCTCTGTCCATCTGTGTCCTTTGTGGCTTTGGGTATATCCATCAAATCACAGTTGGGCACGGCACGCCCCATCTCCAATCGACAGTAACACGCACCTGTAGATAGGCCTTCACGCCCATCCAGAATCAGCCACTGAAAGCACAAGATTACAGAGATGAAGGGGCGCGACTTACGCAATCCTCCCTCAGTGTTCTCTGTGTCCTCTGTGGTGGTCGTTTGTCGGTTGCATAAAAAAACCCGCCAGAACGGCGGGTCCATAAATGATACAAGGAGGATGATGAAATAATGGTTGTAATCTGCCGGGAGAGAGAAGGGGCAAGCCCCTCCCGTCCCGAGCCCTTAGTTTGCCGCGGGCACGATGTCTCCATTGAGACCCACGGTGATCGGGAAGGTCACATGGTGCCAGCGGTGGACGGTGTTGTCCTGATGGGCGGCAAACGCGAAGCTGAACCCTTCACCGTTTGCGATGCCCGAAAGTGCGTGGTCATCTTCGTTGCCGGTGTCGAGAGGACGCTCGAAGATCACGGTCCAGGTGCCGTCTTCCCATGCACTATAGGCCTTGACGTCGGTCCTACTGCCTGTCTCCTCGGACAACCAGCGACGCGGAATGTAGTCGCCTTCCTCGAAGTTGGCTGTTGCGGCATCAAACGCTACGGCGTTCTGGTTATCGCCTGCAGTCACCAGCGTCGGGGCGTTATTCTCGATCGCATCATACACGGCCGCGGGGAGTGCATTGACTCTCGTTTCGCCCTCGTAGTCGGGGAAATTATCCGCGATGAATCCCTCCATCCACGTGGCGTCATACATATACTCAAGGTCGCCCGTTGTATCGTCGGGGTTTTGAGCATGGTAGAAGTTGGGCGAGTCGTCGTTGTTACGCCCATCCATCACGTAGCCGTCGGTGAGGGTGTTGATGATCGCCGAGCGGGCGCCGCGGAAGTGCCACATGTCCGGGAAGCTATCAGTGGTGCCGTCCAGCACAGCGGCATCGCTTGAGGAGCCATCGGCGTAGTCGCCATTTGCGGTACTACTGCTCGCCAGGTACTTGCCGGTTGCGGTGCTTCCATCCCATTCAGGCATGTCGTCCATGTCCTCGTGGCAGGTGGTGAAACAGCCGCCGTCATGGAAGGAGATGTCGCCCACGCCGATGTCCTGGGACGCGGGCATGAACATCAGGGCAAAGCGGTCCTCGGCACTGAAGCGCTGATTCCCGGTCGGCTCATTCCCCGGCTCATTATACATCGAGACCTTCTCCCACGCTGAACCGTCATACCTGAACAGGTCATGGGTGATCCCGGGGCGCGGCGTATCCCAGGAGGCCTTGAGATAAAAGTTTTCCGCATCGTAGGCCGCCTGCACGGTAATGGGGACCGTTTCCTCCGACGGAGTCAGCGCCGCTTCGTCACGCTCCGCACCTACCTGTGAAGGGTTATTGGCATTCGTGTCATGACAACCGGAACAGCCACTCGTCAACATACCAGCACCGCTGTGGTCCCCCGTGTCCAGATACTCGTAACTTGCCTGAGCGGGACGGAAGGCGGTGACGGTTTCCGCCTCGCCCCAGGTCACGGTGGGGGCGCCCGTCATGAAATCGACCTTGAAGGCACTCGCGGTACCTCCGTCGTCATCATCAATCGGATCGTCATCCACGATCGGGTCATTATCCGAACCGGATGACAGACAGCCTGTCGTGAGTACGGTGGAGGCGAGCAGTACCGCCAGCACCGTAGCCCGGCGCTTAAAGGGAAATGCCTCCACTTCCGGGCCCAGTGCATCGTAAAGCTTTTCATTGTTCATCATATTTCCTCTCTCTCCTCTGGATTCGCATGACATGGGCAAAGAATCGCCTGTGCCACTTCACTACCCCTGGTCGTCAGAAACGATACGCAAGGGAAAGTCCGATCGACTGCGCCTGGTATTCGGTATCATCCTGTCCCAGGGTGATGATGTTGCCTCCTGCGGTGACAATATTTCCTGTGGTCGACCAGTCATCCGAGTCGTAGTCCTCGAACCGGTAGCGCAAGCGCAGGCCGAGCTCCCGGTTGACCTGGTAGCCGGCGTAAAGGTCGATACGCTTGACACGGGTGGTGACGTCGGGAAGGCGTCCGTCGCTGTCCACATCCAGCTCCGCCAGTGATTCCACCCAGCTGAAGTCACCGCCCAGTTCAAGCTGCTCGTTCATCCTCTGCGTCTTGCCTCCCACTCCCACAGCCAGCACCTGTTCACGACGGTCGCCAACCCAGGTCTCTCCGACCTGTGTGCTATCCGACTCTTCATAACTGATGAAACCGTGCAGACTGCTCAACGCACTGATCGCCAGGTAGCTGTCGAGGGAGGTGATGTGACGGTCGGCCTCGGTCAATCCCAGCTCGGATTCATCATATCGATCGCGCAACAGATCACTGGTCAGGCTCAGGCTCAGGATCTCGGTAGCGAAGTACTGGGCGAATAGACCCGCACGGGTACGGTCCCGATCCGCCCAGGCATAGTTGCGCAGTTCGTCAGGACCCGTTTCCCGCAAGTAGGTGGAGCCGCGGCGGTTCTCCTGCTCAAGACTCAGACCACCCGACAGCTGTGGTCCGATACTGGTACGCAGACGCGCCCGCACGCTGTTTTCCTCGGAGCTCTCACTGTGGGCGGGATCACGCTCGGTATCGGTATACCGGTAATCCAGATTCAGCCGGGTGGCTGAAGCCAGGCGGTAGTTGCCCCCCAGATCGAAACGGTGGCGGGTATAGTTGTAAGAAGGGTCGATCGCCAGGGTGTTATCGCGAACCACCTGGCCGGTATCATTATCGCGCCGATCCATCTGGTAGCCCGACCTCAGGCGCAGCTTGGCCGTTGGCCTGCTCGTAATCTTGAGCCCCAGGCTGGAGGTGTCGACTGCCGCGTCGAGGGAATCGCGCGACATGACGGCATCACCAACGAACCGCGCATCCTGCAGGCTGCGTCCGATACTGGCACTGGCCGACAGATGGGTCTGTTCGCCGAGACGGTGGTTACCCGAGGCGTACACCTCGTGATGCTCGTTGTCCGGCGCCCGGGCTTTCTCCTCCCCCTCACCTTCCCAGTCGGCATCATGGGCGTTATCCCAGCGCAGGACGTCGTACTCATTGTTGAACTGAATGGTACGGTAGCCGAACGCCAGGTGGCTGGCCTCGCCTCGCCAGGCTGCGGCGATGTCGTAGCTTCTGGTGGTCTCATCCACCGGCAAGGGAGCGATAATCGACTCTCCCACCGCCCAGTGACTGCCCAGCCCGATGGTCCCGGTTCCTTCACGGGTTGTCTGCGAGAAGGAGCTTCGCAGGCTCCAGCTGGGCGACAGATGGACCTCGCCCCCCAGTTCCGCCTGCTGCCGGTCCAGACCGATCTCCACCGGACGCAGATGGTCCTCGATGGTTGCCTGGCTGCCCTCTTCCGGAAGGCGCAGATTACCGCCCGACTCCCGAAACGGGGTCCGGGTATCATCCGCCTTGCGGGTGGGAATCTCCGTATAATCGAAGAAGATCCGGTAGCGGCCCTGTTCGCCATAGTCCGTTTCCAACTGACGGGAACGCAATCCGAGGTTGCGGGCACGCAGTGACCAGTAGCGTGCACTATCGCTATCGTGAGGATCACGATGCCGCAGATCGGCGCCCAGGATTAGATAGGCGCCGCTGTCGTCCAGACCCGTGTAGTGACCAAAGCGGTAGGCATTGCCGTCCATCTCGTCGACATAGCCGAGACCGACCTCGACCTCACTGCTGACCTCGGTCAGCTCAGCCCACTTTTCCTCGTCCCGCTCGACCGTCTCGCCGAGGCTCATATCAAATGCATGGGCCGTACCGGCACACAGGCCAGTGGCAACCATCGCCGCCATGAGTTTGTTGTATCGCATATCACGCCTCCATCAGTCGCGCGGCTCAGCGCCGTAATGTCTGGCCCTGTGGATGATTGCTGCCATGTACCTGCACGTGGCAGTTCAGACAGTTCTTGCCGGCCATGAACGGAGTATCCAGACTGTCACCCCCAAAGGCGGCACTGGAATGGGTGCCCAGGTGGCACTGCTGGCAGAGCTGCGGTCCGCGCGCTTTCAGCATGGGCTGATGGATCGAACCGTGTGGCTGATGGCAGGTGGTGCAGTCCTCTGTGACCGGGGCGTGTTCCCACAGCACGGGACCCCGTTTTTCCGCATGACAGTCGTAGCAGGTCTCATTCACGTTGCTGCGACGCAGCAGTGATTCATTCAATGTGCCATGGGGGTTGTGGCAATTGCTGCACGACATGGCGCCATCCTGCACAGGGTGTGCCGATGGCCGAAGGGCCTCACTCTTCTGACGCGCATGGCAGCTGGTGCACACCTCGGTCTGCTTCCGCTCGTCGAGGATCGGATCGCGAGGAACATGCACCGTGTGACAGGAGACGCAGGCCAGCTCTTCGAAGTTATGCATACTCCCGCGCCAGTGCATCCGCTCCCCACTGTCATGACAGCCAAGGCAGGTCTCGTTCTGCTTCGCCACACTGGTGTGTTCCTCACCAAAGGTTACCGGCGGCGGCGTCCTTGCCTCGTCATCGGCAGGCGCCTTCATGTGCTGGCCACTATCACCATGACACCCCTCACAAGCATTGGCCGCGAAAGGGGTGCGCTCGTCGGCCATGGCGGCATGCGGCGTTTGCAGGATATTCAGCACCGGAGACTCCCACGTCTCGTCGTGACAACGGGTACAGCTCTCCATATCGCGCGCCAGCGCGCCGCCTGCGGAGATCAGCAGGAGCAGTAAGGCAACGACAAGAGCACTGCAAAGGGATCGCTGTCTGGTGGCGTTCATGATTCCACTACCTCTTGCTGGCCTGCAGATCGGCGTCGCCGCCATTCAGTGATGCGCTGTAGTCCAGTGATACGTAATGAGCACGGCCGGTGGCGTGACCATCGTGCAAAGCGAAACCCACCATCAGCTCGTCAGCCTCGCCAAGGGTCTTGTAACCGGTACCGGAAGCCTTCAGGTCACGGCTCAGTACGGCGACCCAGTTATCCCCCTCCCGGCTGACGTCGACATCGACTTTGCTGTCAAACGTCTCGTGGCGTTCATCAAGGATGTAGCCATGCACGGATTTGGCTTCGCCATCGACACCCACACGGGCCTGCCAGTACTCCATGAAGTGATTGCCGGCCAGCAGCTTGGCGATTTCGTCATCGGCTTTGACATTGTCACCGCCGCCGCTTCGCGACATCTTGTTACGCGAGGCAGAAAGATACTTGACACGCTCTTCACCGTTGGCGCTCGCCATGCGGTTGGCGTCATCGTGACAGGTACCCCAACAGCTGGCTCTGGTGGCCTCCCCGACACCACCGTTATCGAGCATCATGGTGACGCGCAGGGCATTGTCCTCGTCCATTGGCTCGACCGGCTTGTAACCGGTGTCCGGCCACGCGAGGCGCACATGGAGGCGTTCGCCGTCGTTGACCATCTTCACATCCAGTTTCACACTGCCCGGCTTGCCATCAATCGGCGTCGGTTCAAGTTTCTCCCCGGCCACGATAAGCTTGCCTATATCCCCCTCTTCGCCTTTATGACAGTAGGAACAATTGCGTCCCTGACGAAAACGCTCATTACCGCTGTGATCGCTTTGTGTCAGTGCCCATTCCCAGGAGGCCTGCCCGGGGTAGAAGAGTGTGACCTCGTTTCCCTCCACACCGTCCCAGTCAACGGCTTCGGCACTGACATACACCGGTGCCACAAGCAGTGCAGCGGCCAGCAGTACCGGCCGAAGCACCAAAGGTGAATGCAAAGTTTCTTTCTTTGTAACTCGATTTTTGAACATGACTCTTCTCCTGCCAGTCGCTGGTATTTGGGACTAAAATGCCAAATCAAAATCTGCGTTTTCTGTTCCATCAGACTCAGGCACAGGTTCTGTGTGCGTAATGCCCTTGTGGCAATCGATACACGTTTCACCCTGTTCCTGCGCCGCCTGGTGCTGCCGGCGCGCGCGCAAGGCCTGAGCCTCATAATTCATCGAACCCCAGGCATGGCAACTCCGACAGGTGGCGGAGTCAGACTGTTTCATGCCTTGCCATACCCGCTCCGCCATTTGCAGTCGTCTCTCTTTGAACTTTTCCTCGCTGTCTATCGTCCCCAGCATCTCGTGCCAAACGTCCTTGGCCGCCATGACCTTGGCGCGCATCTTTGGCCAGAACGACTTGGGAACATGACAGTCCGGGCAACCTGCAGAGACACCACTGCGGTTTTTAAGGTGACCGCTCGCGGTGTATTCCTGATACGGGACATCCTTCATGCTGTGACAGGAGATACAGAATTCCGTGGTGTTGGTTGAGTCCACGGCGACGGTAAAGGCAGAAGTAGCCAGTACGCCTGCAACCAGGCCCACCGCCACCAGCGTTCCAACGGCGAAGCGGCGGCTGGGTCTGCCCAGTTTTGAGATGAATGCCTTGATAAAGCCCACGTCTCGAATCCTCACAATAGGTAGTTAGCGTCGCTAACAAAGACCATCGCAAGTTCCGGGCCATGTTTATTAACACCGCCAAGTCAAGGAATTCGTTGGGTATTTGCTAAAAAAGAGAGACCAAAAGCGCTCAAGGCCTATCAAGAGTTGATTGCAAGAGGTCGATTTTTGACCGTTTGCCCCGGTTTCAGATCGGTGTATAACCGTCAATAGAGAAAGGGGGGGAGAATGCGAATACTCATACGCTGCCTTGGCGCATGGCTCGTCTTGGTTGTATCAACCACAGCGCCAGCCTTGCATCTATCGGACAATAGCGTACGTTTTGGTTTTACCGCGGTAGTTTCGCGCTCGGACATCGACACGATCACCCAGTTGCTGGGTTACATTTCCGAACGCCTGGACAGAGATCTCTGGCCGGTCTTCACCAGCTCTCAGGATGAAATGAACCGCCTGGTCCTCAGCGGCGCAGTGGATCTTGCCTGGATCGACCCGGCGGGCTTTGCCACCGAAAGACCGATGCCGATTGTAGCGGTGCCCAGTCGGGAAGAGGGGCCATACTACTACTCCTATATAATAGTGCGCAGCGATCATGACTTCACGGAGCTGGCCGAACTTCAAGGCAGGCCGTTTGCATTCTCAAACCTGCAATCGTTTTCCGGTGCACTGGCACCGTCCTATGAAATGGCACTGAACGGGCAACTGGCAAACCGCTTTTTTCGCCCCGTCATCTACACGGATGATCACGACAACACCATCAAAGCGGTGGCCGGTGGGTTCGTCGACGGCGGCAGCATCAGCAGCCTGGTATTTCATCAACTGGAATCCAGGGCCAGTGGTCTTTTAAATAGTCTGCGCGTATTGGAACGCTTCGGACCCTATCCTGCACCGCCGATTGTCGCCTCTCCCAGCCTTCAGAATGACGTTCTCAGTGAAATTCGGCTTATCCTGCTTTCAATGCACGATGACGATGAAGGCCGTGCCATTTTGAACCGACTCGCCATACACCAGTTCGATTCGGTCGATCGGAATCACTACAGGCCCATTAAAGATATCCTCGATAGTTCAGCAGCCCCATGAAAATAAACCCAGGTAGCTCCCGATCCCTGCGACTCGGACACAAACTTATCCTCGTCATCGTCTTTGTTGTGGCCCTGTCGTCGATGGCGACCACGGTGCTTTTCTTCGTGTATGGGCAGGACATCGTCAGAGAAAGCATCTGGACGGACATGAAGAAACTGCTACTGAACAAGGATGAGCAACTCCTCTCCCATGTTACTCGCCGCGACTACTGGTCGATGTTTCGAATTGTGCAAAGTTTATCGTCAAGCCACATCGTTGATTCGGCCTGGATCATGGACAAGGACGGATACATGCTGGCGCACTCTGACCCCGACAGCTATCCGGTGTTGAGCAAATCCACGGAAGCGCTGCACGCCGATATTTCGCATCAGATCAGTGGCGTTTCCGGTTCCCTTGGAACCCTCTATATGGAAATCAACGGTGCAGCCATCGCATCGAGCCTCGCGCCACTGAAAAAACTCGTTTACCTGGGTAACTTTCTCGTACTCACCATCAGCGTCGGCTTTGCCTGTTTTTTTTCACGCCATATCACCCGGCGCTTCAATCGAATTTTCCATGAGGTTCAGAAGGCGGCACGAGGTCACCCCGGGGATGTGGATGAGGTGCGGTTCGCGGAGGATGATGAAATACAGAGATTGGCCAGTGAACTGAAACACGCCTTCCACGGCCTGGCCGATTCACTGGAAAACACGCGCTTTGCCCAGGAGTTTTACAATTCCGTATTAAGTACCGTCCCGGATATCGTTCTGGTAGTGGAAGCCGATGGCACCATCATCTACGCCAATGCACAGCATGAGCAACTGGGCTATCCCCTTCACCAGCTGCTGGGCATCCGTTGGCAAAGCCTGTTCAAGCAGACACCCGCGCTACAGCCCCATGGAGACACCTCATCGGGTTGGTTGACCGGTGAGGGCGTCGTGTCGGTGAACGGACGAAAGTTTCCGGCTCTCATCACGCTATCCACCCTGTCCAGCTACGACATCGTGGCGATCCAGAACATCGAGACAGTAAAGGCACTGGAGCGGCAGATGCACTACGCCAACACATTCGCTGCCTTGGGAAAACTGAGCGCCAACTTCGCGCATGAGATCAAGAACACCATTTCACCGATACGACTGCTCTATCGCATCGATCATCACACGGAGCAGGACATCGCCATCATGGAGCAGTCCATAAAACAGGTTGACGGGCTGGTCACCAAATATCTCAACTTTGCACGTACCGATACGGCCGTATCGGACTTTTCAGTACGCATGGATCGCATCGCCCTGGAGCTTCTCTCCCTGCACGACTCTCAGGTGCAGGAAAAACAACTCACCGTAAAAACACAACTCGAACCCGCTCCTCTGTACTACAACGAAGAGGCCCTGCGCAGCATCATCAAGAACCTGCTGCTTAACGCTATCGATGCCTCACCACATGGCGCCTGTATTTGGCTGACACTGCATACCAGGGATGAACAGGTGGTACTTACCATGGCAGACATGGGAGAGGGGATCTCCGATGATGACAAGGAGCGGATCTTCGAGCCTTTCTTCACCACCAAACCCAGTGGTTCGGGAATAGGACTGGCCACAGTCAATCATCATGTCCAGTCCATGTCCGGGCACATGATCGTTCGGGACCGTCCCGAAGGCGGAGCATTTTTTACCGTGATTTTGCCCAAAAATCGACAGCACACATTCAACCCGGAAAAACTGCAACCACTCCCAGAAAGCTGAAGGTCCAGCCTTGTTCCGGGTCATTGCTTAGCCGATGTGTAATAGATACGAATACGCGCTATCTCCGACCGTTCACTCTGCAAAGGCAGGCGGAAGGTGAGTTGGTGACGATTGGGACTGTGGCGAAGGATCCGGCGTGGCGAGAAGATTGCCCGATGGCGCTCCAATACTGCTCCACCCGCATCGAATAGATCGATGCGAACCGGCAAACGAGCATTGTCGTAGACCGGATGATGGTGGAACCACTGGGCGCGCAACTCGTACCCCTGGTCCCGCTCAATCAGCTGGATGCGACTGACACCGACAGGGGGACGGTCGATTTCCACAAGCTCCAGTGCAGCGGCCGGGACAATACCGGTCAACCAGAGACCGATGGCCATCAACCTGCCTCTTACGGAAGCGTGCATCCTGCTGCTCCTCCTGCCCGAGCCGCCTAGTCACAGAATAGACCGTGATGGCTCCGTTGCCGCAAGCTCAGCTCAACAGCAACGCTTGCTCGCCTCTTTCCACAAGGGCAGGCAATCGGGCTTTTTCCGATCACCGGAACCCCGGCACGGCACAAAAATAGAGGACCGGTTCTTCTGCATCCGGTGTTCGCCCCGTCCACTCCCGTTGGCCGCCGAGCAGGAGTGGGCTACATTCGATCCGAGGCACTGGACCCGACATCGTCCTCCTCGTCTCCTCCGTCGCCCGACAAGCTACGGGCCACCCGCTCGTAGAGCAACTCTACCATCTCCAGATCACGGTGATGATGACCGGCCCGTCGGGTCTGTTCTGCAATCCATCGGGCATGATGGGCCAGGGCCACGCGATCCTCCGGACGATGGACACGTCTGCCGTTGGTCTCGATACTCTCCAGCAGCCGCAGCATGACCGACAGATGCCCGGCACCCATCTGGCGGATCTGGTTGAAGGCGACGTCAGCCAGTTCGGCAAAGTTCAGGGTGGGGGCAATAACCCGTAGCCTGCCTGTTCGATCGAGGCGAAACGGAGAGGGGATTTTCCTCTCGGCCAAATGCCCCAGGCCGTTTCCAATCCAATCGATGCAGGTAACCGCCGTCAACGGGTCGTTGATACCCGGCGAAAGCGCCCGCACGGCAATCGACACCAGCTGTTGCATCGGATACGTCACGTCCTGAGTCGACGTGCGCTGCCGTCCGATGACGAACATGGCGGCGATCGCCTCTGCCACCTCATCGCTACAGCGTTCGACCGGCCAGGCGACCAGCAGCACGGTACCGTCCCTGGCAAACTCCCCCGGTATAGAGTGCACACAGAGGAGCAGATCGTGTCGTTCTGCGGTCGCCATCAGATTTTCGTTTTCGATCGCCTGCAGATAGCCGCTGTGCCTTGTTACTACCGTCTTCAGCTCTTCGCCAGCAGCCTCCGGGACCGAAAATTCGCTATACGTGTTCGGTTCAAGAGCTGTTCCCAGTTTCTCGGGGAACAGGTTATCGATCCCCTCGGCAAGCTCGGTGGCTATACCGGAGGCGAGGTTTTCCACTTGTAGTGACATCGATACGTGATGGATGAAGTAGATGAGAACAGCGAGACTTGCAACGGCAAGGGCAACCGCCACGGTCACCGAGAAGTGCGGAATAAAGACGGTGTCGTTGGCTCCACCAACCGCGCGAAGCACCAGCAGGCAGTAGAGGAAAGTGGCAATGAAGGTGCCGAGAACGACCTGATTGCCCGGGTCACGCATGAAGTTACGTAACAGCCGCGGCCCGAACTGGTTGGCCGCCAGTGTAAGTGCAACCACGGTAATCGAGAACACCATACCTGCGACCGTAATCATGGAAGCGGCAATGGTGGTGAGCATGTCACGTGCACCCTGGGGCTCCCCCGACCAGAACCAGCTGGTTGCCTGTGGCAACAAACCGGGCGCTGCATCGAGCGCCAGAGTCACAAATGAGAGCATGGCGGCAAGCAGTGCCATCAGTACCGGCACGAACCAGAAGCTGGACCGAAGCTCCTGCCAGACGTTGGCTATACGGGTTTTCACGTCGCTCCCGGCACCGGCTAATGATTGGAATCATTGGCAAATATAGTGCACCTCTATTGATAAACACGAAATCTGTTGGGCTCGGCCGTTTTGCCCACTGGACTGTTTAGAGCTTGCGACGCGTTGACTGAAGGACCCTGACACGGGCCCATTCATCCTTCCGGAAAAATACCAGAGGAAAATTCCTTCAATTTTCCTAGTCTCATGGCCAGGAAGTCCACAAAAGGGAGCACCTCTATGGACATGCAACTTTATGCGATTCGCCGCCGAAACGTCTCTTCGGGCCCCAACGAGATGGAGCAAGCGGGAAACCGTTCATCGGAAGTCGGAGAGGAGATGAAGGACCGTATCCGCTGGATACGATCCTACGTGGTCAAAGAAGAGAACGGCGGATTGGGCACCATCTGTATCTATCAAGCCGCGGACGAGGAAGCGATTCGGGAACATGCCAGTCGGGCGGCAATACCGGCAGATGAGGTCAATCCGGTGGTCGATACGCTGGTGATGCGTGACGACCCGAAGCCGGCGAGCGAAGCGGCTTCATAATGATGAACGGGGCGCCAGGCGCAGCCCCCGGGGTGGTCAATCAGAGGGTGCGAGCCTCAAGACTCCTCCGCGTTGATCCCGTGACGCTTAATCTTGCGCCACAGGGAAACCCGATCGATTCCCAGGATCCGGGCGGCCTGCGTCCGGTTGCCACCGGTTTTCTCCAGCACCAGGCGGATGTACTGTGCCTCGCGCTCCTCCAGAGTCAATGGGGGATCCGAGGGCGTTCGAAAGAACGCGAGGCGGGTTTCCCGCAGGTTGCCCGGCAAATGGTCCGCCCTCAGCTCCTCACCGTTGGTCATGGCGACACCGAATTCAATGGCGTTTTCAAGTTCCCGAATGTTACCCGGATAGCCGTAGCCGGTGAGTAGTGCCATCGCCTCCGGAGTAATGTCGCGAACGGATTTGCCGGCAATGGAGGCATGCTTTTGGAGAAAGTGATACGCCAGCAGCGGCACATCATCAAGACGATGGGCCAGCGCCGGCAGCTCGAGCCGAACCACATTGAGCCGGTAGTAAAGGTCCTGGCGAAAACTGCCTTCTGCGACGGCAGCCTCCAGATTGCGGTTGGTGGCGGCAATGTAGCGAACATCCGTCTTGATCGGGTGAACCCCACCCAGGCGAAACAGCTCCCGCTCCTGGATCACCCGCAACAGCTTGACCTGCATCGAGGGGGACATCTCGGCAATCTCATCGAGCAGCAGGGTGCCGCCCTCGGCCATCTCGATGAGGCCGCGTTTGAGCGTGTCCGCTCCGGTAAACGCCCCCTTCTCATGGCCGAACAGTTCATTCGCCAGTAGCTCCTCCTGAAAGGCCCCGCAGTTTACTGCGACAAACGGCGCATCGGCACAGCCACTGTGGGCATGCAGGTAGCGCGCCAGCAACTCCTTGCCGGTTCCGCTTTCGCCCGTAATCAGCACGCTGCAACCGCTGTCGGCAACCTGGCGGGCCGTCTCGAGCATCCTCTGTACCGCCGCGTCCTGGGTAATGAATTTGACCTTGCCCTGATAGCTGTCCACCTGCTGCCGCAGCGTCCGGTTCTCACGCCGCAGGCGTACCATCTCGACAGCGCCCCGGACCACTTCCCTGACCTCGTCCAGACGAAAGGGCTTGGCAATATAGTGAAAGGCGCCCTCACGTAGCGCCGTAATCGCAGAGCTGAGCGTGGCATAACCAGTGATGACGATCACCGCGCTGTCAGGGTGGAGCTCCCTGCAGCGATGGAGAATCTCCATTCCATCCACCTCCTCCATTCGCAGGTCCGTCAACACAATGTCAAAAGGCCTTTCCTCGATCGCCCGAAGCCCACCCGGGCCGCTCTGCCGGGTGGTAATCGCATAGCCCGCCTTCTTGAAGACGTGGGCGAGATTCTTCACCGCAATCGGCTCGTCGTCGACGATCAACAGAGAGATGTCAGACTGATTCATTGACTGGATTCCACTGCCGGTAAACGGATACTGAATGTGGTGCCCATCCCCACTCGGCTGCGCACCGCTATGCAGCCATCGTGTTCACGGATAATTTCCTCGACGATATAGAGCCCGAGCCCCATGCCGCGGCCCGCCTCCCGGGTGGTAAAGAAAGGGTCGAATATCTTCGGCAGAATCGACTCGCCGACACCCGGTCCATTGTCCTCGACCCGGATGATCGCCACCTTTTCCTCACCACCGGGGCAGAGCTCGTTGCCGAACACATAGGCATCCTCCGCCGGAGCCGCCTCCTGCCCGGAGCGAAACTCGGCTTGGATACGCACCCGGGTACCGGGGCCTCCGGCGTCGGCGGCATTCTTGATCAGATTGATGAAAACCTGCTGTATCCGCTGCGAATCGACCCGAATCAGAAAATCGGGTGGGACATCCGTCTCCACCACCACATCTTTCAAATCCTTGTGCAGCAGCAACAGAACCTTCTCCAGTAGCGGAGACAGCAGCACCGGCTCCGTCTCGAACGGGCGATTTCGGGAAAAATCGAGCAGTGCCAGCACGATGCCGCGTGCCCGCTGCGTCTGTTCGTCGATCTGCTCCAGCCACTCCCGCATCAGTTCCCGATCGCCATCCTCATGCTCTTCCAGCAACAACTGACAGGAGGAGGAGATATTGGAGAGCGGATTGTTCAGCTCATGTGCCACCCCCGAGACCAGTACCCCCAGCGAGGCGAGCTTTTCGGAGTGCAATAGCTGGCGGCGTCGCGTTTCCAGTTCTCCCAGCATGCGGTTGAAGGCCCGGGTAAACGAGACGATCTCGCGATCATCGGAGTGGGCGGTGAGGGCCCGGAAACGGCCCCGGGCGATCGGCTCCAGATTCGACTCCAGCTGGCGTAGCGACCGGACCACCGCCTGCGACAACAGCCGTCCGATCAAGACCCCGACGGCCCCCACCACCAGAACCGAGATCACCACAGCGAAGCGCGAATTGCGCAGGTACTGCAGCACCGTTGCTCGTTCTCGCACCGAGATGGCATCGGCGGCGATGGATATGGCATGCCCCACTTCACGAATGGGCGGTACTACCGGCTGAACCCCGCGATCGTCGGAATAGATCTCAAGCAGGGCCCGATAGCGGTCCAACCGACGCTCCAGCGCCATCAACTCAGGCTCGGGAGCCAGCCCGGAAAACAGCTCATGGTGAGTCGCGAGGATCTCACCGGCGGCCCGGTTGTGCTCGAACGCAGCCGAAAGGTCGTCACTGCTGTGATAGAGCAGGTAATTCTTCTCGAAACGTCGCATCTCCAATACGTGTTCGCTGAACCGCGACACGGCTACCCCGCTCTCCACCTGGTCTTCAAGGAAACGCAGGTCGAGATAGACCACAGCGGAGAGCGCCGCCACTACCGCAGCGAGGGCGTAGGAACCTAGACGAATCTTGCCTTGCAGGCTGGCCATATACGTTTCAACGTGAAACAGGGTGTTGCTATTTGTAACACCTGCCGATTATCCAGGCAAGCCGGGCGTGCTGCAGGCCACCATTCATTAGCTGTTGCGAATTGCAACATGAAGAGCCCCCGCTGATCTGTGCAACCCACTAAAAATCAAAGACTTGCTGTACGAGTACGTTGGCACGAGGAATGCAACGAACAGGGCTCACTCCACGACTTTCAGCACTATGAAACGGATTACGGAAGACCTTCGGCGCGCATTGGCGGCCATGGCCTGCTCCGAGGCGGGGGAATTTCTCTCGCCTCTACAGAAGGCAAGCGTGCTCGATTCGCGAAAGCGATCACCGGCCGCTGTCGCCGTTAACCGGTCGCACCTGCGCGGGCGTCGGCTCGCCCTGGCTACGGGCGGGACCGGATCCCCCCGCGCCTTTGACTACGCACTGCAATGCTGCCGCCAGCTGGAGGCGGCACTCGACGTCATCTCCCTCAATGAATGCATCTATGAGATGGACCCGAGCCGCAGCGCAGAGTTGCAGGCGCATGGAATTCAATGGCGCAGCCTGGCACTCGACGGAGAACCGCTCAACGCCCTCGCGGGATATCTGCGCAACAACGTCCAGCCCCTTTTTCTGGTTGCCGATGAAACCGGATTTCCGGCAACGGAGCTATTGACCGGAAGGGTGAAAAAGGCCCTGTGGCCGTCTCACATACCGTTGGTCGTGATCGCCGCCGGGACACCGAATCCGTAATCACCAGGGCCAACAGCACTAGAGAGGAGAACAGCACTACCATGTCGACCATTCCATCCCATGCAGATTCCGCCGAGCAGGAAAAAACCGTCGGGCCGGAGTCTCGGATATCGAAGAAAAAAGTAGTTGCGGCAGCGGTCTTCGCCGCCGTCGCGCTCGGCCTCGGCAGCATCGTCCCCAGCGTGGAGATTGCCTGGGTCACGGCCATTCTGCTGCTCACCATCTATCTGTTTGCCTTCGAGGTGGTGGAGGTAGACGTGGCCGCCATCACGATCATGGTCTTGCTTGGCGTAACCTCGCTGCTGGCACCGCTGATGGGCATCGAACAGGGGCTGGTGTCGACGCAGCAGCTTTTTGACGGCTTCTCGAGCAACGCGGTGATATCCATCATCGCCGTGATGATTATTGGCGCCGGACTGGACAAGACGGGGCTGATGACCCGCGTGGCCGGCGTGATTCTCAAGGTCGGCGGCTCCACCGAGACCCGCATCATTCCCATCATCTCGGGAACCGCCGGCATCATCTCGAGCTTCATGCAGAACGTGGGGGCTGCCGCCCTGTTTCTGCCGGTGGTCAGCCGCATCTCGGCGCGGACCGGACTGCCCATGTCCCGCCTGCTGATGCCCATGGGCTTTTGCGCCATTCTCGGCGGCACAGTGACGATGGTCGGCTCCAGCCCACTGATCCTGCTGAACGACCTGATCCTGACCTCCAACCAGGCGCTCCCGGCCGCAGAACAGATGGGGACCTTCGGCCTGTTTGACGTCACCCCGATCGGGCTCGTCCTGATGGCCGCAGGTATCGTGTACTTCATTATTGCCGGTCGTTTCGTGCTGCCCGTCAACAAGTCCGAGGGGATCAGTGCCACCAGCACCATGGACTTCTTCCGCCAGACCTACGGCATCGATTATGAACTTTGGGAAGTGGTGGTGCCGCAAGGTAGCCCGCTAGTGGGCAAACTGCTCGATGATATCGAGCACCGATTTCGCATTCGCGTCATCGCTGCGCAGCACGACAACGATGTCCGGATCGGCCCCGGCGGACTGGCTCGCGACGTAGGCATCGAGGCGGGCAGTGTACTGGGCGTACTGGCCTCCCCCGACCATCTGCATGGATTTACCTCGCATTTCCAGCTGGAGGAACGCGACGATCTGGAGACCTTTACCGACTCCCTGGCCTCGAACACGGCCGGCATCGCCGAGTTGGTCATCCCGCCGGGTTCCAATCTGGTGGGCAAGAGCGCCCGTGACGTGTGGATGCGCAAGACCTACGGCCTCTCCATGGTGGCGTTGAACCGGGGCGGCGAGACCCTACGGGAAGGGGACGGCATCCGTGACAAGCCGCTGCAGCCGGGCGACACCCTGGTGGTGCACACCCCCTGGGACGCCCTGGCCCGTCTGGAGAAGGACCACAATTTCGTCGTAGTCACCTCCGAATACCCGCGCGAAGAGATGCGCCCGCAAAAGGTGGGTTTCGCCGTTCTCTTCTTCTTGGTCGCCCTTGCGCTGGTGCTGTTCTCGGACCTGCGCCTGTCGGTCGCGCTGCTGACCGGCGCGCTCGGCATGATCCTCTCCGGCGTGCTCAACATCGACGAGGCCTACGAGGCGGTGAGTTGGAAGACCGTGTTTCTGCTGGCCAGCCTCATACCACTCGGACTCGCCGTGGAGACCTCGGGCACGGCAAAGTGGATTGCCGAGCAGACCCTGGTGCTGATAGGCGATGCCCCCATCTGGGTTATCCAGGCTGCCATCGCCGTGCTCGCCACCTTCTTCACCCTGGTGATGTCCAACGTTGGCGCCACGGTTCTGCTGGTCCCGCTGGCGGTGAACATAGCGCTTGGCGTCGGCGCCAATCCCGCTGTGTTTGCCCTTACTGTGGCCATTGCCACCTCGAACTCCTTCCTGATCCCGACCCACCAGGTCAACGCCCTGATCATGGGACCGGGGGGCTACCGCGTGCCTGATTACATTCGGGCAGGCGGCGTCATGACCGTACTGTTCCTGGTCGTAATGCTGCTAATGATGAACCTGATTTTCTGAGAGAAATGCGCAACATGAAAGCGATTTTGAGATTGGCCGGGGGCGTCCTTCTCCCGGCCCTGCTGGCCCCCGGGCTGGCGTTTGCTGAAAACGGTGCCGACCGACTGGACCTTACCCAGCACTGGGTGGGCTTCGTCGCTCTCGGGATATTCGCCGTCGCCTATCTCTTCGTGATGGCCGAGGAGTTTACCCACCTCCGCAAATCCAAACCCGTTATCCTGGCGGCGGGCCTCATCTGGGGCCTGATCGCTGCGGTTTACGTTGCAAAGGGTGGCGTGAGCCAGGATGTGGAACAGGCGGTCCGCCACAACCTGCTGGAGTATGCGGAACTGATGCTGTTCCTGCTGGTGGCGATGACCTACATCAATGCCATGGACGAGCGACTGGTATTTGACTCCCTGCGCTCCTGGTTGATCCGGAAGGGTTTCAGCTTCCGTCAGCTATTCTGGCTCACCGGTATTCTCTCCTTTTTCATCTCGCCGGTGGCGGATAACCTGACTACGGCGCTGCTGATGTGCGCGGTGGTCCTGGCCGTCGGCGGCGACAACGGCCGTTTCGTCTCCATCGCCTGCGTCAACATTGTGGTTGCGGCAAACGCCGGCGGTGCCTTCAGTCCGTTCGGCGACATCACTACCCTGATGGTCTGGCAGAAAGGAATCGTGGAGTTCTGGTCGTTTTTCGGACTATTCATTCCGGCAGCGGTGAACTTTCTGGTTCCGGCGGCACTGATGCACTTCGCCGTTCCTGACGAACAGCCCAGCGTTTCGGACGAGCGGGTCGACACCAAGCGCGGAGCCAAGCGGATCGTCGTCCTGTTCCTGCTCACCATCACCACCGCAGTCGGTTTCCACAACTTCCTGCACCTGCCGCCGGTGGTGGGCATGCTGACCGGCCTCGCCTACCTCCAGCTGTTCGGCTTCTTCCTGAAAAAAACCGCACACCTGGATGCCGAGCATGAAGGACAAATCGGCGACGTAGTGCCGTTCGATGTCTTCAGCAAGGTGGCCCGGGCCGAGTGGGACACCCTGTTCTTCTTCTATGGGGTAGTGCTGTGCGTGGGTGGACTCGGCTTCATCGGCTATCTCGCCCTGACTTCCGAGGTAATGTACCTGCAGTGGGGTGCAACATCGGCCAACGTCGCGGTCGGCGTGCTATCCGCCATCGTCGACAACATCCCGGTGATGTTCGCCGTGCTGAGCATGGAGCCCGACATGTCCTTGGGCCAGTGGCTGCTGGTGACCCTGACCGCCGGTGTTGGCGGCAGTCTGCTGTCCATCGGCTCGGCCGCCGGGGTGGCGCTGATGGGACAGGCGCGCGGCTACTACACCTTCTTCTCCCACCTCAAATGGATGCCGGCCATCGCTGCCGGTTATGGCGCCAGCATTCTGGTCCATTTCTGGATCAACGCGGGGCTGTTCTGATGAGCCGGCACCGTTTTCTGATTCAGGCCCGATCGATCCTGGCGCGCATGGGCAAAGGTCTCGAGCATGCCCATTACGGCGAACTCCGGCCGCACCACGAAAAGCTGGAACAGCTCTATGGCTATCGCGGCGAATTGCGGGTCGTGGTTGCTCTGGACGCATCGCCCCGACGCCAGGCATTCGACTACGCCGTCGAGCTGGCGCGGCGCGAAAGGATGCTGTTGGATGTGCTCCACGTCAGCCCTGCTGCGGGGCTTGAGCTGCCCCCGAAAGGATTGATCCCGGCCCTACTCGCGGCAAATATCGACTTCCGGTTGACGCGTCGGGAGGGGGAACTCGCTACCGTCCTGCTGGACTACTCCCGTTTCCGCCCGGACATCTTCTGTATCGTGTCCGCAACCCGCACCGAGTTTGTCGGCAGACTGCAGCAACAGGGAGTTCCACAAGTGGTCACCCTTAACGACCGACTCAAGGCTTGAGGTGCCGGCATTCGGCTAATGGAGTGGGAAAAGAAAAAGGCGGCGGGATTGGGTTTGACGAACCCATCCCTCCTCCCCTCCCGTGTTTATTTCTTTGGCGTGGTGTAGAAGATACCGGGCAGAATCCGCTTCATGATGACGGTTTCATTCAGCTCGCTCTGGGCATTCTTGAAAAACCTGAAGAAGGTTCGACCGATACGAATCGTGTCACCCTCCATCAGAAGGTGTGCACTGATGCGTTCACCGTTGACGAAGGTGCCGTTGGTGCTGGAGCAATCCCTCAGAACGTACTCCGTACTCCCGCTCTGTTGACCGGTAACCTTTTCCACAATGGCGTGCTCACGACTTGCCAGGTCATCATCGACACTCAGCTCATTCATATCCCCCCGACCGATGCAAAACGGCATCGACTCCATGGGGATCTTCACACTCGGGCTGTTGTTCTTGTAGTGGACCAAAATGGCCATTTTGTGATCTCCGTAGCCTTTTCAGGCTAACTCGAAACATGTGCCAAACTCCCGGTTAAATTTTTCAAAGCGATAACTGTGTCACAAAATCCGGGTCGGCAAAAAAGTCGCTGAAAGGCCGGTAAAAGGCACACGCAAAATCTCAAGACTTTCTCCCTAACATTGTGTAAGGTTTTTGTCGCGACGGATGTCGCACTTTCGCCAGTCCTGCCCTACAAGGAGATACGATGAAAATATCAAGGATTAGCAGCCTTTTTCTGGCTGCTGTTTTAGCGGTAACGTTGAGTGCCTGTGCGCCAATGGCGATTACAGGCAGTGCCGATGTGGAAACGACGGCATTCGGGCCTAAAAAACGTTTTGCTGTTGTTTCGGTTTCATCGCTAAAAACTTTTAGCGGCGAAAAGGGCA
Organism: Thiohalomonas denitrificans; assembly: GCF_900102855.1. Lineage (NCBI taxonomy): Bacteria > Pseudomonadati > Pseudomonadota > Gammaproteobacteria > Thiohalomonadales > Thiohalomonadaceae > Thiohalomonas > Thiohalomonas denitrificans. The sequence continues at coordinate 48,677 of NZ_FMWD01000010.1, forward strand.
TTACCCAGCTATTCAAGAGCACCGATGAGATTCCCGGCGCCGACACCAAACCCCTGCTTGAAGCGGTGAAACCCAAGGTCATCGCTTCGCTGCATGCGGATCGGAATTTCGTTCTCGTTCCCGAAAAGAATGTCCTGCACAGTAAGGCTTATCAGCAAATCAAGGAAGATGAACGGAAACTAAAGATGCTGTTCATGAGCGATGAAATAAACGTCGCCGATAACTACAAATATCTTTCAGAACCGAAAAAATACGCGCAATTGGCCACCGCCCTGAATGTTGACGGTGTCATTGGCGTTTCCATGGGTTTCTCCATCAGTTCCGGCAAATCCGGCTTGAGCATCAACGGACTGAGCCTTGGTCGCAAAGCCTACAGTCCACAGGCTACCGTTACGGCGATTGCCTATGACAGACAAGGGAAGGTGATCTGGAAAGATTCGACACTGAAGCGGGCAGAACCCGGTGACAAAAAAGCCATTTTTCTCCTGGATTTCAGTGATGTGACCGATACCAATTTTACAAAGCTTCATCCCAAGGCGATTGAGATGGGTGGCAATGCGATCGAGATTCTCGTTTCCAGATTGGATGACACCCTTTCCGGTAAGGGGACGAGCAGCATACAAAGCATGAAGTGATTTCATAGGCAACAGCGGTGCCCCGGCCTGATATGGGATACCCAACAGGTCAGCGCTGATTCCGGAAAAGCTCGCTTCCAGGCGGGCTTTTCCTAACACAGACCGATCCTTTACCTGCCTCAATCTACTCACCGCCCCGGATCCGGGCGACCCGCTGGTCCGTCAGGGGATGAGTGGAGAGATAACCCTGCCACTCGGCGGCCTCGCAGGTACTGTTGGTCTCTGGACAAGTTTGCTGTTCCAGGCGGTTCAGGATGGCGGCGAAGTGCTCGCGGGAAACGTCCTCACGCTCGAGGGAGCGAATGGCGTAGGCATCGGCCTCACGTTCAAAGGTTCGGGAGTACCCGAGTTCGGTCAGCACCAACGGCAGGGAGCCGACCAGCGATGACACTGCCGAAAGATCGCCCAGAACTGACACTGCCACCAGAGTGAGTGCCGAGACCTGAAGCCCCCGCCGCAGACCATGCCTGCCCACCACGTGGCCCAGCTCATGGACGAAGATGCCCAGTAACTCTTCATCCGTTTCGGCCAACGCCACCAGCTGATCGGTGAAGACGATGGTGCCCGATGGTAGCGCAAGGGCATTGGGACCGATGGAGTGCCCCGCATCCCGGAACACGATACGCACGGGCGTATCGGGTGCGAGGCGGGAAGCGCTGGCCTGAAAGCGCGCCGTCAACCGCTCGCGGGTCTCCGTTTGCAGGCGACTGGGGCGAAAGAACTGTTCGTCCAGTACCGCCCAGACCCCCCGGTCAATCTCTTGGTTGATCGAGTACGGGAGCGCGAAGGCCACCCTCTCTGCCAACACGGGAATGCCATAGCGGACCACCCCGAATACCATGGCGGCCACCATCACCAGAGAGAGAGCAATGGTCCGCCAGTGGCTCTCGAGCCCATGGAGGATGGCCACGGCTGCATTCGGTAGCAATGCGTCGATGGCGGCGTTGTCGTCGGTTTCGAATTTGGCCCCGGAGGGAAAGGTGAGGAACCGGGTCGTATTGCCGAGTCGATCGGAGACCTGCACGCGGGCCGCGGGGAGCAGAGGCTCCCGTTGCTCCCCGGCGACCCGCACCGAAACGGCCCCGCCCGCGCCGTGCAGCTTTGCCGGCTCGCGCCGCGAGCTGCCGGCAGGGTAATACCAGCCGCTAACGGCCGTCACAGGCCAAGTTCGACGTCGAACAGGTCACCCACCTCCTGTCCGATGGCACTCACCTGTTCACTCTGCTGGTCCACGAAACCGTTCAGGTCGCCGGAGCTGACCAGCTGCATGTGTTCCGCAGCGTAGCGGGCGGTACGCACCCTGGCCCAGGGATAGAACAGCCCCAGGGTCAGGACCATACCGATCGTGTTGAGCGCCACCAGTTTCATGTACGACCCGAGCGCATAGCTGGCAGTAAAACCGTGATCGTCGATCCGCGTGTTGTTGTATTTCAGGTTGACGCTCTTGACCGTAAACCAGGCGAACAGCAGCAGGTATACGGGCAGCAACAGCAGGGTCGGGAGCATGGGCGTCACGGTGCCCAGCGGGACAGAGACGATCATCGCGGCCAAAAAAATCCCCACAAGGGTCAGAAACAGCCTGTAGTAGGGTCGCGGACCGAGCTCCAGCCGAAAGGCTGTCGCCCCGAAGCGGTGGTGGTCAACGATGAATCGCTGCTGTTTGTAGAATGCCAACGGCATCAGCAGACCAAAAGTGAGCATCCCCAGCATCGGCCAGCCCACGAAGGCAGCCAATGCCCCCCTCACGTTGCCATCGAAGCCGAACCGGACATTGCGCCACGCGCTGTTCCTTGCCCGAAATCGCAGCGACTGCACAACAATCCACGGCATCAATACAAATAGCAGCAAAGAACCAATCACCCCTACAACAGGAGCAATTTCGCCCCCCACCATGATTACCGCAAACAGCCCAAGGCCGATTAGCCTTCCCTTGAGGATCTGCAGCGGTTCGGCAAGATACTCGAAGCCGCTGCCGTGCAGGCGGGTATTGCCGTAGAAATAGCGCTGAGTCCGTACCTTCGCCCATGCGGAATAGATACCGAGGGTGATGATCGTCAGGGCGATGTTGACGATCCAGATACGGAAGAATTCGGTGCCCGTACCGGCAAAGCTGAAAGGTTCATTGCGTAATTCCCGGTCTGCGACGATATCGTTTTCCGGCAGAGCGGGTGCAGCCGGTATACCCGCGCCTGATGAAGCGGAAGGTACCGGCGCCGAACGCCGCACGCTGGTCTTGAGGCCCACACGCTCGAGCATCGCACGATACTCGTCTGCCTTGTCCGCGTTGAGGTTGCGACGAAGAACGACCTGGGGGTGGGAGAACAGCGCGTCCAGCTTGTCGCCCGTGAGGTTGAACACCGAAGCGATCCGCTCCTTCACACTATGCGACTCGAAGCCCTCGAGAATTTCACCGCTGAAGACAATTTCGTAATTCTTTGCGTCGGTCATAATTAGAAATCCCTTAGTTGCTGCAAGGCTCCCCTCGCAAGTTCCATCATTGACTTGCCTAACATTACGTGAGCGCTTACCGGGCTGCAAGCAGATCTGCCGTCACTTTGATGGCGGACGGTGGCATCGATGAAGACCGGTAGACCGCCCCTGTCATTCCCGATATTTGCAGCTGTTATACTGTCGCGGAATTCACGGAAAAATAGCGGCAGTCGCGGCCGGGAGAGCGCCGTCTGCGACATGACAATGCACTCCGGGCATCATCGGTCCGTTTCGGTTATCGAAGGACGCGACACCGTGTGCCACTGGGGGGACAACGCAGTGCCGGAAGTCGGGTGTGTGCAGACATCCTGACGGATTACTGCTACGTCAGACCATTTTTGCTACAGCCCTTGCGTACTACTCGCAAGAGTATCCAGACACGTTCGCAGTCTTCCCTGGCGGTACGCCTTCCGGAGCGATTGCCAGCGCCCGAACGCGGCCTCGCACTGGTTTGCGAGGCGCCCGGTCGGCCAGTGTTCGGAGCCGGATTTTCTTCATTCATTTCAGCGGAACAAATAGCTATGAAACAGAGCATGCTGCTTGATAAATACCCCATCCACAGCCTTGAGCTCGACAAGTCGGAGACGACGTGCGAAAACGTCGACGCCATCATCGCTTTTCTCAAGGAACGTGTAGAAGCGCATCCCATCTCGCAGTATATCGCGGTGTTCGATCACCACGCCCACACCAGCGCCCTGCCGGATGGGGAAATCGCCGCGGAAATCCGTGCCGCCAAAATCCTCGTATTCTGCTTCGGCCCCAATCTCCTGTCACCGGGCGTTACCGCCGTGCGCCCCCGCTCCATCGGAGTCACCGAACTTGCGGACAAGTTCGTCGTCAACTTCATGGAGGCACCGATGCCGGTGGCCAACGATGCGATGAAGGAGTGGGCCCAGGCACTACGAAACGCATGACGATCGGCTCACTGGAAGCCAAAAAAGAAAAGGTGAGCATATACCGCCGGGCGAGCGCGTCGCCCGGCGAGTAGTGCAAGCTCCCACTGCACTGAACGTATCTCCCAAGCCGGAAATCCGCCTCCCGGTCGATCTTGTCGTTCCCCACCTTCAGCATTCTGTAATCAACGGTACCGTCGGTCTGCGACGGAATCCACGAGATAGCTAAAGAGACAATCACTTCCTGTAGCGGCTTGTGTGGGCCGAATCACGTTTTCTCGATTTCCTGCGTCCGAACGACCCGGGCTCGGCTAACATTGAAATCGAATAAAACATCCCATAACCAAGCTCATGCAACGAACCGTAACGTGGTTGGCCTTGCCTTCGGTGCTGCTGGCTATCGCTCTCTATTTCCTTGCGCTGCCGGCAGCAAAGCTCTGGCTGACAAAGGCCGGCGAATATGCATTGGGTGTCGTCCTCGACATCGACCACATCGAGCTGGAATACCAGCCCTGGCCGCTGCTCACCTCGGCTCCCGCTGTGCTCCATCTCGTCGGCGTCGAGATGGCCAACCCACCCGGCTTCGAAGCCCCCGGATTCATGGCTATCCGCCGCATCGACGTGCGTTTCACCCCCGTCTTTGTGAGAGAAAACCCGATGGTGATTTCCGAGGTCAGGCTACATGGCTTGTCACTCAACGTGGAACGCCGGGAACTGGTCAGCAATGCCGGCATTATTCTCACCCGCCTGGCGGAGTTCGATACTCGGGAGAGCCTGTTCGACCTCGATAAGCAGTTCGTCATCGAAAGCGTTGTGCTACAGGACGGGGCGGCGCAGATCACCCACGCACCGACCCTTGGCCCCGGCGGCCAACTTGCCGTCAGTTTCGATGACCGACCCCATTACCGCATCGCCAAGGCCGACGGTGGTGTTGGGCTTACCACACTGCTGTACGAAGTCATCGACCGGGTGGTAAGCGATGCGCTTGTGCGAGTGGCGCGGGATGGAGAGGCCCGAAAAGAGCTGGAGGCGAGTCTTTTGGACTGACGGCGCAAGAAACGCCCGCTCAAAGCCAGTTGGTCAGCATCACACCGAGGCTGAACCGATTGGAGTAGTGATCATAGTCAATGAGGCTTTCACCGTAGCCGGTAAACAACTGTGCATAACCGCGCATCTGATCCCCAATTGGAAAGGTCCAATCCAGTTGCAGTGCACCCCGGTTGTTACTCGCCAAATTGTTCCGAACCATGAAGCCGTAGGTCTGGGTACCTTGGTAATAGAGTCCGCTGAACTCGAAGTTTCCCATGTATCGGTGGATATCGGGGTTGTCGTCGCCTGAGGGATCGTTTGGGTCCTCCTTTTCCGGTTCCGGTATGCGCCACCATGGCTTCAGGCTCAAATACCAATCGCCCGACTCCATCATGAAATCGGCGTAAACCCGGTTCCAACTGCGCGACTCCCGACCAGAACGGCCATTGGACTGATGGCTGACACCGAGCCGAAAAACTCGGCTGGTAATTCCCCCCAAGCTGACGCGATGCGGGTGGATGAGCATCAACTCAGGCTCGTAGTTGGTCTCCCGGAACGGAGACGAATAGTTGCTGTTGTAGGCCTGCCAATAGGCTACCTGGGTGTACCCGAAGGCGAATTGGGTGCCAGTGCCGAGCAGGTTGTTGGTAATCGGCACCTTGAGGCTCACCTGGAACTTCATCTCCACTTGGTCCAGTTCATCGCCTTCGGCGTTCACGGGCCGGTCCGAGCTGTAGGCCAGTGGAAGAAGGTAAGTCGGCTTGTAAGGGGTGATGGAAAACGGATTGTCGTTGAGCCGCGACTCCAACTCGAGCCGTCGCGTGATCGCAGACTCGTGCTCGGGTTCGCTATCCGGTTCGGCAACCGCCGCTGTCGGCAACAGCGTACCTGCTAACAGTAGCAGCACCGGCGCACGCACTCGCTTTCCGTCGATCAATCGCCTGACACCCACCAATGCATTACCCCCAAACCTCGGCATCCAGTAAATCACCTTTCCCCTCCTTTCCAGTAGGGAACCTCTGAAAATTCATTTTTCGCCACTCCCGCGAAAGCGGAAGCCCAGTAAAAATCAAACGGCTGGATTCCTGCTTTCGCGGGAATGACGAATTTATCGATGTGCCCAGTAGTGAGCGAAGATTTCCCATTCCGTGCCTCTAACCAGTGCACGGCCCGACATACCGGGAAGCTGCAGCAAACAGGCATCGTCCTAGCCATTTTTAGACGGTAGCAGCAAATTCGCGCGCTCTCACGACCTCATTTCGTCTTTAGACACGTTCTTGATTACCTCTGGGACACCGAGCTACAATCCGGGATCTGACCCCGAACCGCTCCCCGTTTTGTAACTATTTTTCCGATCGGAGATATCGTATGTCGTCACAGTCGCATCCCTTCGCCGAGGCCGTTGCCCTCATCGATGCCGCCAATGCCGAAGATCCCAACAAGGAAACCGTCGCCGGGGAGGAGTGGCCGAAGGAACTCCTTTACTCCCATCGCATGGCTGACATGCTCCAACGCTATACACCCGATGCCGACGAGGCGCAGCAGTTGGCCGTACGGGCGCAGCATGTCCAGCGCTGGAAAACACCGCGCAGTGCCTATCCGATGAATCGCCAGGGCTATCACCAGTGGCGGACGGGGTTGTACAAATTTCACGCAGATACCGCGGGCGAACTGCTGCGGCGGGCCGGTTACGGCGAGGATGTCATCGAGCGGGTGAAGCAGGCTGTCGGGAAGCGGGCACTCAAGCTCAATCCCGATACCCAATTGCTGGAGGACGTAGCCGGGCTGGTATTCATCGAGCACTACATGCTGGATTTCGCGGCCAAGCACCCCGAGTATGACGAGGCCAAATGGATCGACATCATCCAAAAAACCTGGAAGAAGATGTCGGACCGGGCGCATCAATTCGCCCTTTCGGGCGGCATCAAACTGCCCGAGCCCCTGGTTCCGCTAATCCAAAAGGCCGTGGATAACGCCTGATATTCGCCGCCAGCAGCATCCGAGCGGTGCCGGCATTCGGCCCGCCTTGCCTCCAGTATACCTGAGACCATTACCCGCAAATGACTCACACTTGTCACCAACCGTCCTGATTCTTCACCCGGTTGGCGGCTAGAGTTTACGACAGGAGTGAACAAGGAGCGGGCAATTGGCTTACCTGGGAGAATATCTGCTCTTTGTAGCAGAAACGATCACTATAGTTGCGGCCGTGTTCGCCCTTGTGGTGCTGACTGCTCGGGCGTTGCGGCAATCCCGAGAAGATGGGGCGAGGCTGCAGATACGGCATCTGAACCCCCGATACCGCCAACTCGCAACCCGAATCGAGGCCGCCAGTCTTCCAAAAAGAGAACTGAAACGGCTGCTGCCCCACCGTGGACGTCAGGAGAGAAAGGCACGACGGGTTTTCGTGATCCGCTTCACTGGGGATCTACGAGCCAGCGCCGTCAGGAGCCTACGCGAAGAGGTGACCGCCATCCTCTCCACCCGGCAGGAGGGGGATAGCGTAGTGGTCTGCCTGGAAAGCCTTGGCGGTGTCGTCGCCTCCTACGGGCTCGCGGCCTCCCAGCTGACCCGCCTGCGGGACAACGGTCTGCCGCTCACGGTTTGTGTGGACCGGGTGGCCGCCTCCGGCGGTTACATGATGGCCGCCGTGGCCGATCACCCTGTCGCCGCGCCGTTCGCCATCGTCGGCTCGATTGGGGTGGTGGCGCAGCTACCCAATTTCCATCGCCTGCTAAAGCAGCACAACATAGACTTCGAGCAGTTCCAGGCCGGCGCCTACAAACGCACCGTCACACTCTTCGGCGAAACCAGTGACGAAGACCGCCGCAAGCTCCAGAGCCAAGTGGATGAGACTTTCGAACTCTTCCAGTCGTTCCTGATCCGATACCGTCCCAGGCTGGACCTCCAGCGAGTCGCCACCGGAGAATACTGGTACGGCAGCCGTGCCGAAGAGCTGGGGCTAATCGACGAGATCGGGACCAGCGACGATCACCTGTTAGCGCTCAGCCGGGAGGCCGAGCTGTACGAATTGAATTACCGCTTGCCGCCTCAGCGACGTCGCTGGCTATTCCGGTAGCGAAGCGAGAGGAAAGAATCGGGGAATAGAAGAAGAACGCTACCGAGTAGCACCGACGGTGACAATCCACCTGCGAGCTATATATCTATATCGGAGATTCTGATGGAACTCAACCACCGCTCTAACGAACCGAATAACTGTACGCAGCCTATTTCCGATGCGCAATCTCATATTCTTTACATGTAGCCAGGATTTTGTCGACTCCGCAATCTATTTTGTTAATAAAGGCAACTCCGTCCCACGAGCCACTCTTAATTTTCATTTCCATACGTTCATCAGCTATTTCAATCTCCCAATCCCCCAAACCGTCTCCAAACAGTTGATTCAACTCCTTCCCTCTCTCTCTCCACACACCATCATAACCATCTGAAATATTCTTTCCCGAGCATACCCTTACATTCTCGCCCGCATGACACTTGGAACCAAACTTAATAGCACTCATCTTCTTCATGTATCTGGGATTATATGCTCCAACACGTATACTCACCTCCTCGTCACAAACAATTTCCTTATGTGTACCCCGCGGGTGCGGCCAGTAATCTAAAAACGGCCTGTCAAATTCGATTTCTATATCCACCCCTAATACCTGTCCCGCACCTTTTTTGCCAGAGATGCGAAACGAGCCACCCCGCTTCCTTATTGCCCTGCTGACATCAGAGTTTAGGCAGAGGGCGGAACGCCAAAAGAAAGCAACAAGAACAAACAGAGTTAAGATCGATATCGTATCTAGAATATCCGGCGCATCAGATAACGTAACAGACGAAGAACTCTCCACAAAAGCATTTTGCATCCATGCCAGTAGTACCAGAACACTTCCTATTGCTAATACGTAGAGTAAAAACCAAGCTACCGCTAACAATGGGGCCGGAACGGCCAACCTACAACCGAACATAGCCTTCACAATTCACAACTCGGTCTCCAGCCGCAGCGCTTAAGCCCCAATCTCTGTAGGCCAAAAAATGATTTCGAAGAAATAAATTCATAGCCATATAGTTACTAATTATCCAGTGTTTTTATCGTTGAGGTAAGTACTGCGACGCTAAGAGCAACCCACACCGCCCGGTTCAATGGAACGCGGGAAGCCGAACAGGTAGTTTGCACGCGGGACGTAGCCGTAGGTCCCTACCGAGGTCGCCGGTTGCGTGTGGTTGCCTTGTGCGAGCCCCATCATGTGGGCAAGGGCGCTGTACTCGGCAAAATATCCGAGGGTACCGGCATGGAACATGTCGCCCAGGATCTCTTCGCGGGTGAGGCCGGCAATGATCGCCTGGTCCTGGCTTTCAAGCGTGGTTTTGGTGCTCTCCAGTCTGGCCTGCACATCGGTAAGGGCCTTCGGCGAGACGCTGCCGCCGGCCACGGCGATGGAGAGATAGGAGCCGGCGACGATGGGAGAGCGGTAGCTCTTGGTCCCGAAACAGGGTCGGTCACCTCGAAGGCGAAATCCAGGTCTTCGCCCAAACTCATGGCGTTGCCGGTCAGCTTGAGCTCACCGTCCACCCTGATCTCCGGCACCACTTCGATGAGATAGCTGGGGATGGATTGGGGGAGTTGGCTGATATCGGTGATCTCCCCCTCTGGCATCAGGCTGGCCAGGGCCTCTTCATCGGCCGCGGTGGCCGGGCGGAAGCTCAAGGTGACCTTGTGGTTATTGACCGCAGCCCAGGGGAAGTTAACGCGGTTCATCAGATAGCCGAACAGGTCGGTACCCTGCCGATAGCGCCTGTGAGACCGGCTGGGTATTTACACTATATCTCCTGCATGAACCAACTGATAAGCCCGCATATCCTCTTCGACGCCATTTTATCACCTGGAAACCCATCAGGGGAGCCGCTATTAATTGGGGAACACTCTTCCCGTGTAGACCGCGGATGCAGAGAAACCCGGAAGGGAAAGACGGACTGACAAGGAGGTCAGCATGAAAACAAGCGCGATAATCACACTCGTGGCGGCTCTGGGTATTTCGATGGGCCTGATCGCTCAAGAGGAAAACGAAACGCAAAGGGAAGCCGCCCAGGGCGTAACCCCCGATGATACCCAGCAACTCATCAACGATTGGCCGGATGTCTCGAAAGAGGCAGCCAATACCATGACCGAGAAATACGGCCAGCCGGATGAGGCGACGCCGACAATGCTCGTCTGGCACAACAACGGGCCGTGGCTAAGGACCATCGTCTACAAGGAAGAAATCGACCACGACTTCCCGGTACCTCATAAAGACGTGCTTGAGCAGTTCGTCAGCTATGAGGTTCCACCTGACAAGTTTGACGACCTGGCGGAGTACGACGGCAGCGTGATCGCCGAACGTACCAAGGGCGAGCTCTCTGCGCGCTGCGACAAGGAGGCGGCGAATTATCTTGCGATCAATCTCGCCGACGATGTGGTCAAGGGCGAAAGGAGCGTCGAGGAGGCACGCGAATTCTACGCAGAAACCATAAAGGAGTTGATGCAGGGAGAAAAACCGGAATACACCACTGCACTGCTTTTCGATCCGCCTCCCGTCCGCCAAGCGCGCGACAGTGATGAGCGTGCAATCTCCGTCGCAGAGCTCGAACAGCTTCGCCAGGGAGAAATGGAAGGTGCCGAAATCGCCACCTTCTCAGAGTTGGACAAGGACGACAGTGGTGACATTAGCCGCCAAGAGGCAGAGGACAACCAGCGCCTGAGCGACGCCTGGGAGCAATTCGACCTCGATGACAACGACCGGCTCGACCCTGCTGAGTTCAGCGCTTTTGAGGCAGAGACAAAAGATCAGCAGTAGCCGATTATCGAAGCGGTCTGCGCCAACACGGCGCAGGCCGTTACGAATCCGTTGTCCATCCTACCTCCGACTGGGCCTCAGTCGATCGCGACCTTTGGAGCTCAACAGATTCATCTCGTTCTGATTCCACAGCTTTCACACCGAAACAGATGTCTCCACGGCGACTGAACCGATCATGGATAATCAAGACCACAGAGAGAACATAGGTGTGGTGTTACCCAAGGCATGGCGCTCTCCTGGTCGGGGTTTGCGGACCCATTTTGGCCGTTAGTAGACGGGGCAAACGAGAAGCAGCGAGCAGAAACAGACGAACAATCGGAAAGGCCTGCTGCTGTTGGTTCGATAACGGCCGAACTCGGATTCAGGTTCAGCGTGCAGCCGGATGACTTCTAAACGGGTGTGGCTGGCAACTTGTCCTCTCGAGCCATTCAGCCGTCTGCTCCGAAGGAATCGGCCGCGAAAAGTAAAAGCCCTGGACATATTCGCAGCCAAAACGGCGGAGGAGTTGCAACTGCTCAATCTCCTCCACCCCTTCTGCGATCACGGTCATGCGCAGGTGCCGTGCGATGGCAAGGACGGCCTCGACGATGCCCCGGTGTTCGTCACCCTGAAGCAGGTTGCTGGTGAATCGGCGATCGATCTTCAAGGCGTCGAATGGGAACTCATGCAGATAGCTCAATGAAGAGTAACCGGTTCCAAAGTCATCGATGTAGAGGCGGACGCCGAGCTTGCGAAGAGCCTCCAATGTTTTCCGCACGTGGTGCGAACCTTCCATGAGGACGCTTTCCGTAATCTCCAGGGCCAGACAGTTCCCCGGCAACCCGGCTCTACGGAGCGCCCCTTCCACCTGCTCCAGCAGATCCATCTGTGCGAATTGTACGGCTGAGAGGTTGACGCTGACGTAGGGTTTAGAGCGGTGGGGCGATCGCTTACGCCACTGTGCCGCCTGGCGACATGCCTGCTCAAGAACGTGCCGGCCAATGTCGTGAATCAGCCCGGTCTCTTCGGCCACAGGGATAAATTCCGCAGGCGACACCAGCCCGCGTTCGGGATGGCGCCAGCGTATCAGCGCCTCGAACCCCTGGAGTCTCTCATCCTGGGTCGCCAGAATGGGCTGGAAATAGACTTCGAATTCACTCCGTTCAGCGGCTCGGCGCAATTCGCTTTCGAGAGTGAGTCTCGCCAGGGCCCGCCCATGCATGGTCTCGTCGAAAATAGCTGTCTGACCCGAACCGAACTGTTTGGCTTGATACATGGCTGTATCGGCCTCTCGCAGCAGGTCTGAGACGTCCCGATGCTCCTCATGAGCCAGGGCGACGCCGATACTAGCTGTTGTAAACACCTCATGGCCTCTAACCAAAAAAGGCTTGGCCAGGGCCTGGTGTATCCGGTTAGCAATAGCGAAAGCACCCTCCGCGCTCCCGAGCGCCTCGAGCAACACTGTGAATTCATCGCCCCCCAGCCGTGAGACGGTATCGCCGGGCCGAACGCATTCGGAAAGGCGTTCTGCCACCGACCTGAGGACCTCATCGCCTGCGGTGTGACCGAGACTGTCATTGATATTCTTGAAGCGTTCCAGGTCGAAATAGAGTACTGCGAATGGTTTGCCTCTAGAATGGCGTCCGATGGCTTGGGCCAGCCGGTCCATGAACAGCGCCCGGTTGGGCAATTGCGTCAAGTCGTCGTAGAACGCTGCCCGACGTAGCTGCTCTTCGGTGCTGTAGCGCTGAATGATCCCGCCCAGAGTGTGTGCGATAGCCTTCAGAAAGCGCTCCTCTTCCGGACTTCGGGTGTGGCCGTGGTCGACGTAGAGCGTCAGGACACCCAAGAGCGAGTCGCCGGACAGTATCGGAAGGCAGTAGTGCCCATGGGGTTGCATGCCGGGGAAGAAGTTGTCGTGCCGGTGGTCAATGCAATCGGCAAACACGACTTTACGAGCCTCTGCGGTACGACCACAGAGGCAATGCCCGAAAGCAATCCGGCCGCAGCCGGAGGTTACCGACTCCAAGAGGCCTCGATGCGATACCAGTTCCAGTTCGTCATCTTTGGAGGCCAGGAATATGCCCCCTTTCGATTGTAGAGACAGCCAGGGCGTAGACAGGATGATGTCGAGGCTTCGGTCGAGCTTGCGGGGGAAGTCGAGCGGTTCCATAGACAGTTCGAGCAAACGTGCGATGATCTGCTGCGAGGTGTAATCCCGCTCGATCTTTTCCGCAGCCGCCTTTCGTGCAGTGATATCGCGAATGAAGGCCGCGTGGGAGCCGATTTCCGAGTCGAGGGGAGAGATGGAGAGCTCCACCGGGAACCGCCGGCCTTCGCGGTGGGTAGCCGTGGCCTCGACATGTTTTTTCGAAAAACCTTCCGGTAAAAGGCGGTGGGTGTCGGGATGCCCCTCCCGTCCGAGAATGCTATCCAGCTCTTGGCCGATAATGTCCTCCTCCTTCCAGCCAAACAGCGTCTCGGCTCCGGGGTTCCAGCCGGTGATGCGACGTTCCTGATCGAATGTGACGATGGCATCGAGTGAACCCTGGACGATTGCCTTGATTCGATCGTCCTGCGCCTCCAACTCTTTGTAAGCCACATCGCGCTCGCGTATCCGTACCCCCAGCTGGCGACCTCCATACTGGATCCCGGCGAGACCGAACAGCCAAAGCAGGCCATAGCCGATTCCCAGGGTGGCGTGTTCGGCTTCTGCGAAGGCCTGGTCAAATGGCACAGAGAGGCTTACGCCCCCAATTAAATCCCCGGGCTTGACGCCCTGTTCTGCATGGCATTTCAGACAGGAGGGTTCGGCCCACCGGGCCTTCATGACTCGGAGTATCGGGCCCGAGTCGGTCTGAAGTGTCTTGGAAACCTCGTCTGCTCGGCTCTTTGCGAGTTCGAGAAGTGCCTTCTTTTCCCAAGGGTCGGGGCGGTTAGCCCGGTTGAGGGGAGCTAGGCTCGTCAGGCGCCCGTGGACTTCCCGTGGGTCGCCGGTCTTATAGTACTTCTTCAGCAAGGTTGCTGGGTTGACCAGGGTCAGAATGCGGCCATCCGGCGTAGTGATATCCCGGTCGGAGAGCTTTGCCAGGTAAGGGTCGGGCCGGGTCTCTTTATCCACCTCGATGTAAATGCCGCCCTGGGCAATAGCCCAATGGGAGAGCGTTTCGCCTTTAGCAAAGGCCGTCTGGATCTCGCGGTAGGCCTGATCGTGGACATGTCCGTTGATTTGACGCAGGTTCCACGCGAAAAGCAGCCAGACGGCGACGCTCCACGCGATGAACAGGGTCATGGTCCAATGCCGTAACTGCAATCGCCGGTATACGGACGTCATTACCCCCCCTCACTCCTGTTTTCCCGGGTGTTACAGCTCTGAACTGGGCTGCTTTATTGTTATTCGGAAGGAGCTAAGCCCTAACTGTATCTTTTTTTCGCGATCGTCCCCAACTTTCAGTATGGACTGCAAATTTAAAAAAAAATGTTACAAATTATTGCAGGTAGTATGATTCCATAAAAAACGAATTGGGGTTGGAGTTCTGAGGAATCCTCACGATTGTAATGGTAACTAACTGACTGGAAAAGAAAAGAGGGGTGGATATGCACCTCCTGACGTGATCTTCTTGCGGTTGCGAAGCCCAAGAAGACCTGGAAAAAGGAGCCGAAGATGCATGCCACCGTTGTCCTTGATACGTGCCTCACCGGCCGGTGTCAAACGATGCATGCCGCTCGTTATGCTGTCCGAAAGGTCGCCGTTGGATCAGCTTTGGCCCAGCGGTATGTGACTGCGACAGCTCTCGGCCGCGGTATTACCGGGGAAGTGAGAGAGAAGCATTGCATCAAACGAACGGATCGTTTGGCTGGCAATGAACACCTGCGGCAGCAAGCGCCGGTTGTGTACCAGGAGATGGCTCAATGGATTCTGAGCGGGACTGCCCGTCCCGTCTCGCTTTGCTCCCTTCGCTTGGCAGTAGTACCACCCGTGGATTGCTGTTCGCTCCGTCAGGCGGCAATCACATCCTGACGGCCGGGACTGATTTTTGTCTGGCTGGCCCTGTGCCAGTGTCCGGGTGGAGACCTCAGGCCCTCCCAAGTTCCTGTGCAACCCTCTTGCCTGTTTGCGCATGTTCCCGCGACTCGGCAGACTTGCCCGTGGCTAACCGATACGCCACATCAACGCGGCCCCCGCCTGGGTTAAAGCAAAGGCGTCTGCGATGTAAATTGCGAAGTTCAATAGCACTGCTTTCAGGTTCGCTATCTACGCTTCGCCGTGTGGGTTGCCCCAACCCGACGCAAGACTCGCTTATGGCTGCTGGTTAGGCTCTGCCATGCGGGATTCGCACCCGCTGGGTTGCTAAAGAAGGTTTCCGCTCATGAAGGCATATCGTCGGCTTCCTCCTTCTACTGCTTGCTTGGCGCAAACCCCGTTTACCCAGGATAGGACACGATGCCAAGGAGAAACACTGCATCAAGAACCAATGGGCACTCACCCCTTTATTCAGAAGTAAAACGGCACCGGAAAGCCCGGGTGGCCTGAACCACTCGGGCTTTTCCACAGTTTCCTACAGAGCAGGGTCTACCGCCTCCTCCGGTAGGTTGATGTCGAAGGCGCCGTTCGTAACATCAAGGCTGTTGTCGTTTTCATCAACAACAGTGCCGCTGAAGGTGCCCGCCACTTTGTCAGCATCGATGGTGGTAAGGGTTAACGCACAGCTACCATCACCATCTTCAGAGGGCGCGGAATAACCGTTACTGCTGGTATCAGGATTGAAGCTGAGGATTACCTGTTGGTATTCGGGATCACAACTATTGTGAGTGCCCGCATTCAGGCGCATGGTCAGCCCCCAGGCAAGGCCGGAGTCATTGAAATCATCCGCCATGGCCATCACAAATATCAGCTCACCCGGCTCATACTTTACAATCCGCAGGTCGGTGAATTCGTGAGTAGTGCCGTTAACATCACCCCGTATAGTGTTTTCGCCTGCCTCAGTACTGATACTTGGCACCGCACTCATGGTCGGGAATGTCGCCACCGCATCCTGTAGCTCCCCGGTACCGTACTCTTTGGCGAGTTGCGTCATCGCCGTATCCATCAGGCTTGCGAAATACGCGAAGTCTTTGTAAAAGTTGCCTCCATCATTGCCGAAAGTTCCGTCTTCGAGATCGCGATGAAGGGTTTCGAGAATGGCCAGGGCCGGATAGGTCTGGGTATCGCCCAGTTGTGCCAGTGCGGCCAGTTTCAGGGCATAGTAGCCCGCCTGGTCATTCTTCAGGCTGCCTGTCGTCGTGTCACTATTGAACAGTGCCGGCCACGCGAGAATATCATCCAGCTCCGGCGCCAGCGCCTCGCCCAGTGCCCGATTGCTGCGGGTGATGATGCTGCCGTCATCGATCGGAAAGGTCAGCCTATCCAAGGCTACTGCCGTTGCCAGCGTGGTCAGCGGCGTGAGAGCGACGGTTTCCTTTGGTGAGTCGCTGAACGCGAACATCACTACTTGTGCAGAGCCGTCATCACGGTCAGACGAAAAGTGGGAGTCAGGGAAGAAGTTGGCGTCAGGGAAGAAGTTGGCGTCGGGAAACCATTCGGAGCCCGGAAACCAATCGGCGCCAGGAAAATGTTCGGTGCCATGGGCCTCGTCGAAATAGCTACTGCGACTGTCGACTACTAACGCATAGAGCACCGGGCCGCCATAGCCGCCCATTTCCAGCGCCTCAACAGTGCGCCCCTGCTCATCAGTAGTTGCTGCATCGATTACCAGACTCTTCTGGTCACTCAGGCTTTCTCCCCTTTCAAGCTCGTCTGCCCTAAACGCCACTACTGCGGCATTTTCCACCGGTCCCAGGCTGGTGCCGGCTTTCGTGGTATTGGTACCGTCGACGTCCGTAGTACTGGTATTGTCGTCGCCATCACTTCCCCCGCCTCCACAGGCACCGAGCAAGCCAGTCAGGGACGCCAACAACACCGCACTAAGCCAGGATGTTCTCAACATAATCTGCTCCTTGTTATATTTTATTGATCCGCACCCCGATTCAGGCCTCATCGCGCATCTCGAGGTTGAACACTCGTGAGTCATACTAGGGCAATAAGTCACTTTGTCTCGAACGCAGTGCACTTTCCCTGATCAAAGGATGACGTCAATTGTGCTGGAGAAATTGTATAAATCGGTCATTCCGGAAAAAGCGTGCTACACGTCCGGTGTGATGACAGGGGCTTACCGGCCACGCAGGTTCATGTAGGTTTTGAGGAAGGCATGGCCGGAGTGGAGGAAGTCCAGTGGATTGGTACCTATCTTCCGTTGGAAATCGCGGACAAAGTGAGCCTGGTCGCCGGCGTGCTGAGCCAGAGCCGTAGGCTCCCCGGCCCTGCCCCGTCCAATAGCAAACAACCCGCGTTTGATTTGCACAGATTGGCGAAGTGCTTGGGGCCTGTACCCACGGCTTTCAGAAAATGGCGGTATAACTGTCGGGGTCCCAGGCCGCAATTCCTCGCCACGTCACCAACACTGATGCAGCCGTGGGCACGCTCAATATCATTCACCGGGTTATCCACCACCGGCGTGGGTTCGGCTTCTGAATACCCTTTCCAGAAGAAAATCCTGCAAGAGGGTCAACCACAGAGTGTTATCGGTTGCCTTTACCAGCCGTTGCTCCACTTCAGCGGCTGCTGGGATTATTTCACGCAATGGAGTGCGGTCCGTGAGCGCACTGCAATCCCAGAGAAAAAGAAAGTGAAAACCGGTGGGAGAAAACTCAATCCCTATGAACCCCACCCGACCTGGCATCCTGGACACGAGCATATAATGACGACCTGGCCCCGACAAACAGCCTTGGGGACATCTCCGGATCGGCATCGCCAAACTGCAGGGTCATTTCGTCACCGTAGACAAACGTCAGGTATATCGCGCCGGTTGGCGGCAGGGCCATGCAAAAATCGATATCCGACTCACTTCGGGTGTGCAGGCGGCGGTTCACATAGGGTTGTAACGCTTCCGTCGTGGGTGGTTCTTCATGGTATAACTGCATGGTTAGTGCGCTATGTCCTTTACCGTTCCGCCAGATTATGGCGGATTCTGATCTGACGCCAAATGTTCATGCAGGACTAACCTTGAACGCGCTCCGCCGCCCAGCTGGCGCACGCCATCTGCTCCACGGTGTCCAGTTCTTCATCGGGCACAGGCAGCTCGCCTTCGGTCACGACCGTATCGTCGTGAAAGATATAGAGCCGCGATGCGAACTCGTCAAACGGCAGTGACGCCTCGCCATAGCGCTCGCCGTAGCCCTGGGTCGAGACCACCACCCCGTTGCCCCAGTCCTGTCCGCTGTCGTTGTTGGGGTTATAGAAGTAGACCCGCATCACCTCCTCCTGGTCGAGGGCGACACGGATGATACTGACGGCATGCCACCCGACGAAACGGGCGCTGCTGTCGGTGACGGCGATGCCGGCCGGCTGCGGGTGAATCACCGGCTGATTACCGTTGTAGTACGGGTGATAACCGGCATAGAAGCAGTGAACGAAATGGCGGTAGTTCGAAAGCATCCCACTGCCCACGTCCACGGCGATGAGAAACTCGCGCCCCACCCACCAGCCGTGGAACTCCGGGTTGATCCAGCGATGGGGGTCCTCGTCGCGGCCGGCACAGAGCCGCCCCATCTCGGCGTAGACACGGTCGAGATGCGGCACCAGGACGATGGAAACCGGGTCGGTATCGAGGGGAACCGACCGGGACAGCCCGGCCAGCAGGGCCGACGACTGAATCGGCTGTCCCTCGAAGTGCATCAGGATGTTATCGCCGTGGGCTGCCTGGGCGACCAGGTACAGCAGGTAGTCCGGATCGTTATAGGACCACATGGAGATGGCGCGGGCCGCCTGGCAGGTAGGGTTATTGCCCTGCCCGACGCCGAGCGGCTGTCCGAGCAGCGAGATCACCCCGGCAAGCAGGTGAACACGGGGCTCGAGGGTGTCACCCAGCGCCGCCCTGAGGCTCGCCTCTGCATTCGGGGAAAGCCGTAGGCCGATCTGCCGCCACAGGGCGGGGGCAATCGGCGACGCATAGAAAATGCCACGTTCGAGCAGCATCCCCAGGCCGTAAACCGCCTGCGCAGTCTGCGGGTGGATCGCGTCGATAATCAGACGATGGACCAGCTGCTGATAGCTGCGCAGGGCGTCCAGGCCGGTGGAGCTGAGCCCGAGGGCGTCGGCAATCAGCTGTGCGTGATCGTTCTCCACCAGCCAGTGCAGATAGACGGCGTGATAGTCGGAGACCAGCCCGGTATCGTGCATGGCGCGGGCGAAGCCGTACGCCTCCTGCTGCAGGGCCTGAAAGTCCATCGCTTCCAGGCGTTCGCGGAATACCGCTACGCCGGGATCATCGAGGCAGCCCTGGGTCGGCCCGAACAGCGCACTGACCAACCGATCGGCACCGAGACGCGCCTCGCCAATATCGGCGCCACCCTGGTTCAGCACCAGGGCGATCTGCGTCACCATCGCCTTGACGTTGCCGACCTGGATCGGACGCTGGGCGAGGATCCGCCAGATCTCCTCGATCAGGCTCCCGAGGATATCTTCGAAGCCGATATGCTCGAGGAGAAAGCGAAACAGCTCGTCGACGGCGCCGGCCAGCGGCCCGAGGCGGACCCGTTGCGCCTCGTCGGCGGCGCCGAAAACACGGTTCAGGTTGAGCGCCAGCACCTGGGTGAGGAAGTGGCGCGCCTGCTCCGGCGAAACGGGCGGCTCGATCACCTCTCCCTTGAAGACCGCCAGCAGCCGCAGTTCACTGAGGCACTCGAGGACAACGGTCCCCTTCTCGCCCTGCTCCAGGGTGCGGCGGACCAACGAAGGCACGAGCGCCGTCGGCTCGACCCAGTCGGTGCCGGAAAACAGGCCGGCGGCGTCGAACCGGGGCGCCAAACGATAGAGGCGCTCCAACCCACCGGGCTGAACCAGAAGACGCTCCGCCAGTTCGAGCACCGCACCTTGGTGCCGCATCTTGGCGAAGGGCCTCGACTCCTCCAACCGCTCGAAGGCGTAGAGCAGCTTTTCCTCAAGCAGGGCGCCTCGTTCCATAGGGGCCGGCAGCTCCTTGTCTGTGTCTATCGTTCGGTTGCTCAAATATAGAAGTCCAGCTCTTCCTGCGCCTTCAGTAGGTCGCGCATTTTATAGGGGTCGTCCCCGAAAAAGTAGACCAGGCCCCAGTGGGTGCCGAAAGCGCTGCGCTTGGGCACCTTGTTCTGCATCGGTGACTGCAGCTCGTGAAACTCGAAATAGGGATGGTTCGCCGTCTCCTCGGGAATGCGCAGCTCATTGATCACGCGGCGGCGCGGGTAGACGCCGAAACAGCCAGCGTGACCCTTGGCGTCGACCACCTCGCGTGGGAAGAACGCCTCGATCTCCTCGTCGGTGGTCTTGGGATCGAACATCATCACCATCGCCTGGTAGGCGTTGAAGCCATAGGCCCGCTCGATCAGTTCAAAGGCGTTGAACCCGGGCGGCCGATAGGCCACCTCGCCGAAGTACATGCGGCCGTCGCTGGTAACGAAGTATTCCGGGTGTATAAAGCCGAAATCGATGTCGAAGGACTCGATCAGCTTCTCGATCTCCTGCTCCACCTGCGGACGCCACTTCTCCAGGTCCGGCGTCGCTGGCACGAACACCGAGTAGCCGAGGCTCACGTATTCGGAGATGTTGAGAAAATGAATCTTGCGGTCTTTGATGAAGGCCTCGACGGCAAACTCCCAGCCGTCCAGGTGGCTCTCCATCAACGCCGGAAATTCCTCTTCGGGGATGTTGTCGACGTCGTCCGGCGTCCGAATTACGCGGTGACCGAGGCACCCCGCTTTATCGAACGCCTTTAGGTGAATGGGGTCGTTGGGGTCACCGTCCAGTTTGAGCAGTGCCTGGTTGACCCGCTTGAGAAAGTGGATCACATCGCCCTTGTCATGCGCCTCCTCGAAAATACCGACACGGATGCCGCCGAGTTGGGCGCGGCGTTTCATCAGTGCCTTGTCACGAAACAACAGCGCCTGGCCCATCAGGCGCGGGTTTTTCAGCAGCACCGAGTTGATCGCACCCGCCCACTCGACGGTCTCCTCGTAGAGAGGGATGGCCACATCGACCCCCTCCTCCTTGAGGATCTCGGCGATCTCGAACGAGCGCTCGTTGAGCCGTTCGAAGTTCCAGGCGATAAACGGTATGTCGTTTTCCTTCGCATACTCCTCGGCCCATTCCGGCGCGACGATCACGTAGCGCCGGTCGAAGCGGTCGATCGCGTCGATGGCATTCAGGCTCCAGCCGAGAATGGCGACATAGCCCTTATTGGGATTCTTCTCGCTCATGGTTCCTCCTTCCGATAGACGGCTCTAAGGAACGGCGCAATAATAAACTCGCCGAAAAGTCAGCCCCCGCCAAACAGCCCTCGCCCGGACCGGTGCAAACGAACGGTATTGCCGATTGACCGGCGCCGCCGCAGGCAGGGGGGCGCGGCCGATACGGGAGGTATTGATAACACGGTAAGCTATCTTAGATTAGGTGTCGAACGGTTGGACACGCCCGTCATCCGGCGATCACACACGCACCCACAGGCCGAGAAAGATGCTCGACAAAAGGGTACGTGATTTCACGGTATTCGCCTGATATCAGCGCTGAAGGTCTTTAGCCTGTGCCGCTTTGCCGTGCAGCCAAGCAACGAACAGTGCCAGAGCTTGATAAGCAGCAGTACCGCATGACGCTCAGCCGAGAGTCCTTCTCGCAGCAGACGAGCGTTACCGATGAGGCGGTCCATGCGCTTGATGCCGTAGCGCTCGTCGACTGTACTGGCTATTCCGCGGCCCAAGCGGGTCACCGTCGCACACTGCGAAGTCAGCGCCAAATCGATCGCCACCTTCACCGCAGCGAATCGGGCAGCATGCATGGTTTGACACGGACAGCTCCGCGCACTGCCAGGGGGTTGGCGCGTGGAGTTCCGGGTCGATAGATGCCGGTGGTCGGAGCTGCCTCAGTGCAACCCATGGGGGATTCCACTACACTTTTTGCCGGTGCGTACCCGTTGGATAAAGCGTTTGTGCTCATACAGGAGAGGAGCATGCGAGTGCTGGTCGTAGGTGGCACCGGTTATATCGGTTCCCACATGGTGAAGCTGCTGGCGGCCGAGGGGATGCGGGTCACCGTGTTCGACAATCTCTCCTCCGGGCACCGGGAGGCGGTGGGGGACGCGGAGCTCGTTGAGGGTGACCGCGCTGATCGGACGTCCCTGACCACGCTTTTTCGGCAGCGGCGGTTCTCGGCCGTGATGCACTTTGCTTCATCGATTCAGGTAGGCGAGTCGATACCGGAGCCCGCCGAGTACTACCGAAACAGCGTCTCGAATATCCTGAACGTACTCGACGCAATGGTGGCAGCCGGTGTCCGGCACTGCATCTTTTCATCCAGTGCCGCCATCTTCGGCGAGCCCGAACGGGTGCCGATCACGGAAGAGCATCCCAAGGCGCCGACCAACCCCTATGGGCGGACCAAGTGGTTCGTCGAGCAGATCCTTGAGGACTACGAGCGGGCCTATGGTCTGCAATCGATCTGCCTGCGCTACTTCAACGCCGCCGGTGCCGACCGGGGAGGTGCGCTGGATGAACGGCATGACCCCGAGACCCATTTGATTCCGCTCGTCCTGCGGGCCGCTGCCGGTCGCCGTCCGTCGGTGTCTCCTGCGCGCCTGGTCGCCGACTCCACCCGCATTCAGGCGGCGCTCGGCTGGAAACCGCGATACCCGCATCTCAAATCGATTGTCCGGCATGCGTGGCAGAGGGAGTCACGGCAAGCGGGGGACTGAGACCCTGCGTCGGCCTACGTTTTTCAATTTTTTCATCGGGAGGCTACATGCCTGGGAAGGTGCTGCACCTGCGTTGTTCCGGCGGTTTCCTCGGCGCCGAGAGCGTGGTGATGGAGCTTGCGTGCCATTCGCCCGAATTCGGTTACGAGCCGATCATCTGTGTTCCCTACGACGTGGGCGATCCGGTCCCGGATCTTGTCTCGGTCAGTAAGGAGGCCGGTATCAGGACAATACCACTGCCGTGTCGTTCGCGGCTCGACCTCTCGGTTCTGAAGCAGCTTGCCCACCTGGTGCGCGACGACGGTGTCGATATCGTCCATGCCCACGGTTATCGTGAAGACATCCATGCCGCCTTGGCCATCGTCGGCACCCCGCTGGTGGCGACCAACCACCTGTGGAAGCGGAGCAACCGGACACTGCGTCTTTACGCCTGGCTGGATCGCCAGGCGTTGCGCCGCTTCGACCGGATAGTCGCCGTTTCCCGACCGATTCTGGAGGAGATGAACACCCTCGGCCTGCCCGCGCACAAGCTGGTGCATATCGCCAACGGGGTGGATGCCGATCGTTTCGCGGCACCGACGCCGGAGCGGGAAGCGTCGCGAACCCGGCTCGGTCTTGGGCCGGAGTCGCAGATCATCGGCATGGTGAGCAGCCTCACGGCGGAGAAGGGGCATCGCTTTGCCCTGGAGGCGCTTGCCCGTTTGCGGGAACGCTTTGCGCGAACGCGACTGGTGGTGGTTGGCGACGGTCCGGAGTTGCCTGCGCTGCAGGCGCTGGCCGAGGATCTCGGTATTGCGGATCGAGTCCACTTTGCGGGGCGGCGCGACGATATCCCGGCCCTGCTTCCCGCCCTGGATCTGTTCCTTTTGCCCTCGCTGACCGAAGGATTGCCGATGGCGATGCTGGAGGCGATGGCCGCCGGGATTCCGGTGATTGCCAGCCGCGTCGGGGACGTCG
This sequence comes from Thiohalomonas denitrificans, assembly GCF_900102855.1. NCBI lineage: Bacteria > Pseudomonadati > Pseudomonadota > Gammaproteobacteria > Thiohalomonadales > Thiohalomonadaceae > Thiohalomonas > Thiohalomonas denitrificans. The sequence continues at coordinate 72,310 of NZ_FMWD01000010.1, forward strand.
GCTCGGTGATTGAGGAGGGACGCTCCGGGATCACCGTTCCTCCCGGCGACGTGGCGGCGCTGTCCGCCGCGATGGAGGCGCTGCTCGCCAGTCCACAAACCCTGCGGAATACCGGCAACGCCGGTCGAGCGCGGGTGCGGGAGGGCTTCTCATCGGCGGCGATGGCCCAGAGCTATTGTGAACTCTACGACGGCTGCCTGCGGGAGGGTCGGCGGGTGGAGGAGGCGTGAGTGCGTGTAGCCCAGTTCATCGACACCTTCAGCAACGGCGGCGCCGAAAAACTGGCACTGGAGTTCTGCACGGCCATCGCTGAACGGGGGCACGAGCCGCTGCTGCTGCATTTCGGCAACCATCATCTGGAGTCCCGTTGCCGTGAACACAGCATTCCGCATCAAGTTATCGGCGATCATCCCCTGTACAAATCGATGCGTACGCTGCCACGGTTCACTTGGCGGTTCGCCCGGTTTCTGCACCGCCAGCGGGTGGACGTGATCCACTCGCACCTGGTCGGCGCGACAGTGGCGGCGGCACCGGCGGCCCGGTTGACCGGGATCCGGCATATTGGGACGCTGCACGATACCTATACCCTCGTCGAGCACCCCCGCTACGCACGCCTGCTGCAACTGGCCGCTCTTGGCGGAACTCGTCTGGTGGCGGTCTCGCGCCAGGTCGAGGCGGCGTTACGGCAGCGCGTTCGAATCGGCCGGAGGCTAGTCACGATCCGCAACGGCACGCGGCTGTCGGTTGCCGCTGACAGTGATCGGGTGCGCCGCGAACTGGGTGTGGATCCGGGGGAGGTCGTGATCACCTGTGTCGCCCGGCTGGTCCCCCTGAAGGCCCACGGCCTGCTGCTGAGGGCCTTCTCCGAATTGCGCCCGCTTCCACGGACACGCCTGTTGCTCGCGGGCGAAGGGCCGCTGCGGGCGGAGTTGCAGGCGTGGGCGGTCGCGCTCGGTGTGGTGGATCGGGTCCACTTTCTCGGCAATCGCGGCGATATTCCGGACCTGCTCGCCGCCAGCGACCTGTTCGTGCTTGCGTCCGAAACGGAGGGGCTTTCATGCAGTCTGCTGGAGGCGATGGCGGCGGGGTTGCCGGTGGTTGCCACGGCGGTGGGGGGAAATCCGGATTTGGTAGAAGAGGGGGTCAGCGGGAGGTTGGTGCCGGTCGGCGACGGGGCCAAGCTGGCGGATGCCCTGAAACAGCTTGTCGATCATCCCGACCTGCGGGCTGCCTACGGGGACCGTGCGGCCCGCAAGGCGATTGACGAATTCTCGTTTGATGCCATGGTGGGGCGCTATTTCACTCTGTATGGAATTCCGGCCTCCTGAGAGGAGGTTCAGCCGGGCAGCAGGCGGGGGGTATGAAACCGTGTATCCCTGGGCAAAATCGACGTCAGTGTCCATCGCTTTATGCCCTCCGACAGGGTCATCCCTAAGATTGGACCTGTGGACAAAGAAAGCCAGAGCGGAGAGCGCCGTTCTTTTCTATCCCGGCCATCCATAGCCATCAATCTACAACGAAGTCAGGGCTATTGATCCCCCCTACCCTGGTCCTCCGAGGTGACCCGGATACACTTTCTGATCCAAACTTTGCCGAGATCGTAATCCGCTTCCGTCGTCCTCTCCCTTTCACCATGCGATCCCTGGCGGCCGCAACCCCAAGGTAATTGAAGTCCAAGGGGTCCGAATAACGTATTCCCCATTTACTTCACTTGACCCCATTTACTCAACCCGTAAATTCGGGTTCCGGCTCCACCTAATTGCGCTACGGTCTCCGTAGATCGGCTAGGGAGGAACGGTAATGGATACCAAGGGACTGCTCGATCAACTGCTCAAATCGGGCTCCGATCTATTACAAGGCACCAAGGGCGAAAGGAGCGACACTTCCTCTTCGAGTGGTTCGACTCTCGACAATCTCATGGCCGGCATGGGAGGTGGTGCGCTCGGCGCCGGGGCCATCGGGCTGCTACTCGGCAACAAGAAGGTACGCAAGCTTGGCGGTAAAGCGATCACCTACGGCGGCTTGGGCGCACTGGGTGTGGTGGCGTACAAGGCATACCAGACCTGGCAGCAGGGGCAGGCCGCCTCCGCCCAACCTGAACCGAGGACCGTGGACCGGGTTCCGGAGCCCGAGGCCGAGCGGCACAGCGGCGCCGTATTGCGCGCACTGATCGCGGCGGCCAAGGCGGACGGCCACATCGACGAGCGCGAACGCCAACTCATCGACGGCGAAATCGCCAAGTTGACCCATGATCCGGAACTCCGGCGCTGGTTCGATCAGGAACTGCACAAATCGCTGGACCCGGCCGACGTGGCCCGCGCCGCGGAGACACCGGAGATGGGGGCGGAGATGTATCTGGCCAGCCTGCTCATGGTGGACGAGCAAAACTTCATGGAGCGTGCCTACCTGGACGAACTGGCGCGACAAATGGATTTGCCGCCGGACCTGAAAGTGGAACTGGAACGGCAGGCGGCGATACAGACCGGCTGAACGGCTGCTCGGTGCGCCGTCGGCACCCACGTATTGGGTCATTGGGGTCAACCCCGGCTGGCTGTGCCACACTGAATTTAACGACCCCCAGCCAGGAGACTCACCGCGATGACTGCCAAACGCGCCCTCGCCTTCGTCGCCGCCCTGACCCTCGCCCCCGCCATTGCAGCTCGGGCGCAGAGCGCTGAGCCGGATCCCCAGGCGCTAATCGAAGAGTTGAATGCCTTGATCGAGCGCGGCGAGGAACAACGCAGCGCCGATCGCCCGTTCCTGCGCGATTTGCGGGAACTGGTGGCACGCTTCGATCGCCCATGGCAGGTGCAGCTGTTCGCCGATGACTTCGACGACGGCGACTACACCCGCTCGCCTTCATGGACGGTGACGGCGGGGGAGTTCTGGGTCGAGGCGGGCACCCTGAAGAGCCGAGTGGAGGTGGCACCGGCCCCGAGCGAGCCACAACGCAATGGCAGTGAAGGCGATACAGCCTCGCGCGTCTTCGGTGAGATCCTCGAGGAGGCACTGAACGGGGGCCGCGAAGAGGCGCAGCAGCAGCCCGGCGCCGCCGTAGGCACCCCACGGGCGGTGATCACCGCGCCCGTGACGATCACCAATGCCTTCGCATTGAGCACGCAGCTGAGCGCCCAGGCGCCGGGCGGCACAGCCCAACGCCTGCAGCTGGGGCCCTACCAGGCGGATGCGGAGCTGGGCTATCGCCTCAGCTATCTGGCCGCAGAAGGCGGCGGCGATGCCTCATTGGAAATGCTGCGGATCTATTCGCGGGGTACCTCCGTGATCGACTCTGCCGACTCAGTGCCGAATCTGGCCGACGGGCGCACCCATACCCTGGAGTGGAGCCGGGACCGCAACGGCGAAATGGTCGTGCGCCTGGACGGCCAGGAAATTATGCGCACCGTGGACCGCGGCTTTCGCGATCCGTTCGACGGCCTGGTGCTGATCAACGAGGGCGGTGAGTTCGGGTTACATTCGGTGTCGGTGCGGGGAGTGGAGCAATAAGAGCCCGCTGCACAGAGGTAATTGGGGTCGGAGTCACTCTGACCCCAATTATCAAAGCAGGCAGCCACGAAATCTGTCAACGGTCGAGTGGAATCGCATCACTTGGACAGGATAGGGTACCAACGGTTTTCTGGGGCGCTGCTAACGGCGCCAGGGGCTGGGTGCCGAGCTTCACTGCGAAGCGGGCCCCGATGCCTTGATCCTGATGGATGACTGGCGCGGATCAGTCTTTCTGACCGCGACTCTAAACGACGAGAACCCGGGTGCGTGTTCGACAGCTCCAAGGCTTATCGGGCTGCTTTGAAAGGAGCAATCGGGCTTCGGGAGACGGTAGTGCCAGTTGATCAAGCGGCTAATGGGTGACCACCATTTATTCTGTCAGTTCCCGGCATATTGCCCCGTCAAGTGGACTTCACCCATTGGGTTCCGTGTCGATTAGCATTACGACCGTGGCACATAGCCAGGATCAATTTTCCTGGAAGTATCGTTTCGGCGTACTCTTTGCGACGTACTTGGTCGATTCGTAGATACACTCACGAATGACCTTTTCCATCGGCGTATTGGAATAGGACGACAGGGCGCCCCCGCCAAAGGCGCCACCACCGATGGCGCCCAGGGCGGCACCGAGATTCATGTCTTTTGCCTCGGCGTCGATATTGGTAGCCGCGACCACTTCGCCGGTGTTCGCATCAATCAGGCGGATATCCATCGCCATGGCGGATTTATTCATCGCCCCGGAGAGACCGCCGAACACGGCACCGGCCTTGCCCAACAGGCCGCCACCCCCACTGGCGGAACCGCCGCTGGTATTCGGCTCCCAGCCGGTGACCGCGGCGATGATCAGGATGTCCGCGCCAGCGATGTTGCCCTGCTGCGCGGCAGTCGCCGCATCGACCTGGCCTGAGGCCGCCAGTTTTTGCTCGGACTGAACTTCTTTCAGCTGGCTGCGCTCCAGCACCCTAAAGCGCTGGCTCTGGACCAGTGCAGTGGTGAGCATGTCCTCCAGACCGGTCATCACGCCGTGTTCCTGCTCGCTGATGGTGATGCCCTCGCCTGTCCCCGGCAGACCGGAGATTGACACCGACCGGCCACCCTGACCGACCTTCCACTTGAAGTCGGCGACCGCCAAGCGGGGACGGGGGCCGTTATAGGGACCGAGCTCATCCTGCAGTGTCGTATCGGCTTCTGCCGAAACACCAGACTGGGAGCTCGTCAAACCGCTTACGGCTCCGCAACCGCTCAGAACGAGAGCAGCTGTCATCGACATCAGTGTGATCAGAAGTTTCATTACGCAGGTCCTCCGTTATTATGCTTTGCAAGGGGCAACATTTTAATTTTTCAGGCACATGGCCCGGGGCGGACTTTGATCAACGCACTTCCCCAACCAACAAGTACCGGGCCATAGGCGAAAATAGCCTGAGCAGGAATGTGCCGTATTGTAAAAATTGGACAAACGTAAGAATTCCCTCAAATGGGCTGAACGAAGGGCAAGTAACGGCGAAATATCAGGCAGTCAAAACGCTGTGTCAGCCCTGCGCGACCCCATCCGGGCAAAGTGGTTTGTTAAAAAGGCGCTGGATTGTACAAAAACTCGACGAGCCGATCTGTTGCGAACAAGCATCGAAATCGCGAATAACGTGCGCCTGGTCATAGTCATCACACTGCAGGAAGAGCTGATTCCGGCCTTCGTAATCTTCAGCATAGATCTGGGCTACGACGCGATTGATCTGCACAATCTTTGCAAAATGGTTGGGGGGGAAACCCTGACTCTCTTCGGGAATTCTCGGGATAACTATTTGGGGTGCCGGAGACACCTAATCGGGGTCAGAGCACTGTAAAGCGGGCCCGATGCCTTGATCATGATGGGTAACTGGCGCGGATCAGTCTTTCTGACCGCGACCCTAAATAAACGAGAAACCAGGACGAGTGTTCGGCAGCTCCAAGGCCAATCGGGATGCTTTTAAAGGAGCAATTCTGGGCTTCGAGATACGGTATTGCCAGTTGATCGGAGGCGGCTAATGGGTGACCCCATTTATTCTTCCCTAGGCGGGTGATTCTTCCGCTCCGCTCGCACGATCTAACCTTGTTCGTTAAGCGTCTGTCTTCTTGCCCGCACTTTCATGAGGGCGACAAAAAGTGCGAATGCGGCGCAGCTACCAGTTGCTGTTATTAGCGCCGTGCTTGTTGGCGGAAAGACGAGGACAAACCCTTTGCCTTTGATGAGAGACGAAAAGCTCGATACACAGAAGGGCATCAGGAACAATCGCGCGGTCTGCCACGGTTCGTTCGCGCGACTTACTGAACCGCCGACGCTAAGGAGAAGGGCGACCCCCATAACTGCGGATACCCCAAGAGCATTAAGCCAGATCGCAGGCGAAGGATCGAAGTAATGTACAACAACGACGACGTACCAGATGAGGTAGCACCAAAGAACGACCTTGCCTTTCGGTAGAAGGGCCAGATAGCGAGACATGCCGCCGATTACTCGCATGGGACGCCTAATCTCGCCCTAAGCCGCGCGAAAAGAGCGCCAGCTTGATGGCCCCGGTAGGCATCAACTAGAGGACTCCGTGGGATACGTCGAAAAGAACTCCGGCCTTTCATTGAGATGTCGCTGGTATTCGAGATTCTTCAACGGCGTGGATTCGAATACCATACCATCGACGACAAAGGGACGACAAAGAAATGGACTTGTAGGGTCATAGTTGGTCAGGGTAACTTATTCCCCCATTTATTTTACTCTGTCCCTGAGGGATCCCGTCCCCTATTCAGGTACACGGGGGACACCTTGAGGTGTCCCTCATTTTCGGCCTGATCGTTAGTCGTCGATGTCGTCCCAGGTCCAGGGAATGTAAGTCTTATCCTCGGACGAACTTTCAGCAGCGCTCTCATCGTCATCGGACGCGAAGCCTACGTTCAGCAAGCCGACGAACAGTGCGAAGGCGAAAAAAATCTTGTGCATGACCACTCCTCAATTTTCCGTCGTTGAGCCCCTGGTCTTGTAGCAATGCATATGCCATCCCTCGCAACTACTTGCGTTCCTTGGATTTTGCTAACTAGCAGTACCTTTCAAAAGGCACAAAAACCTGCCCTTTTTGGCGGCCAAAAGTTTCGCTTTTGCCAAAACCGGCAGCAATAGCAAGGAATAACTGGGGTCAGAGTAACTTATTCCGCCTTTTTAGGCCTGCCGCGTTTCCCGGGCGTCACCCGGCATCCGGTCAACTGCTCGATCTGCCGGGCAAACCGCTCGTGACCCAAGGCCAGTCCCTTGTTGACGCTTTGCCTGATTTCATCCAGCAGGGGTCCCTCCACATGGGCCGAAAACAAGGCCCGGTAGTTTTCCAGCCGTTCCGCCTTGTCCTTCCCGAGAGCCAGGTACAGTGCGTGCGGCGTATGCAGCTTGCTTTCTTTTCCGAATGCATTGCAGGGATAACTGGACCACGTGTACTCATCCGGCTGCGCCACCATCTCGGCCCGCACGGGATTGAGCTCAATGTAGCGGTACAGATGAAGCAAATAGGATTCGCTTTCGACCAGGCACGATTTATAGCGCCCCTCCCACAGAGTCCCGGTACGCTGATAGGTGTAATTGAAATACCTCACGTACATCCGGCCGATGGCCTGCATCATTCGCGACACGGCTTCGGGAGCACGAGGTGTACACAGCAGGTGTACATGGTTGCTCATCAACACCCAGGCATGCACTTCGACCTTGAATTTACCGGCGTACTCTTTCAGCCAGTGCAGATAGGCCCGCATGTCCTCTTCCGAGGCAAAACAGACCTGACGGTTGTTGCCCCGCTGAATCACATGCTGCGGAACGCCTACTGGCGCAGCCCTGGGTCTTCTCGCCATGCCCTCTACCCACCGCAACACTTTTTGAATTTCTTCCTACTGCCACACGGGCAGAGATCGTTGCGCCCCGTCCTGGCCGTGCGTCGACGCAACGGCATCCCGGGGCCGGATTGTCGCGCAAGCCCCGAGTCATGAATCTCCTGCACGCATTGCGGTAGCGCCGTTCTCATTCCCTGTTGCATCTGCTCGTCCTGCATCAATGTGCGCACCTCCTCGTTCTCCTCCGAAGGGCTCGCAACGGAAGCTACCGCAACAAGGGGCATCATCAGTTCCTGCCGTTGCTGCACAACCGGGTCCCACACATCCGGCTCCAGCGCAAGAGCTCGCATAAACCCGCGAGCCCACCGGGCAACCGAGGAAAACGGCGCATCTTTGGCGTAAATCGGGTGATAGGTCTCCTCTTCCGCTTCGAGCAGAACGGAAATCAACGCCACCAAGCGAATAACAAGATCGGCGAACTCCTTCTGCTCTTCGCCGCTATAGTCCGGCTCGGAGCCGCCCCATATCTCGACCAACCAACTCTCCAGCGGCACGGGCAAACCCGCGCACACCATTCCGGTTACGAAGCCATCGAGCTCATCGAGCATCATCGCCGCATCGGGAGCCCGGTCGGAAATCAAAAACTGCTCCAGCCGATCAGTGCCCTCCCGGTCGATTGCGAAACCGTTGTCCATCCGCCCTCCGAATGCGTTACTGGCTTGCAGTCCCTTCAGTTTAACAAACTTATCTTACTCTGACCCCATTTATTGAAAGATTAGCAGTAGCCGATTATCGAACCGGTCCGCCGGTCCTGAACCGAGCGGCATCGTAAAAAAGAAGAGCCGGGAGCCGGCTCTTCTTTTGGTTTGGAGGGAGTGAGGAGGGATTACAGCGGGTAGAACCGGAGCTTGATGTTGTAGGCGCCGTTGTTTTCCAGGGTGGAGAGCAACCCAACAAAGTCCGCGATGTTGAACACCCACTCGTTTTCATAAACGCGGCAGGTGGCCGCCACCGAGGTGTAGAGTTCGCCGCTTGCATCGGCGACCGGGCATTGCAGGGTCCCGTCGGCACCGACCACACCAACGTCGCTCGCAAGGTCGCAACGATCATAGGCACCGTCGCCATCGCTATCGATGCAGCAGGTCTCCAGCGTGGTGCACACATTGCTGCCTGCGTCATCCAGGCAGTACGCATCGGTATCGGCCTGGACGTAGCAGACTTCACCGCTCCATTCGAATAGACCGCTGATATCGGTGGCTTTCTTAACGCCTTTCCCTTTTCCATCATCGGATGTGCGGGTCAGGGTTTCGCCATCAGACGAGAACGTAGAGACCCCGTCTTTATCGACCATTCCCAGCATCACCAGATCATTGCCCGACTCGTCTTCCACATAGGAGAGCTCGGACGACATGCTGGCAGAAGTGCTCCCATCCTCAGAGGGTTTTCCGGTGACCCGTGCATAGACGGCGTAACCGTTGCTGTTCGCAGGGAGACGCAGCGATGCGCCGTCGCCCTGGTCGTTCGTTGCGTTCGGGAAGCTCTCCGTGCACCAGTCGGTGACCTGGAGCTCCGCAGTATCGGTCGCGCCCTTGGGGCCTTTCGAACCCGATTCCATCAAGATAGAAATGGGGTCGGAGCCTTGTTCCCTCGGAATATAGATCACGTTGCCGTAAACCTGCTCGCCAAGTTCGTCGTAACTTGCCTCAGGGCAGGTGAAGTCGGCGTTCTTGGCCAGAATATTGAGGTTGAAGTGAGGCCCGCTCGGGTAACCGTTGCCGAACGGAACTCCCGATGAATCCACGGGCTTGGCGGCATAGGCACTGAAACTGAGAGCGGCCGCTGCCAGCGCTGCTAGTGCCGCGGTTTTGTAGATTTTTTTCATTGTAAAGCCCTTTTCGACAGGTACGGCTGCATTGTGCGGAATGCACGGGACCTAACAGGGAAATAGATCACAATGATGCGGATTTGGCTTAGGGAAGTCGCTGTTCTGCACGCAGGCTCTCGTCAAAAGCGCCGAATCCATCACACGCCAAATGAGGGTACGTTGGGTTTTGTCACCCATTAGCCGCCTCCTTAATCCGGTGGTATTCGTCGAGTTCCCAAACAAGACGAAACACCGAAAAAAGGAGACGGCAATGCCACTTTATTGCGGAATAAAGAATAATGGGGTCAGAGTCTGAGGAATCCCCACGAATCCGTGGGCTAAGTACCTGAAATCTAGGGAAAAGAGGTGGACATGCATCTCCTGACGTGATCTTCTTGTGGTTGCGAAGCCCAAGAAATCATCCGAAAAGGAGCAGAAGATGCACGCCACCGACATCCTTGATACGTGTCTCCCCGAGCTGTGTCAAACCATGCACGCGAGCCGCTACGTTGCCGTCAAAGCAGCCGTCTCATCCACATTAGCCGAGCGGTGTGTAAGCGTTACCGGTCTGGGGCGCGGTGTCGGGAGTAGCACCCTGGAGAAGTACAATATCAAGCGAATGGACCGGCTTATCGGCAATCCACGCCTACTCGGGGAAGCCGTTTTGGTTTACGGGGAAATGACAAGCTGG
>NZ_FMWD01000011.1 GCF_900102855.1 Thiohalomonas denitrificans
GTAGGAGATTCTATGTCACGGCGCAAGCCTCGATGTGAGGTTTGGGCTGATAGGTGGTTTGGTTCTTAAGGAGCGAGAAGGCGATTCTTGCGATTTTCCTTGCGAGGATGATGAACGCCTGCGTTGGGGATAGACCGCGGTCCAAGTGGCGCTGATAGAAGCCGCGCCAAGTGGCGCTTCGGCTCGCGGTCATAGCGGCTAGGTAGAGAAGTCGGCGCAGCTCCGGGTCGCCTTGCTTGGTCAGTTTCCGTTGCCCCCGGGTCTTGCCGGAGTCCCGGACCCGCACATCAAGCCCCAGGAACGCGACGAAGGCGTCGTTGCTGCGGAAGTGACCTCGCTGGAAGGCCATGGTTAGCGCGGCGGCGCTCAGTGGTCCCACCCCCTCAATGCCTTGGCAGCGCTCCATATCCGCCTGCCATTGGTGGTGGCGAATACATTCTCGAATCCGGCGCAGGATGGCGCTGTCGAGCATCTTGAACTGTTTGGTGAGCCCTTGGGCTTCTCGCTTGAGCTCAGGTACCTCCCGCAGGCTCTGCTCCAGAGCTGATTTGGCCCGGACGAGCACGGCGCGGCGTCTGAGTAGCTGCTGGAGGGTGCGATAGCCCTTCGAGGGCGGTGTCCAGGGCCTTAGGTCAGCCCGTTCCCGGTCCAGGTACCGCCATAGCAGGCGGGCATCGGAACTGTCGGTCTTCGCGCGGCCGCCGATGCTCTGGCGATAGCGGTTCAGGCGAAAGCCATCGACCACGTACACCGTATGGCCAAGGCGGTGCGCTTGGTCCACAAGTTCCATGTGGTAGGTATTGGTGGCCTCGACGGCCAGGCAGGCCGGAGCCTGCAACTGTTTTAGCCACCCGGCTATCGACCCCGGGTCATTCTCCAGAAGGATTACCGGAGCTTCAGGATGTTCGCAGATAGCCAGCTCCGCCTTACTGACATCCACCCCCACCAGATACGGCCGTACAGGCATTGCCATGAGATGCTCCCCCGACTAATGTGAACATGCTTGTCGGGGCTCACCCTAGCGCTGGCTTGCCATTAATCGTCGGTCCATAGCCGATAGATTCCATATTGGCGATTAGGTGAGGGGCGGGACGATATCTCCTACGGTCTGTGCCTTTGGCCAGATGCGGCGTTCGTCCCTCCACCCCGACAAGCCCCTTTGTGACTTGCCGGGAACAAACATACAAGCGGCGGAAGCCGCGATAACCTCCAAGGACCCCGCTGCATATTTGGGAAACGGGCGACTCAACTGGTTACAATGTTGGCACTTTCCCATCCATTTTCATGGAGTCACTGTCGCGCAATGATCGACTGGAGCCGGATCGATACCGTCCTTCTGGATATGGACGGCACTCTCTTGGACCTGAATTTCGATACCTACTTCTGGGTGGAGTACGTGCCCAAATGTTTTGCCGAAAAGAACGGTATCAGCATCAAGCAGGCCAAGGCCGAGCTTTATCCGCGCATGCATGCGGTGGAGGGCACCATGGACTGGTACTGTATCGATTACTGGGGGCGGGAGCTGGACCTCGATATCGCGCTATTGAAACAGGAGGTCGACCACCTGATCGCCGTGCATCCCCACGTGACCCCGTTTCTCGACGGGGTACGGGGCAGCGGCCGGCGCGCGGTTCTGGTGACCAACGCCCATATGAAGAGTCTCGAACTGAAAATGGAGAAGACCCGGCTCGCCGGTCACCTGGATCATCTGGTTTGTTCCCATGATTTCGGGATGCCCAAAGAGCATCCGCAGTTCTGGGATCAGCTGCAGAGTCGCGAGTCTTTCGACCCGGCCAGGACCCTGCTGATTGACGACAGTCTGCCGGTGCTGCGATCGGCACGCGAATACGGTATCGACTGGTTATTGGCTGTTCACAAGCCCGATACCCGGCGCCCCGCCAAGGACGTGGAGGAGTTCGATGCGATCGAGAGCTTCCGGGACATCATGCCCGACACCGTCGGGACCTGAGATTTCGCGAACCTGCCCTCCGTGTCCTCTGTGGTGAATCGTCTTTAGTTGCCCCGGTTCTTTCTCTTGTCCCAGGACTTGAAGCGCTTGCGGCAGTAGGTCAGCAGGGTGTCATGATCGGGGAAGTAGAGGTCGAAACCCTTTTCGGCCGGTTCGTCATACTCACAGAAGTCATTGGAGTGCTCACGGCAGATCGTGGGGCGAGCTTCATAGATGCCGCAGCCGCCGTCGGACCGGAGATGGAGGCATGGTGTGTTGAACATCAGAAACCATCCGTCATCATCCTTGTAGACCTCCACATCCCGGTGTGAGACCTGCCACAGCAGATGCTCGAATTCGGCCTTGGAACGAGGTGTCTCGATCGCCTGGGTGACGTAGGTGCAGCATTTGGAGCCTGTGCAGAAACTGCACTTGTTCTCGGGCGTAATCTCGATTTGTTTCCTGGCCACGGCGACCCCTTCATTTCGGCCCGCGGGGCGGGCCGGTCCATTATCCCTTTGAGGGACTGCGGTGGCTACTGCGTCCCCGGTGCCGCGAACGGTCGCCGCTGCCGCGGTTCCCATCGGCTCGTTTGCCTCCCCGGCCCCCCGGTTGCTTGTCCCGCCGCGGGGCCCTTACCGGCGCCTTGGGCTCCACGAGCAGGCCTTCGCTGATCGGCTCTACCGGGATCTTGTGGCCGATATAGGCCTCGATCTCCATGAGTGAGAAGGCGTACTCCTCGCAGGCAAAGCTGATCGCCGTTCCGGCGGCCCCGGCTCGTGCGGTACGGCCGATGCGGTGCACGTAATCCTCTGCGTCCTGGGGCAGGTCGAAGTTGAACACGTGAGTGACATCCGGGATGTGCAGTCCCCGGGCCGCGACATCGGTGGCCACCAGAAAGGCGTACTCTCCGGATTCGAATTGGCCCAGCAGGCGCTGGCGCTTCTTCTGTGGAACGTCGCCGGAGAGAATGGAGGTCTTGTGCCCGTTGCCCTCCAGATAGCCCCATACGCGATCGGCGACGCGTTTGGTATTGACGAAGATGATGCTGCGCTCCGGCTTAAAGCGTTCGATCAGGCCCAGCAGCAGCGGGATTTTTTCATTCATCGCCGGGAAGTAGACCGACTCCTCGACCCGTTCGGCAGTGACCTGCTCCGGCTCCACCTCTACCTGGTGAGGGTTGTTCATATGCTCGTACGCGAGCTCGGCTACCCGGAACGAGAGCGTAGCGGAAAAGAGCAGTCCGAGGCGTTCCTCGGGATGGGGCATGCGGCGCAGCAGATAGCGGATATCCTTGATGAATCCGAGATCGAACATTCGGTCGGCTTCATCGAGTACCATCACCTGGATGGCCCTGAGGTCGAACACCTTCTGCTTGAAGTAATCGATGATGCGACCGGGCGTACCGATGAGCACATCGACGCCGTCCCGCAGCTGCTGCCGCTGCTCTTCGTAGCCGGTACCGCCGTAGATCAGACCGAGCCGGAAGCCGGTGTGGCGGCCAATCTGTTCGGCATCACGATGGATCTGGATGGCCAGCTCACGTGTCGGTGCCAGGATGATGGCGCGCGGCTGATTGGGGCGTCTCCCCTCTTTGGCCGGCTCACGAATCAGGTGGGTGAAAAGTGCGATGAGAAAGGCGGCAGTCTTGCCGGTGCCGGTCTGGGCCTGGCCCGCGACATCCTTGCCGGCCAATGCAAGCGGCAGCGTCTCGGCCTGGATTCGGGTGCATTGGGAAAAACCCGTTTCTTCGACACCCCGGAGGACGGGCTCGGGCAGATCGAAGGAACGGAACGAAACGTCTGTCAATAGCGTATCACTCATAAGTTGGGAAGAATAACAGAAACGGCCGTCTTTGGGACTTGAAATGGGGACGGTATTGGGCTCAAATGGGTTGAAAACCCACAACTAACGATATGTTCCGGCTGGGAGTCGGTCGGATTATGGAATCCGTGGCGATTCCGCAATCCGACCGATTCCTGAATCGGGCGAATTGGAGGCACGCGAAAATTGAGCGACAAAATCGTTTACGTCACCGATGATACTTTCGAGGGAGAGGTGATCGGCGCCGAGGGTGCTGTCCTCGTCGATTACTGGGCGGATTGGTGCGGCCCCTGCAAAATGATTGCGCCGGTTCTCGATGAGATTGCCGAGGAGTATGCCGGCAAGCTCAAGGTCGCCAAGCTGAATATCGACGAAAACCCGAACACGCCACCGAAATACGGTATCCGCGGGATCCCGACCTTGATGCTGTTCAAGGACGGTAGTGTGGAGGCGACCAAGGTGGGCGCCGTTTCCAAGTCGCAGCTGACGGCCTTCATCGACAGCAATCTCTGAAAATAGAAAATTTCGTCCCGTCTGGCGTATCCTGCTGGACGGGACCCGATCCGGGTGATACCCTTCCAAGGGATACGCATCTGAATTCGTACAGACAGACCGCCGTATCCGGCACTCCCCTTTCCAGAGTTGTTGGGCCATTCGGGCCTTTTCGTGTACCCGTTGATTCCTCCACACTACTCGCGCTCATGCAGTAGCTATCCACAGCCAAAACGATGAACCTGACCGAACTTAAGAGAAAACCCGCCTCGGAACTGCTTGATATTGCCAGCTCCCTCGGCGTTGAAGGCATATCCCGCTCCCGTAAAGAAGCCGTTATCTTCTCCATCCTCAAGGCCCAGGCCAAGCAGGGTGAGGATATCTACGGTGACGGGGTCCTGGAAATCCTGCAGGACGGCTTTGGCTTCCTGCGCTCGGCTGGTAGTTCCTACCTGGCCGGCCCGGATGACATCTATATCTCGCCCAGCCAGATTCGCCGCTTCAGTCTGCGCACCGGCGATACCGTCGCCGGCAAGATTCGGCCGCCCAAAGAGGGCGAACGCTATTTTGCATTGCTGAAGGTCAGCGAGATCAATTTCGAGCCGCCCGAGAATGCCAAGGGCAAGGTTCTGTTCGAGAACCTCACACCGCTTCATCCGGATGAGCGGCTCGACCTGGAACTGGGTAATGGCTCCACCGAAGATATCACCGCCAGGGTGATTGACCTGGTGGCACCGGTCGGAAAGGGGCAACGAGGCCTGATTGTCTCCCCGCCCAAGGCCGGCAAAACCATGCTCCTCCAGAACGTCGCTCAATCCATCGCCCACAATCATCCCGAGTGCTACCTTATCGTGCTGCTTATCGACGAGCGGCCTGAAGAGGTCACCGAGATGGCGCGTTCGGTACGTGGCGAGGTGGTTTCTTCCACCTTCGACGAGCCGGCCAGCCGGCATGTGCAGGTGGCGGAGATGGTGATCGAAAAGGCCAAGCGGCTGGTCGAGCACAAGAAAGACGTCATTATTCTGCTCGACTCCATTACGCGACTGGCCCGGGCCTACAACACCGTCATTCCCTCTTCCGGCAAGGTGTTGACCGGTGGTGTCGATGCCAATGCACTGCATCGTCCCAAGCGCTTCTTCGGAGCGGCGCGCAATATCGAAGAGGGTGGCTCGCTGACCATTATGGCCACCGCCCTGGTCGATACCGGGTCGCGCATGGACGATGTCATCTATGAGGAGTTCAAGGGCACCGGCAATCTCGAGATCCACCTGGACCGGAAGATTGCCGAGAGGCGGGTCTATCCTTCGATCAACATCAATCGCTCCGGTACGCGTCGTGAAGAGTTGCTTACCAGCGTCGATGAGTTGCAGAAGATGTGGATTCTCCGCAAGCTCCTGCACCCGATGGATGAGCTGGCGGCCATGGAGTTCCTCCATGACAAGCTCAAGGTCACCAAGACCAATGCCGAATTCTTCGGTTCGATGAAGGGCTGATTCGGCGGCGGCGCGAGAGTGCCGCCAAAGAGCACCACAGAGGCGCAGAGTACGGGGGACGACGGCCCGCCGTTCAGTGATTTACGTACGCAGTGAGTTACTCTGCGTCCCTGCGGTGATCATCCGATACGGTCCCGAATCAGAGATTCCGCTCCGGCTTTACTCCCCAGATCTTTTCAGCGTATTCCTGCACGGTCCGGTCGGACGAGAAGTTTCCCATCAGCGCGGTGTTGAGTACCGCCCGGCGTGCCCAGACATCCGGGTCGTGGTAGATACGGTCCACATCTTTTTGACGTTCGATGTAGGAGCGGTAGTCGGCCAGGACGAAATAGCGGTCGTGGTTGAGAAGTCCCTCGACGATAGGCTTGAAGCGGTTTGGCTCTTCCGGGGAAAAATACCCGCCGCCAATCATCTCCAGGGTCTGCCTCAATTCGGGATCGGCATTGACCCAGGACCTGGGGTCGTAGCCATTTCGGCGCAGGACTTCCAGCTCTTCGACCGTATTTCCGAAGATGAAGATGTTCTCCTCGCCGACCTCCTGCCGGATCTCGATGTTTGCACCGTCCAGCGTGCCGATGGTCAGGGCCCCGTTCAATGCCAGCTTCATGTTGCCCGTTCCCGAGGCCTCGGTTCCGGCGGTGGAGATCTGCTCGGAGAGATCGACAGCGGGAATCAGCCCGACTGCCGTGGAAACGTCATAGTTGGGAATAAACAGCACCTTGAGCCGGTCGCCAATCCGCGGGTCGTTATTGACGATATCGGCCACCGCGTGAATGAGCTCGATTTGCAGTTTGGCGATCCGGTAGCTCGGGGCGGCCTTGCCCGCGAACATCACCGAGCGGGGGACACGATCGTCCGCCTGCCCGTTGCGAATACGGTTGTAGAGTGTCACCACGTGGAGCACGTTGAGTAGCTGGCGCTTGTATTCATGGAGCCGCTTCACCTGCACATCGAACAGGGAGGTCGGGTCGACCCTCACTCCGACCCGATCCGCTAGTGAGGCAGCCACGGATTCCTTGTTTGCCCTTTTTACCTGCCGAAACGCCTCCAGAAACTCCTCGTCCTCGGCGAACGTCGCAAGTTCCGCCAGCGCCGGCAGGTCCGTGACCCAGTCATGCCCGATATAGCGGGAGATCAGACCGGAAAGGCCCGGATTCGCCTGATGCAGCCAGAGCCGGGGGGTGATCCCATTGGTGACATTGACGAACCGTTCGGGCATCAACTCGTGAAAATCCCGGAAGATCCGCTCCTTGAGCAGCTTCGTGTGGATCGCTGCCACCCCGTTGACCGTATGGCTGCCGATGATGGCCAGGTGTGCCATGCGTACCCGCTTGCCACCCTCTTCATCGATCAGGGACATTCGGCGCAAGCGGTCCACATCGCCGGGGAACTGATGCATCACCCGATTGAGGAAGCGATGGTTCACCTCATAGATGATCTGCAGGTGACGCGGCAGCAACTGCTCCAGCAGTGATACAGGCCAGGTTTCCAGGGCTTCCGGCAGCAGGGTATGGTTGGTGTAGCCAAATACGCGGGTGGTGATCTCCCATGCCGTCTCCCACTCCTGGTGGTAGCGGTCGATGAGCAGGCGCATCAGCTCCGGAATGGCGATCGACGGATGGGTGTCGTTGAGCTGAATGGCCACCTTGTCGGGCAGATCGAGCAGGGAATCATGCTGTTTGAGGAAGCGTGCAATGATGTCCTGCAGGGAAGCGCTGACGAAAAAATACTGCTGCTTCAATCGGAGTTCGCGACCCTCGGTGGTCTCGTCCGAGGGATAGAGGACCTTGGAGAGGTTCTCGGAGTCGGTTTTGTCCTCCACCGCCTTGATGTAGTTGCCTTCGTTGAAATAGCGCAGGTCGAAGTCACGGGACGCCTTGGCCGACCAGAGTCGCATATTGTTGACCGTATCCACCCCGTAGCCGGGAATGGGAGTGTCATAGGCCATCGCCATCACCTCATCGGTGTCCTGCCAATGATGGTGAACCCGTCCCCTCTCATCGTGGTACTGCACCACTTCCCCGTAGAATTCGACGGGATAGAGCACCTCCGGGCGGGGAAACTCCCACGGATTGCCATAGCGGAGCCAGTTGTCCGGGTGCTCCACCTGATGTCCGTTTTCGATTGCCTGGCGGAACATGCCGTATTCGTAACGGATACCGTAGCCGTAGCCGGGCAGACTCAGTGTCGCCATGGAATCGAGAAAGCAGGCGGCAAGCCGGCCGAGACCGCCATTGCCGAGGGCGGCGTCGAACTCCAGGTCGGCGATCGCCTCTAGGTCCAGACCCAGTTCGAGCAGCGCCTCCCTGGTTTCGTCGCAAAATCCCAGGTTCAACAGGCTGTTGATGAGGCTGCGGCCGATCAGAAACTCCAGAGAGAAGTAGTAGACCCTCTTGGTGTCCTCACGGTAGTAGGTGCGCATCGTCTCCATCCAGCGTTCGATGAGGCGGTCGCGCACGACATAGGCCGTGGCATGGAACCAGTCACGGTCGGTCGCCGTATAGTTATCCTTGCCCACCGCGTAGATCATGCGGTTGGCCAGTGACTGTTTGATGGACGCGACGTCGAGTCCCTCGTAGTCGTACTTGAAGGCCCGGTTCATGCGTCCTGAGGGCATTCGATCCATTTTTATCCCTGGGTAGAGAGGTGGAGGTGTTTCGGTTGCGGCAGCACCCGGCGGCGAATTGAACCTCGAGGGGTCATCAAAGGAATATGGTCGCCTGAGCCCCGCCAGACCCTGACGAAAAGATAGTTGATGCCCGGGATGAGTGTTTCTACGCGTTCCCGGAGGGTTGGCAGGGGCTATGGCTGGGCTACACTGTCGAGACCATCGACAGGGAAGTCGGCGACCGCTCAAGGAGGAGAGATGATCACGCCGCCGGAATACGAAGACCTGAGGGCCCTGGCCCAGCGGGACCCGGACGCCTTCGAGCGTCGGCGCCGTGAAATCATCGAGTCGGCGCTGGCACGTGTTCCCGAAGAGCGCCGCCAGCGAATGCGGCGCCTCCAGTGGCGAATCGACCAGGAACGACTCCGCTGCACAAACCCCCTCTCCGCCTGCATCACTCTCTCGCGCATGATGTGGGACTCGGTAACCGGGAACCATGGACTGCTGGATGTGCTCCATAATGGCAAACGGGTACGCGAAGATGAAACGGGTGCCACGGTTCTGCCGCTGAATCGGCATCGAATGCCGCATTCGGAGCACACCCCCGCCGAGTAGTCACCGCATACCGCTTGCCGCCGGAGCTGGGTTTTCCTATAATCGGCGGTTTCCTGCGTGCGGTGCCTGCCAAAAGGCGTGGGTAGCGGCATGCGAAACAATCCAAGGGGCTTAGTGCAATGAAGTCGGATATCCATCCTGAATATCAGGAAATCACCGTCAACTGCAGTTGCGGTAACAGTTTCAAGACCCGCTCGACCGCCAAAGAGGACCTGAACCTCGACGTCTGCTCCGCTTGCCACCCGTTCTTCACCGGCAAACAGAAGATGGTCGATACCGGCGGTCGTGTGGACAAGTTCCGTCAGAAGTACGGAATCAAAAAATAAGACCTCCCATGCCCCGCATGAGGGTGGTAAAAGGGGCGTACCGAGAGGGCGCCCCTTTTTTGTGCCTGTTCCGGGCCGCCGGCTCCTGGCGGATTGAAAAAACCGCGGAGAAGTTATGAGATGAGCCTCTTTCGACGTCTGGCCGCTGTTATCGGCATGGCGGTGGTCGCTGCCACGGCCGGTTGCGCGGTCAATCCGGTCAGCGGCCAGAGCGAACTTTCCCTGCTCAGCGAGCAGCAGGAGATCACCATCGGTCGTCAGGAGCACCCGAAGATCATCGAGGCCTACGGCGCATACGATGATCCGGAACTCCAGGCCTATGTACAACGCATCGGTGAGAGGCTGGCGGCCAGGAGCCACCGTTCGGATCTGATCTACCGATTTACGGTTCTCGATAGCAGTGAGGTCAATGCGTTTGCCCTGCCGGGTGGCTATATCTACATCACCCGCGGTCTCCTCGCCTACCTGAATTCCGAGGATGAACTGGCGGCGGTTCTGGGCCACGAAATCGGTCACGTGACGGCGCGCCACAGCGTACGCCAGATTAGCGCCTCCACTGCTGCCAATCTGGGTTTTACCCTGGGCGCCCTGCTGGTGCCGGAGTTGCAGAACCGCGGCGTCAGCGACCTGTTCAGCACCCTGAGTACCGCACTGTTGCGGGGGTACGGGAGAGAGCACGAGCTGGAAGCGGATCGGCTGGGGGCGCAATACCTGGCCGGAACCGGGCGTGACCCCGAGGCCATGCTGGATGTGGTGGGCGTGCTGAAGAATCAGGAGCAATTCGAAATCCAGCTTGCCAAAGAAGAGAATCGGGAGCCGCGCGTCTATCACGGTGTGTTTGCCACCCATCCCGACAACGATGAACGCCTCAAAACGGTGGTACGCCAGGCCGAGGCGCTGCCGGGTGGACAGGCAACAGCGCCCAGGGGGCCGTTCCTGCGCCGCCTGGATGGCCTGGTATTCGGGGAAAGCGCCTCCGAGGGAACCCTGCGCGGTAATGCCTTCTACCATCGGGATCTCGATATCGCCCTGCAATTTCCGGAGGGGTGGAGGGTCGAGAACCGACCTGACCGGCTGGTCGCCATCTCTCCGGATCGGTCCGCGGCTCTTCAGGTCACCGTGGCGGATCGCAACAAACGCATCTCCCCGGAGCGTTTTTTGCGGGATCGACTGAAACTCGATGATCTTCAGGGCGGCGAACCCCTGAGGGTCGACGGGCTGGACGGCTATACCGGCGTCGCTTCGGCTGGCGCTGGTGCGGACGTGCGAAACGCCCGCGTGGCGGTTCTCTACAAAGGGTCGCAGGCCTTTGTCTTTCTGGGGACTCCGCAAAAGGCCGACGGGCTCAAGGCCCATGATGATGCCATGATGCGGAGCATTCGTACTTTTCACGCCCTTAGTGAGGAAGAGCGGGACCTGGCCGAGCCGCTGAGACTCGCGATCATCGAAGCCCGAGACGGCACCACCTTCCGGGAGCTGGCCGCCGAATCCCGGATTCACCACCATGCGGAAGAGCAACTACGGCTGCTGAATGCCCGCTACCCTCGCGGCGAACCGATCCCCGGGGAGCGGTTGAAGACCGTTCAATGAATAACAACCAACCGGCAATATCATGACCCGAAACTGGACCGAAGAAGAGCAACAGGCACTCGACTATCATGCACAGCCCGTTCCGGGGAAGATCGCCACGGCCGTCACCAAGCCCTGTGAAACCCAGCGGGAGCTGAGTCTGGCCTATACCCCGGGTGTTGCCGTTCCGGTGCGGGCCATTGCCGAAGAGCCGCTGGATGCCTATCGCTATACCAACAAGGGCAATCTGGTGGCCGTGGTGACCGACGGTACCGCAGTGCTGGGCCTTGGCAACACCGGGGCGCTTGCCAGCAAACCCGTCATGGAGGGCAAGGGGGTACTGTTCAAGACCTTTGCCGGGATCGATGTGTTCGATATCGAGATCGATGCGGACTCCCCCGATGCAATCGTGGATACGGTGGCGGCGATTGCGCCCACTTTCGGGGGTATCAATCTGGAGGACATCGCCGCTCCGCACTGCTTCGAGGTGGAGCGAAAGCTGAAGGAGCGCATCGATATTCCCGTGTTCCACGATGACCAGCACGGGACCGCCATCATTATCGCCGCCGGGCTGCTGAATGCGCTGGATATCCAGGGGAAATCGATCCACGCGACGCAAATCACCTGTCTCGGGGCGGGTGCCGCCGGCATCGCCTCGATGGAATTGCTGGTGGCGCTCGGTGCCCGGCGTGAAAACATCATGCTGGTGGATCGAAGGGGCATTGTGCATACCGGGCGTGATGACCTCAACGCCTACAAGCGCGAGTTTGCGGTCGAGACCGGACGGCGCACCCTGGCGGATGCCATGGCGGGCGCTGATGTGTTCATCGGAGTGTCGGGACCGGACCTGGTCGATGCCGGAATGCTCGCGAGTATGGCGCCCCGGCCGGTCGTCTTTGCGCTCTCGAATCCGGTGCCCGAAGTCCGCCCCGAGCTGGCCCGCGAGACGCGAAATGACCTCATCATGGCGACAGGTCGCAGCGACTACCCGAATCAGGTCAACAATGTGTTGGGCTTTCCCTTCATCTTCCGGGGTGCGCTTGATGTCGGGGCCCGGGCCATCAATACTGAGATGGCGATCGCGGCGGTGCATGCGCTCAAGGCACTGGCCCACGAGCCGGTGCCCGACAGCGTACTGGAGGCCTACGAGCAGGAAACGATGAAGTTCGGGCCGGACTACATCATTCCCAAACCTTTTGATCCGCGACTAATCGAAAACGTGCCCCCTGCCGTCGCCCGCGCTGCCATCGACACCGGCGTCGCCCGCTACGGCTGGCCCGCGCACTACCCGCAGCAGTAGGGCCTGGCACCCGTAGGACGGCCTTCAGCCGTCAGACTGGAACGACGGCCTAAAGGCCGACCTACCGTTTTTTTCCGGAGGCGTGCGGGCTAACCGCGCTCTTCCTGAAGCAGCGCCTCCACCTCGTGGCGATTGGCCCGGCGCATCGGCCGGCCATCCACCGGGCTGAGCGGGGCCTGACGCTGGCCCTTTACCGGAAACACGGTCATTTCGACGACGATGTCGTCCGCGAGGATCCGGTACATGGGAAAGGTTTCCTGCTTTTCGGGCTCGAGACGAACGCGGCGTTCGTCGTGTTCGAACGGGATACCGCGATCGCCAAGAAAGAAGTCCACCTGTTCCGGGGTATCGGAAAACAGGTGAAGGTAGATCGGCGAGTGATCGTCGGCCGTGCCGGCGAGCACCGGTCCTACCAGTCGGGGTGAAAACGTCCCGAGCATCTTCATGGCCCCGACCGCTGCTTCCCGTAGTTCCCTCAACCGCTGAGGCTGGCTCTCCGGCTGGAAGATCGAGAGGTATTCCGCCCGTGCCTGTTCGATCTCCCGGTTGGTGGGCAGATTCCGGGTCTGGCTCAGGCCGAGTCGTTCAGCCGCCTTGCGCTTGGCCATCGCAAAATCGCGTATGCCACCTTCGATCATGAAGCGGGCCGCTTCCTGGGCCAACTGCTGGCGTACCTGCGCTTCCCGCCTGGGGGACTGTTTCGGCATGGTGAGATAGTTCTGGAACGGTCTTTGTGTGGGTACAAACGATCATAGGGCACGGGTGGACTTGAGTCCCACAGGGCTGCGGCTGTGTGCCGTTGTCGATCGCGGGTCGACAACGGACACTCGGACTCCGGTATTCCCGTGCCTTAAAACAACTGCTCCGTCACCGTACTGCCACCCCCGGAGGTTTCAGTGCCAGTGGCTACCGGCTCGGTTTTCTGCTCGGGTACATATTCGCTACGGAAGGTCTCGAACATCGCATCCGGAGTGCCGCTGCGCGCCAGCAGTCCGGTCTCGGGGTCGATACGGACGCTCACAAGACCTGGTGGCTGCTCGAGTTTGTGCTCGCTTCGACCGTCCAGGGCCACCGCCATGTATTTGATCCACATCGGAAGTGCGGCACGGGAGCCGGTTTCGTACCGCCCCATGGATCGCGGGGTATCAAAGCCCACCCAGGTGGTGGTCACCACGTCCCGGTTGAACCCGGAAAACCAGGCGTCGAGCTGTTCATTGGTCGTGCCGGTCTTTCCGGCGAGGTCGCGCCGGCCCAGCGTGAGTGCCTTCTGGCCGGTGCCGCGCCGAATCACGTCCTGCAGCATCGAGGTTACCAGATAGACGTTGCGGAGGTCGACGCTGCGGGGCGCCAGATGCGGTTCACGCAGGAAATCGGCCAGGGGATCCGTTGCTGTTACGAACACCTTCGGTTCGATTTCCGGCTCTGGCGGCTGCTCCGCCTCTTCCTCCCCTTCTTGTTCGCAGGGGAGGCACGCCCTTGCCGGATCAGCCTTGAACAGCAGGTTCCCCTTGGCATCTTCGATGCGCTGAATGAAGTAAGGTTTCACCTGAAAACCGCCGTTGGCCAGAACCGCATAGCCCCGTGCGAGTACCCACGGGGTCATTGCGGAGCTTCCTAGCGCCATGGAGAGATCGCGGTTCAGACTTTTCGGATCGAAACCGAATTTCGCTACATGATCCAGGGCGCTGGGGACTCCCATCGAACGGAGCAAACGGATCGATACCAGGTTACGGGAGCGCACCAGGGCCTCCCGCAAGCGGGTAGGTCCGAAGAAGCGCCCGCTGTAATTCTGGGGTCGCCACTCCGTCTCCAGCGCCTGGTCCGCGAATACTACCGGCGCGTCGTTGATCACGCTCGCCGGAGTAAAGCCGTTGGCTAGCGCCGCGGAGTAGATGAAGGGCTTGAAGTTGGAGCCCGGCTGCCGTTCAGCCTGGATCGCTCGATTGAATTTGCTTTGATAGTAGTCGAAGCCGCCAACCACGGACAGTACTGCCCCGTCATCCGGTCGCAGCGAGACGAGCGCCCCCGACACCTCGGGTACCTCGGCCAGTAGCCACTGCTCTTCCCCTGCAGGTTCAAGCCGAACGATGTCGCCGACGTTGAGAATATCTGCCGCTTTTTTCGGCTCGGGTCCGACGCGGAAATCATCAATATACGGACGGGCCCAGGCCATCGCTTCCCAGTCGAGTTCCACCGGCTCCTCTTCACCACGCAAGTACACTTTAGCGGAGGTTTCACCAACATCGACGACGATTCCGGGCTGCAGGTTGCCGATGCTCGACCGATCTTTCAGCGCCGCTTTCCATGCCTCCGGACCGGCGTCCTGTTCCAGCACGACGTGCGCTTCCGGTCCCCGATAGCCGTGGCGGCGGTGATACTCCAGGAGTGCCTCCCGCAACGCCTGGTTGGCCCCGGTCTGCAGGCGGGCCTCTACCGTCGTATAGACCCGGTACCCGGCAGTGTAGGCTGCGGGGCCGAAGTGTTTGACCATTTCGGCCCTGACCATCTCGGCCAGGAAGGGGGCTTCCATTTGGTTGGATGAGGCATGCAGATGGGCAATGGCGGGTGTCTGTAGATACTCCTCATACTCGTCGCGGGATATGAAATCGAGTTCGTGCATCCGGCGCAGTACATAATCCCGACGCTCCATCGCCCGCTCGGGATTCACCACCGGATTGAACCGCGACGGGGCTTTCGGCAGTCCTGCAATCATCGCCAGTTCGGGGACTCCAAGCTCGTTGATCTCCTTGCCGTAGTAGACTTGCGCCGCGGCCGCCACGCCGTACGAGCGCTTGCCCAGATAGATCTTGTTGAGGTATAGCTCCAGTATTTCCGGTTTGGTCAGTTGCCGTTCGATCGTGAGGGCAAGGAAGATCTCGCGAACCTTGCGCAGGTAGGTTTTTTCACTGCTGAGGAAAAAGTTGCGGGCTACCTGCATGGTAATGGTACTGCCGCCCTGACCCTTTGATCCGGTACGGATGAGATGCACCACTGCCCGAATGATGCCCTGGTAATCAACGCCCGGGTGCTCGAAGAAGCGATCATCTTCGGCTGCAAGCACCGCCTGCACCATGGCCGTGGGGATCTGCTCGTAATCCAGTGGGGTGCGTCGCATCTCCCCGTATTCGGCGATAAGCTCGCCTTCGCGGGAGTAGATCCGCAACGGCACCTGCAGCTGCACATCCTTGAGCTTCTCGATGGAGGGGAGTTCGGGAGCGACGTAGAGATAGGCGCCAACCACCGCCCCGGCGCCCAGAACACCCAGGATGAATACCGTGAGCAGGCCACGGCGGATCAAGCGAAGAAAAAATTTCATGTTTTGGACTTGAGAACTGGTTCAACGGCATTTCAGGGGCAAAACAGTATAAAGGTTTCGTTGGCGGCTAACTATGAACCCATGTCACGTTTTGCCTGTTGACCGCTAGTTGTGACTGGTATTTAATGTAGTCGTCTAAATTTTGCGCGTAAGCACGGGTACTTAAAGGAAAAATGATCCAGCTGCCGAGATTTTTGGCTCGGAGCACGCCCCGGGTCCTGGGACTTGATATTAGCACCACTGCTATCAAGTTGCTGGAGCTGAGTAGAAGCGGTGACTCCTATCGAGTTGAAAATTATGCCGTGGAGCCGTTGCCACCCAATTCGGTCATCGAGAAGAATATCTCGGATGTCGAGGGCGTCGGTGAAGCCATCAAGCGTGCCGTAAAGCGATCCGGTAGCCGGTTGAAGTTTGCGGCGGCGGCGGTGGCCGGTTCTGCCGTCATTACGAAAGTCATTTCGATGCCCGCTTCGCTTTCCGAGGATGAGCTGGAGAGCCAAATCGAAGTTGAGGCCGACCAGTACATCCCCTTTCCCCTGGACGAAGTCAATCTGGACTTCGAGGTGCTCGGACCCTCCGAAGATGATCCCGAACGCGTAGATGTGCTGCTCGCTGCCTCGCGCACCGAGAATGTCGAAGTGCGGGTCGACGCCATCGAGCTAGCCGGGATTCAGCCGAAGGTCATCGATGTCGAGGCGTATGCCATGGAAAATGCCTTCGGTCTGATCGGCAGTCAGCTCCCAGACCACGGTCTCGACAAGACCATAGCGGTGGTGGACATCGGCGCCACCATGACCACCCTCAATGTGCTCTACGACCTGAAGACGATCTACACCCGTGAACAGGTGTTCGGCGGCAAGCAGCTGACGGAAGAGATCCAGCGGCGGTATGGCCTCTCCTACGAAGAGGCCGGCATGGCGAAGCGCCAGGGCGGGCTGCCGGACAACTACGTGCCCGAGGTCCTGGAACCCTTCAAGGAAGCCATGGCCCAGCAGGTGAGTCGCTCGCTACAGTTCTTCTTCTCGTCCAGTCAGTACAGCGGCGTGGATCACATTGTGCTGGCCGGGGGCAGTTCCTCCATACCCGGCGTGGACTCACTGATTGAGGAAAAAATCGGCGTTCCCACCTCCATCGCCAATCCTTTCGCCAGCATGAGTATCGCGCCGAGAATCAAGGCTCAGGTGTTAAAGAATGACGCTCCGGCCTTGATGATCGCCTGCGGTCTTGCGCTGAGGAGCTTCGACTGATGGCACGCATCAACCTGTTACCGTGGCGCGAAGAACGGCGCAACGAGAAGAAGCGCGAATTCGGGGTCGCTGCTGCCGGCTCGGTTTTGCTGATGGGCGGCATTGTGCTTCTCGCGCACATACAGATTAACGGCATGATCGGCTATCAGGAGTCGCGCAACCGCTATATCCAGGAAGAAATCAAACAAGTCGAATCCAAGATCAGGGAAATCCGGGATATCGAGAAGCAGAAGGCGCAGCTCATCGCGCGCATGCGCGTCATTGAGCGGTTGCAGCGAAACCGTCCCGAAGTCGTCCACCTTTTTCAGGAACTGGTGGAACGCATACCTGAAGGGGTGCAGCTGAGCCAATTGAGCCAAAGTGGTTCGGCCATTACCCTGAAAGGTCAGACACAATCCAATGCGCGGGTCTCCTCTTTCATGCGGGCGCTGGACAGTTCGGACTGGTTTACCAAACCGCAACTGGATGTGATCCAGTCCAGCTCCAGGGGTGGCGACCGTACGCGTTCCTTCACGTTGCGGATTCAGCAGGCCAATCCTGCCGGCGGATCCGGGAATGGAGAGAAGGGGTAAGGGGCGATGGACCTGAATATCAATTTCAACGATCTCGACCTCGAGAATGTCGGCAACTGGCCACCGCTGGTAAAAGGCATCTCTATCCTGATTCTCTGTATTCTGACCCTCGGTGCGGGCTACTACTTCGATACCCAGCATCAGTGGCAGGAGCTCGAGCGCGTTCGTGCCAAGGAGAGCGTGCTCAAAAAAGACTTCGAGACCAAACAGGCCAAAGCGGCCAACCTCGATGCCTACAAGCAGCAGATGCAGGAAATGAAGGAATCCTTCGGCACGATGCTCCGTCAGTTGCCGAGTAAAACGGAAGTCCCCGATCTGCTCGTGGACATTACCCAGACCGGGCTTGCCACCGGTCTCGAATTCGAACTGTTCCAGCCCCGCGCGGAAGCTCCGAAAGAGTTTTACGCCGAACTGCCGATCTCACTGCGGGTGACGGGTGGTTATCACAAGTTTGGTGAATTTGTCAGCGGTATCGCAGCCTTGCCTCGCATCGTCACGCTTCACGACATCTCCATCTCGGGCTCCGACCAGTCCCTGGTGATGAATGCGACTGCCAAGACTTACCGTTACCTTGATGAAGACGAGGCCAAGTAGTGGTGCAGGTCATGCGAATTGGACAAACGTGGTTACGGATCCTGGGGACAGTTGCCCTCGGTACGCTTTTCGCACTAACCGGCTGTATGGGGTCGGACGGAGGGCACGCCGACCTGCAGCAATTCGTCAACGAGGTGAAGGCGCGCAAGGGAAGCCGGATCGCCCCGATGCCGGAATTTCAGATGTACGAGGGTTTCGAGTACTCCGCTTTCGACAGGCGCGAGCCCTTTACCCTGGCCGGTATGGATGCTGAACGAGTACCCGTCTCCAATAACGGTATCAGTCCCAATCAGGACAGGCATAAAGAGCCGCTTGAGCAGTTTCCGCTCGATACGCTCAACTTTGCGGGTCATCTCGAAAAGAAGGAGCAGAAATGGGCCATCCTGACGGCCCCGGATGGCCTGGTGCATCGCGTTCAGGTCGGTAACCATCTCGGCCAGAACTACGGTCGAATCACCAATGTGACCGAGACCCGTATCGAGCTGGTCGAAATCGTACCGGACGGTATTGGTGGCTGGATAGAGCGTGAGGCAGCCCTTGCCCTTGACTCAGAAGAATAACTTTGCACGGAGAGAGGCGGTCCCAATGATTCTCCATCGATTTCTTTTTGATGCGGCACGGCTACCGGCTTTGGTCGCCGCTATTTTGCTGATATCCGTCGGTGAAAACGCGCTGGCAGCGACACGGGCGCTGGAAGATGTCAGCTATTCCGAGCTTCCGGGGGATCGGGTCGAATTGCGGCTACAGATGTCGGGACCGGCCCCCGAGCCGGGCAGCTTCACCATCGATGATCCGGCGCGTATTGCAATCGATCTTCCGGAAACGGAAGTGGCGCTTGCCAAGCGGTTCATGGATATCGATGCCGCGCCGGCGCGGAGTGTCCGCGCGGTGGCAGCCAACGGGCGCACGCGGGTCGTGGTTGCCCTGAGCCACATGGTGCCCTACGAGCTGGAGCGCGATGGGAACAGTATCCTTCTGACTATCGGCGGCAAGACCGCAAAGACGGCGGCCACGGGCATTCCGGATAGCGATAAAATCGATGCCGGCCGAGTGCGCGACCTCAAAGAGATTGACTTCCGCCGGGGCGAAGAGGGTCAGGGGAAAATCATTGTTACGCTGGACCCGGGCACCTCCGTTGATATGAAGGAGCGCAGCGGCGATGTCGTCATAGATTTCCTTAACAGCGACCTGCCCGAAGAGCTGGAGCGTCGCCTGAACGTCACCGATTTCGCCACGCCGGTAAATACCATCGACACCTATCGCACGGGCGATGGCGTTCGGATGAAGGTCGACGCCAGGTCCCCGTTTGAACACCTGGCCTATCAGACCGGCGACACCTACGTCCTCGAAGTGATGCCGGTCGAAGAGAAGGAATCCACGGGCACGGCGGATCTCGGAGCGGATGGCTACACGGGAGAGCGGCTGTCGCTCAACTTCCAGGACATCGAAGTCAGGGCCGTACTTCAGCTCATCGCCGACTTCACCGGGCTCAATATCGTCGCTTCCGACACGGTCCAGGGACAGATTACCCTGCGCCTGAAGAATGTCCCCTGGGACCAGGCCCTGGACATTATTCTCAAGAGCAAGGGCCTGGGGATGCGCCAGAGCGGCAATGTCGTGCTGATCGCACCGAACGAGGAGTTGGCTGCACGCGAGAAGCAGGAGCTCGAGGCCAACCGGCAGAAGGAAGATCTGGCGCCGCTGCGTACCGAATACTTCGAGGTCAATTATGCCAAGGCATCTGAAATTGCCAGCCTCTTGAAGTCGGGGGAGAGCTCCATCCTCTCGGAGCGCGCCAACGTTTCGGTGGATGTGCGCACCAACACGCTGATGGTGTCGGAGACGGCCGAAAATCTGGAGGATGTGGCGCGCCTTGTGGAAAGACTCGACGTCGCCATTCGCCAGGTACTGATCGAGTCCCGCATCGTTATCGCCAATGACGACTTCAGCAAGGACCTCGGTGTCCGTTTCGGTGTCAGCGGTTATGAAGTGGATGGCGACACGGTGGGGCTTACGTCGGGGACTGTCGAGGGAACCCAGACGATTTGGGACGAATCCAGCGCAGGTGAAATCGTATTTGGTTCCCCGGAGGATCGACTGAATGTCGATCTGTCGGCGCCCGGAGCTGCCGGTCAGCTCGCCGTGGCTTTCCTTTCCGGTGACTACTTGGTGGACCTTGAACTCTCCGCCCTGCAGACGGAAGGAAAAGGTGAAGTGATCTCCAATCCGCGGGTGGTGACCTCCAACCAGAAGGAGGCCACCATCAAGCAGGGCGTGGAGATCCCCTATCAGGAGGCGAGTGCCAGTGGAGCCACCTCCACTTCATTCAAAGAAGCGGTTCTCGCATTGAGTGTGACGCCTCAGATTACACCGGATGATCGTATAGTCATGGACTTGGCGGTCAGCAAGGATAGCCAAGGGCAATCTGTCGGCGGCATTCCCACCATTAACACCCGCGAGGTCGAGACCCAGGTACTCGTCAACAACGGCGATACGGTCGTCCTCGGCGGTATCTACGAGCAGACCACGCTCAATGATGTCGAAAAAGTCCCCTTCTTCGGTGACCTGCCGCTGCTCGGACGCCTGTTCAAGCGCACCAGCACAGTGGACAGCAAGGCCGAACTGCTCATCTTCGTTACACCGAAGATCCTCAAGGAGGGTCTTTCCGGCAGTTTCGAATAGTACAAAAAAAGGATAGTATGCCGGTAGTTAGGAAGCTGCCGTTGGGGAAAAGGGTAATAACAATGAATAGTGGACTGGTTCGTCTGTTTCTGGCTGTTGTGTTTGCTTCGCTGGTGGCTTGCGGGGGTGGTGACGGCGGGGCTGTCTTCGGCTCGGGCGAACAAGAAGACAGCGTAACCGATGAAATCACGGGGGACGACGACAAAACCGACCTCTCGGACGGTGAAGATTCCTCCTCCTCATCCGGTCGAATTGACTCTGTCGCGGTGGCACCCGGCGCCGGCTCAATCGTGGCGGATGGTACAAGCGCTACCACCATCCGTGCTCGGATACTGGATACCGGCGGCATTCCAATTTACGGCCTTACCGTAAACTTCACGACTACGGCAGGAACTCTTTCGGCCTCATCAACGACCACAGACACTGATGGCTATGCAGAGGTGACACTGGTTTCTTCTACCAATACGGGTACTGCGAAAGTCATTGCCGACGCCGGTGGCTTCACCGGTGACACAGAAGTTTCCTTCGAACCGGGCGCCCCGGATGAAATTCTACTTTCAGTCAGCCCTACTATTCTTGCCCCCTGGGGAGATCTTTCCATCTCGGCTGCTGTCAACGACGCCCACGACAATCGGATTAGCAACACCAGGGTTTCGTTACTGCTCTACGACCCGGCTGATCCGGATACCGTCATCAATAGCCTTGAAGAGGAAACAGGCGATGATGGTGTCCTGAATACGACACTGAATGTATTGGGTAGCACTGGTGATCGTGTACTCGAGGTGAGTGTGATCAACGAGGTGCAAAACACGCAATCGGTGACGGTCACTGACACCGCGGCGATCATCGGCGATGTAACCCTGATCTCCGGTGATGATTCGATCGTGGCCGACGGAGATAAAACAACCCTGCTTCGTGCTACGGTCGTCGACCACAATGGCAATGGCATTTCTGGTGCTACTGTGCAGTTTTCCACATCAGCTGGAACACTAGTTGACTTAAATAATAACGGTGCAAATTCGGCAACGACTGATTCAAATGGAATAGCCGAGCTGTACTTGCAGGCACCGGTAGATGCGGGGAATGCTACAGTTTCCGCCGCGTATGGTGGGTTCAACCCTGCGGTGCAAGTGGCGTTTGTCCCCGGCGAACCGGATCCGTCGAACTCGTCTCTTATAGCTTCGCCCAATACGATTCCGGCAGATGGCACTACTGTCACGACTGTTACGGCGGTGTTAGCCGATTCCCAAGGTAATTTGGTGGCCAACGGAACCAGTGTCACGCTGTCGGCAAGCGCTGGCGAGATTACGACAACTAATCCCACAACCACCACCTCGGGACGGGCCGTTTTTGAACTGCAGGCGCCCGAGTCGACGACCTTGATCAACCTTTCCATCGCTGAGTACGCGGGGATAACCGGTACTGTTTCTGCCGGTACGACCTCCACCGGAGAGCCCGCTAATATCGAAGTTTCCGCAGAAAGCCAAGAGATTTATGTCGCTGGCGTCGGAGAGGTAGCAGGCACAACGATGACAGTCGTTGTGACCGATAGTGCAGGTAATCGAATTGCCGATGCCGATGATGGAGTGAATAATCTTCGTATCGGCTTTGTTACTCATCCCAATGGGGGGGAGTATCTAATCGGGCGCAACGCTGACGATATGGTCACGACCACATCGAATTCGACTCCGATATCGGTTCGCACGGAAGGCGGAGAAGCTGCGTTCGGGTTGCAGTCCGGAACCTTGCCCGGGACTGTCGAAATTCAAATCGAGGCATTGGATTCCAGCGGCAGTGCCCTTTCTCCTGGTGTGATTGCCCTCGTTCCGCAGATCTCCATTGCTTCTGGTCCAGCTCATACGATCGCCATGACCTGGCCGATCCGGGATGCTGTTGAAGATTTGGGTGGGATCTATAAACGAATTGGCCGAGCGACAGTAACTGATCGCTACGGCAATCCCGTCCCGGATGGGACTACCATCAATCTGGGTGTCGTCGACAGTGTCATTGTCGAAGGCAATGGTGGTGAAGTCCGAACAGCAAACACGACGACACCCAATCAACTCTACGATGTTTCACCGCAACTGACCGATGGCACATCGGTCGGGTTCGATACGGCTTCTATTACTCGTAACGATACCGACCGGTTTGTGCAGGCGGGTGACAGGGCGCTCCTTCTGAACGCGCGAGCAGAAGACAAGAGCCGCCATGTACGTAGCATCAGCAATACACTGACCGATGTTCAGAGTGACTACCTCAATGCTAACCAAACCAACCTGGATTACATCATTGGTGCGGCCCTTCTGGGTGGAGAAATCAAGGGAGTCAATGCACAAACTGGCGACGAGACTCGCGGCACCGCCACAACGGTCGATGGGACGATTACGTATTACCTTCTATACCCAGCGGACGCGAACACGATATTGACCGGTTGTGGCCTCGCGGTAGCTGATGATCGGAACCCTCCTGACAATTCCGGTGATGTCTATGTGCTCGCCGCTTCCCGTGACAACAGCGCGACCACAATCTCCACCGGTGGGTGCTTTTCCGCAATTGCTCCAGTGGAACTCACAGCGACACCGACGACAATAAGCGTCTTCGGTGCTGGTGATTACCAAATCGGACTTGAGCTTACTGATAATTCAACAGACGGCCAAGGCGTTGCGCTACCGGGAATGCCCATTGCTGCGGTGGTGAGTTCGGTCGAAAGGGGTGAAGGCCAGTGTAGTGACCTCATCCAGGAGAGCCGCAAGGACTGCGAGGGTGAAGGTGAAGTTTGGCAGGACAACGACTTCGCCGTGACGGCCACGGGCTGTAATACCCGTACCGATGGCTCCGGCGCATGTGCCGGAACACTCTCCGTGAGTGGAACGGTTTTTAATAAAGGGGACACGGCAGAAGTCCAATTCTGGAGCGGAACCAGTAACTCGGTAACCGTGACCGTTAACTACGTCGAGTAGCTGTGGTTTTCGAATGAGCCAGGACACGGCCTTTGATAGAGGCAACCTGTTCCTTGTCGGCCCCATGGGGGCCGGCAAGACCACGATTGGTCGTCAGCTGGCCGAGGTCCTGGGGAAATCCTTCAAGGACAGCGATCACGAGATCGTGCGTCGTACCGGCGCACGGATCCCGTTGATCTTCGAGATTGAAGGAGAAGAGGGCTTTCGCCGGCGAGAGCAGGACGTGATCGATGCACTGAGCGCCGAGAAGAATCTGGTGCTGGCCACCGGCGGCGGTGCGGTCCTGAAGCCGGAGAACCGGGCGCATCTGTCCGGGCGCGGGACGGTCTTTTACCTGTTCGGATCGATTGATCAGTTGCTGCGCCGGACCCGCCGCGATCGCAACCGGCCGCTTCTGCAGACCGATAACCCCCGCGCCAAGCTGGAGGCATTGATGGCCGAACGAGACCCCCTCTACCGGGAGGTAGCCGACGCCGTGATCTATACCGACGAACGCTCGGTCCGCAGCGTGGTGAAAGAGATCGTCGCCCGTTACCGGCACATGGAAAAGGAGCGCCAGGCGAAGTAGGCCGCCGGATATCGATAACCACGGGGCGCACGGGGAACGAATCCCTGTTTCCTGAAGATTTCATTTTTTGTGCGTCGTTCGACCATTCAAAAACATGAAGCAGTGATTTCGTTAATAGCCGCTCGCTCCCACTTCCCCTCCCCCATTGCCACTCCCCACTCCCCACTCCCCACTCCCCACTCCCCACTCCCCACTCCCCACTCCCCACTCCCCACTCCCCACTCCCTACTCTGATCCGGTACAATCAAAGCCCCTGATGTCGAAACCATTCCCATGAAGACCCTGCATGTCGATCTGGGGGAGCGCAGCTACCCCATCTATATCGGTACCGATCTCCTTGGCCGCCCCGAGCTGGTGTCTCCTCATGTGCGTGGCAGCCAGGTGATGGTGGTAACCAACGAGACCGTCGGGCCGCTCTACCTGGAAAAGACGCTTCAGGCCTTCGCCGCATTCGAGACCGGGCATGTGGTGCTGCCCGACGGCGAACAGTACAAGACCCTTGAGACGTGGAACCGGATCTTCGATGCCCTGCTGGAGCGCCGTTTCGACCGTCGCTGCACGCTGGTGGCGCTCGGCGGGGGTGTGGTGGGCGACATCACCGGCTTTGCCGCGGCCTGTTACCAGCGCGGGGTCGATTTCATCCAGATCCCGACCACCCTGCTGTCACAGGTGGACTCCTCGGTGGGCGGCAAGACCGGCGTCAACCACCCGCTCGGCAAGAACATGATCGGTGCCTTCCATCAGCCCCGCTGCGTACTGGCCGATACCGCCACGCTCCAGACGCTGGATAGCCGGCAGCTGGCAGCCGGTATCGCCGAGGTGATCAAATACGGGCTGATCAACGACCCGGAATTCCTCGCCTGGCTCGAAGAGCACATGGCAGCCCTGACCGGACGGGATCCGCAGGCCCTGGCCTTTGCCATCGAGCGCTCCTGTGCCGACAAGGCGGTGGTCGTGGCAAAGGATGAACGGGAGGCGGGCAGTCGCGCCCTTCTGAATCTGGGCCACACCTTCGGCCATGCCATCGAGACCGGCATGGGCTACGGGCGCTGGCTGCACGGTGAAGCGGTTGCCACGGGAATGGTGCTCGCTGCCGAGCTCTCGGAGAGACTGGGCTGGATCGGCTCTGCGGATGTGGAGAGGGCCCGCGCGCTGATCGCGCGCGCCGGGTTGCCGGTACAGGCTCCCGCGGAACTGAGCGCCGATCGATTCCTGGAGTTGATGGCAGTGGATAAAAAGGTGATCGGGGGCAAACTGCGGCTGGTCCTGATGGAGGGGCTCGGTCAATCCGTGGTCACCGACCGCTTCGATCCCGCCGATATCCGTGCTGTTATCGAGGCGCACCACGCGCGGGCCGCATGACCGACACGCTTGCCCCCTATGCCGCCAGTGACGAGCGCTCCCGGGGGCGCCGCATCCCGGAGTCGCCGCCCCAGTACCGGACGGAATTCCAGCGCGATCGGGATCGCATCATTCACTCCTCGGCCTTTCGCCGCCTGGAGTACAAGACCCAGGTCTTTATCAACCACGAAGGCGACATGTTTCGGACCCGCCTGACCCACTCCATCGAGGTGGCGCAGATCGGCCGTACCGTCGCCCGCGCTCTGGGGCTCAATGAGGCACTGGTCGAGTCGGTCAGCCTCGCTCACGATGTGGGTCATACGCCGTTCGGCCATGCCGGACAGGACACCCTCAACGAGTGCATGACCGGGTACGGCGGCTTTGAGCACAACCTGCAGTCGCTGCGGGTGGTGGACGAACTGGAAGAGCGTTACGCCGAGTTCAATGGACTCAATCTTACCTTCGAAACCCGCGAGGGGATCCTCAAGCACTGTCCGAAGAGCCGGGCTAAAGCACTCGGTGAGGTGGGTGAACGCTTCCTGACTGGCGGCCAGCCGAGCCTTGAGGCGCAAATCGCCAATGTGGCCGACGGTATCGCCTATAACAACCACGACGTTGATGACGGACTGCGGGCGGGTCTGATTAGCGTGGAGCAGCTGTGCGAGACGACCTTCTTCCGTGAAGAGTACGAGGCGGTGATCGCCGCCTACCCGGATCTGCCCGGCAGACGTCTGGTGTACGAAATCGTGCGGCGGATGATCGGTCGCCAGGTAGTGGACCTGGTGGAGAGCAGCAAGCTCAGACTGAGCCGGGCCAACCCTGCCGATATCGACGCCGTTCGTGGCGAGAGCCAGCCGCTTATCCGTTTCAGTGACGGCATGCACCAGCGGCATCAGGAGCTGAAGCGCTTTCTGTATCACAACCTGTATCGCCACTATCGGGTGCACCGCATGATGGTCAAGGCGCAGCGGGTGATGCGCGAGCTGTTTGCCGCATTCCTGGAGGATGTCCGCCTGCTGCCGCCCCCCTATCAGGCCGTCGTAAGCCGCCTCGAGATCGAACAGGGCCTCCCCGGCCGCGCCCGGGTGGTCGCCGATTACATCGCCGGCATGACCGACCGCTTCGCCCTCGCCGAGCACCGTAAACTGTTCAGTCCCCCGGAACTGACCTGAATACGTGTTCCAAATTGGTGTCCCTGCATGTAGGAGCGACGGAAGTCGCGAGACGCCGAATCGCGGCTTCCGCCGCTCCTACAGGTATCTCGGTATGTCACCAACGGAGCGTGTTGGACGCTATTTCCCGCATGGACCACCAGGCCCTCGGTTCCTGGACAGCGGGCGGGCCCTGGCGGCATACTGCGCCATTCTCCCGCCGATAACCGGGTCTACCGGATAAGGCTGTGGCCTTTGGCGCGTCAGCCATCCCGAGGTGCTCGGGTGCAGCGGGCGCGAAATCCAGGTTGAAAGCGGCTAGGCACCTAGTTTCCAGGTTTCCATGCGTATTTATCTGCAGACACCGGTTTCCGACGAGCGCCCGCCGCGCTATTACCACCTGTTTCTCCAGGAGGATCTGCTGGAAGGCTGGACGCTGATGAGAGAGTGGGGATTCCAGGGTTCGCCCGGGCGCATCAAACGCGACCACTTCGTCTCCTATGACAGTGCCGAGGATGCATTGTTGAAGCACCGCGACAATCAGCTCGGTCGAGGCTACCGGGTCATGTTCCAGCAGGGCGAACAGCCCAAGTGACGAGGTTGTCGTGTGGCGGCTGTGCGGGGTCCGCTTTGCGGTGCATACGCCAGCGGCCGGGACACCCACCCACAAAAGCGCTACCTTCTGAATTTATCGCCGGGGACGCCAGTAGGCATTCACCCATTTGAAGAGTTTCATGGCCGGCAGTATACTGCTTGGCCATTTTGCCTACGCTACACGGCATCCCTCGGAGCCATGCAAAGAACAACGCCGGAAACGATCGTGAACCAGGCAGCCAATAGCTCGAAGGGGCTCTATCGCCCCTCATTCGAAAGAGACAACTGCGGCTTCGGCCTGATTGCCCACATGGATGGTGACGCCAGTCATTGGCTGGTGAACACCGCCATCGATGCCCTCTCGCGCATGACGCACCGTGGTGCGGTTGCGGCGGACGGCAAATCGGGTGATGGCTGCGGCCTTCTGCTGAAAAAGCCCGATGGCTTTCTGCGCGCCGTTGCGGCCGATTCCGGCTTCCGGTTGGCGGCCGACTATGCCGTCGGCATGGTATTCCTGAGCCGCGACACAGTGCAGCGTGATGCCGCCAGGGCGCGGATCGACGCTGCCCTGCAGGCGCAGGAGCTCGCCGTCGCCGGCTGGCGTGTGGTACCGGTCGATCCGGAGGCCTGCGGGCCCGAGGCGCTGGAGTCGCTGCCCGATATCGAGCAGGTGTTCGTCAATGCCCCCGAAGGCATGGACGGGGAAACCTTCGAGCGGCGGCTGTTCATCGCCCGCCGTCAGGCCGAAAAGGCGGTAGGTGCGGAGGATGAGGCCTTTTACATTCCCAGCCTCTCCTCGCAGGTGCTCTCCTACAAGGGTCTGGTGATGCCGGCCTACCTGCCGGTGTTCTACAAGGACCTGAACGATGAGCGCATGGCCTCGACCATCTGTGTCTTCCACCAGCGCTTCTCGACCAACACCCTGCCTGAATGGCGTCTGGCACAGCCGTTCCGCCATCTGGCTCACAACGGCGAGATCAATACCGTGCAGGGCAACCGCAACTGGTCGGTGGCCCGTGCAGCGAAATTCGAGACGCCGCTGATCCCGGACATGGAGGCGGTGCGCCCGCTGGTCTCCATGGACGGGTCCGACTCCAACAGTCTCGACAATATGCTCGAGGCGCTCCTTGCCGGCGGGATGGACATCTTCCGTGCCATGCGCCTGCTGGTGCCGCCCGCCTGGCAGAACATCGAGCACATGGATGCCGATCTGCGCGCCTTCTACGAATACAACTCCATGCACATGGAGGCCTGGGACGGCCCGGCCGGTATCGTGCTCACCGACGGCCGCTACGCCGCCTGCACACTGGACCGCAACGGCCTGCGCCCGGCGCGCTGGGTGATCACCAGGACGGACAAGGCGGGCGATCCCGCGTCCGGCGATTACACCGGCTGTGTGATTACACTGGCCTCCGAGATCGGCGTGTTCGATTACGAGCCGGCCGATGTGCTGGCCAAGGGGCGCCTGAAGCCGGGTCAGATGCTTGCCGCCGATACCGACACGGGCAGGCTGCTGCTGCCCACCGACGTGGATGGCATGCTCAAGTCGCGCCAGCCCTACAAGCAGTGGATGCGCGAGCATGTCCGTCGTCTGGAGTCGAAGCTGGACAAGCAGGCCGATGGCGTGGCCGACCTGGATGAGGATCGGGTCAAGATCTATCAGAAGATGTTCCAGGTGACCTTCGAGGAGCGTGAGGCGGTACTGCGCCCGCTGGCGGAGGCCGGCCAGGAGCCGGTCGGTTCCATGGGTGACGATACCCCCATGCCGGTGCTCTCCACCCGGGTGCGCTCGCTATACGACTATTTCCGCCAGCAGTTTGCCCAGGTCACCAACCCGCCTATCGATCCGCTCCGCGAGCAGATTGTGATGTCACTGGAGACTTGTCTGGGCCGCGAGAAGAACATGTTCGAGGAGACCCCGGAGCATGCCGGGCGTCTGTTGGTGGATTCGCCGATCCTCTCCCGCGCCAAGTTCCAGAAGCTGCTGGCCACCGATGGCGGTGAATACCGGCACGAAATCATCGATCTGAACTATAGCGAGGGCCTCGATCTCAAGTCGGCCATCGAGGCGGTCACCGATAAGGCCCTCCAGGCCGTCGAGAATGGCAAGACCGTTCTCGTGCTCACCGACCGACCCATCGAGAAAGGCAAGTCGACCATCCACGCTCTGCTCGCCACCGGCGCCGTCCACCACCGGCTGACGGCCGAGGGACGGCGGTGTGATGCCAACATCGTGGTCGAAACCGGTACTGCACGCGACTCGCACCACAGCGCGGTACTGATCGGCTATGGTGCCACTTGCGTCTATCCCTATCTCGCCTTCGAGACGCTGCACGAAATGGTCCGTACCGAAGAGCTCAAAGGGATGGATCCGGTCAAGCTCTCCGAGGCCTACCGCAAGGGCATCAACAAGGGCCTCTACAAGATCATCTCGAAGATGGGTATCTCCACCATCGCCAGCTATCGCGGTGCGCAGCTGTTCGAGTCGGTGGGCCTCTCGGATGAGGTGGTGGATCTCTGCTTCAAGGGCACCACCAACCGCATTCAGGGGACCAACTTCGCCGATTTGGAAGCCGATCAGCAGTTGTTGGCCAAGGAAGCGTGGAACCCCCGCAAGACCATTCAGCATGGCGGGCTGCTCAAGTACTGGCACGATGGCGAGTATCACGCCTACAACCCGGATGTGATCCAGACGCTGCACAAGGCCGTGCGCTCCGGCGACTACGCCGACTATCAGATCTACGCCGATCTGGTGAACAAGCGTCCGATTGCCTGCATGCGGGACATGTTCCGGTTACGCGACGACATTGAGCCGATTGCGCTGGACGAGGTAGAGCCCGTCTCCGAGATCGTGCGCCGCTTCGACTCCGCGGCGATGTCGCTGGGGGCCCTGTCACCCGAAGCCCACGAGACCCTGGCGCGGGCCATGAATCGTCTCGGCGGCCGCTCCAACTCCGGCGAAGGTGGTGAGGACCCGGTCCGTTTCGGCACCGACAAGGTTTCCAAGATCAAGCAGATCGCCTCCGGCCGCTTCGGTGTCACCCCGCACTACCTGGTCAATGCCGAGGTCTTGCAGATCAAGGTGGCTCAGGGCGCCAAGCCGGGCGAGGGCGGCCAGTTGCCGGGTCACAAGGTGAACGAGCTGATCGCGCGCCTGCGTTACTCGAATCCCGGGGTGGCGCTGATTTCGCCGCCGCCGCACCACGACATCTACTCCATCGAGGATCTGGCGCAGCTGATCTTCGATCTCAAACAGGTCAATCCGGACGCCATGGTCTCGGTGAAGCTGGTGGCGGAGGCTGGCGTTGGCACCATCGCCGCCGGTGTCGCCAAGGCCTATGCCGATCTCATCACCATCTCCGGTTATGATGGCGGTACCGGCGCCAGTCCGCTCACCTCGGTCAAGTACGCCGGTTCCCCCTGGGAGCTGGGCCTGTCGGAGACCCACCAGATCCTGCGTGCCAACAATCTGCGCGACAAGGTCCGGGTGCAGACCGATGGCGGCCTGAAGACCGGCCTGGATGTGATCAAGGCGGCCATACTCGGTGCCGAATCGTTCGGCTTTGGTACCGGGCCGATGGTGGCCATCGGCTGCAAGTACCTGCGCATCTGTCATCTCAACAACTGCGCCACCGGTATTGCAACCCAGGACAAGACCCTGCGCGAGCAGCACTACGTCGGTGAAGTGGAAATGGTCACCAACTATTTCGGCTTCATTGCCGAAGAGGTGCGCCAGCTGCTGGCCCGGCTGGGTTGCCGTACGCTCACCGACCTCATCGGCCGTACCGACCTGCTGGAGATACTGGAGGGTGTGACGCCCAGGCAAAAACGGCTGGACCTCCGTCCGGTACTGTCCGATGGCGGCGTTTCCACCGACCAGCCGCGTTACTGTGTGGCGCCCAGGAACGAACCGTTCGACCGTGCCGAGCTGGCCGAGCAGATGGTAAAGGACGCGTTGCCCGCCATCGAGGGCAGGACGGGCGGCGAGTTCAGCTATCGCGTCAAGAACGTCAACCGTTCAATCGGTGCCCGCCTCTCGGGCGAGATCGCCCGGCGCCACGGCAACCAGGGCATGGCGGAGAGCCCCCTGGTCCTGCGACTGACCGGCACCGCCGGGCAGTCTTTCGGGGTGTGGAACGCCGGTGGCCTGCACATGCATCTCGAGGGCGACGCCAACGACTACGTAGGCAAGGGTATGACCGGCGGGAAACTGGTGATCCATCCGCCAAAAGGCAGCCGCTTCCAGTCCAATGAGACCACCATCATCGGCAACACGTGTCTCTATGGTGCAACCGGCGGCAAGTTGCTTGCGGCCGGTCTGGCCGGTGAACGGTTCGCCGTTCGCAACTCCGGGGCGCATACTGTCGTCGAAGGGATAGGCGATCACGGCTGCGAGTACATGACCGGTGGTGTGGTCACCGTTCTCGGTGACACCGGCGTCAACTTCGGTGCCGGCATGACCGGCGGCTTCGCTTTCGTACTGGATCGGGATAACAGCTTCGTGGACCGCTACAACCACGAACTGATCGATATCCATCGCATCGGCAGCGAGGAGATGGAAGGCCCCCGGGAGTTTCTCCAGTCGCAGATCGAGGAGTTCGTGGCGGAAACCGGTAGCGCCTGGGGCAGAGAGATCCTGGAGAACTTCTCCGATTACGTGGAAAAGTTCTGGCTGGTCAAACCCAAGGCCTCCGAAATCGCCACCCTGCTGGACACCCTCGAGCGGGCGGCCTAACAGCTTTATCCACAGAGGACGCAGAGGGCACAGAGAGTTTTTTCCAAAGAGAAAAACGGGACGGGTTTTCGGCAGCTCAGACGAGATATCCAACCCTTGGTTTTTCTGTGTTCTCTGTGTCCTCTGTGGTTCCAAACCGAGACTGAACGATGGGCAATAATTTTCAGTTCATTCAGGTACCGCGTTCCGACCCCGAGAAAAAGTCGGCGGAGGTACGGGTCAAGGAATACCGGGAGATCTACGGGCAGTTCGACCAGGCGTCGTCCGCTCAGCAGTCGGATCGCTGCCTGTCATGCGGTAATCCCTACTGTGCCTGGAAGTGCCCGGTTCACAACTATATCCCGCACTGGCTGCAGCTGGTGGAAGAGGGCAACATCACGCAGGCGGCGGAGCTCTCTCATGCCACCAATACGCTGCCTGAGGTGTGCGGGCGCGTCTGCCCCCAGGATCGTCTCTGTGAAGGGGCTTGCACACTGAATGACGGCTTCGGCGCGGTCACTATCGGCGCCGTGGAGCGTTACATTACCGACACTGCGTTCGCCATGGGCTGGCGTCCGGACCTCTCCCAGGTCAGCGAAACCGGCAAGAGAGTGGCGGTAATCGGTGCCGGTCCTGCAGGGCTTGGCTGCGCCGACGTGCTGGTGCGCAATGGGGTCAAACCGGTCGTCTTCGACCGTAATCCGGAGATTGGCGGCCTGCTCACCTTCGGTATTCCCGAATTCAAGCTGGAAAAAACCATCATGACCCGCCGTCGCGAGGTCTTTGAAGGGATGGGCGTGGAGTTCCGGCTGAATACGGAAATCGGCAAGGACATCGCATTTCAGGAGCTGGTGGACGAGTATGACGCGGTCTTTCTGGGTATGGGCACCTATACCTTCATGAAGGGTGGCTTCCTCGGGGAAGACCTGCCCGGTGTCCATGAAGCCCTGCCGTTTCTGGTTTCCAACGTAAAAAACTGTCTCAACATGCTGGATGAAGATGAGACGTTCGTCTCCATGAAGGATCAGCGTGTGGTGGTACTCGGCGGCGGCGATACCGCCATGGACTGCAACCGCACCTCGATTCGGCAGGGCGCGAAGAGCGTCACCTGTGCCTATCGTCGTGACGAAGCCAACATGCCGGGCTCCAAGCGTGAGGTGGCCAACGCCAAGGAAGAGGGTGTGAAATTCCAGTACAATCGTCAGCCGGTAGAGATCGTCGGCGAAGGCAAGGTGGAAGGCGTCAAGGTGGTTTCCACACAGCTGGGTGCACCCGACGAACGCGGCCGCCGCCGGCCTGAACCGGTGCCCGGTTCCGAAGAGGTGATCCCCGCCGATCGCGTCATCATCGCATTCGGGTTTCGCCCGAGCCCGGCGTCATGGTTCCAGGGTGCCGGCATCGAAGTGGACGAAAGCGGCCGGGTCAAGGCTGCCGAGCAGCAGGACTACAAAAAACAGACCAGCAATGAAAAGATCTTTGCCGGCGGCGACATGGTCCGTGGCTCCGATCTCGTGGTCACCGCCATCTGGGAAGGCCGCAAGGCCGCCGAAGGGATCCTGGATTATCTTGAAGTTTAAAAAGATTAACCATTAAGGACGCGAAGAACGCAAAGGCTGATCCTACGGATGGCGTGCCACACTTGGCGGCAACCATAATCGGGAGTGCGGATTCGATAAGTGTCTGTTTTCTCCGGGAGCGGAGTAAACAATCAAGTCCTTTGCGTATCTTGGCGCTCTTTGCGGTTAATGGCCCTTTATGTCTGAAGAGTGCATGATTCGATAAGTATCGGTTTTCTCCGGGACGAGCGGAGTAAACCAATTAAATCCTTTGCGCACCTTGGCGCTCTTTGCGGTTAATGGCCCTTTTATGTCTGAACTGAAAAACGATCGTTTTCTGCGTGCCCTGGCCCGTCAACCGGTGGATGTGACGCCGGTGTGGATGATGCGCCAGGCGGGGCGTTATCTGCCGGAGTATCGGGCGATTCGGGAGAAGGCGGGCAGTTTTCTGGACCTCTGCACGAATCCGGAGTTGGCCTGTGAGGTGACCCTTCAGCCGCTGGAGCGTTTCCCGTTGGACGCGGCGATCCTGTTCTCGGACATCCTCACTATTCCGG
This sequence comes from Thiohalomonas denitrificans, assembly GCF_900102855.1. NCBI lineage: Bacteria > Pseudomonadati > Pseudomonadota > Gammaproteobacteria > Thiohalomonadales > Thiohalomonadaceae > Thiohalomonas > Thiohalomonas denitrificans. The sequence goes on from NZ_FMWD01000011.1 coordinate 34,028, forward strand.
ACGCCATGGGCCTCGGCCTCTATTTCGAGACTGGCGAGGGTCCCAAATTCGAACGGCCAATCCGCAGTGAGGCGGACGTCAACCAGCTGCCGGTGCCGGACCCCGAGGATTCGCTGCGCTATGTCATGGATGCGGTGCGGGTGATTCGTCGTGAGCTGAATGGTCGCGTGCCGCTTATCGGTTTCTCCGGCAGCCCGTGGACACTGGCCACCTACATGGTCGAGGGCGGCTCCACCAAGGACTATGCCCGCGTCAAGGGTATGATGTACGACCGACCGGACCTGATGCACCGGCTCCTCGAGAAGACCGCCGATTCGGTGATCTCCTATCTCAACGCCCAGGTGGCGGCCGGTGCCCAGGCGCTGCAGATCTTCGACACCTGGGGCGGTGTTCTCACGCCGCGCGACTATCAGGAATTCTCGCTGCGTTACATGAAACGCATTGTCGAAGGCCTCACCCAGGAGTCGGAAGGCAGGAAGGTCCCGGTTATCCTCTTCACCAAAGGGGGTGGCCAGTGGCTCGAGGATATCGCCGCGACCGGTTGCGACGCCGTTGGCCTGGACTGGACCACTGATATCGGCGAGGCTCGTCGCCGCGTGGGCGATCAGGTGGCGCTGCAGGGCAATATGGACCCGTCCGTGCTCTACGCCTCACCCGAGCGTATCCGCAAGGAGGTGGAGGTGATTTTGGAGAGTTTCGGGCCCGGGGAGGGTCACGTCTTCAATCTTGGCCACGGCATCCACCAACATGCCGAGCCCGACCATGCGGCCGTTTTCGTCGAAGCGGTTCACGAACTGTCGGCCAAATATCACCAGGGCTGACGCCCGTAGCTTCGAAAAACCCCTCCTCGAGTCCATGTCGATCGTGGCTGACAGCCCCGGGCGCCGGGCCGGCGCCTTTCCGCCGGCCCGGCGTTGAGGCCTCAGGCCGGTGCAGCGATCGGTGATTCTCCACTATCCTTGCGCCGGCGGTGCAGCAGGCCCAGTCCGGCGAAGCCCGCGACAAGCAGGGCCAGGCTGCCGGGTTCGGAGACGGAGACCCCGTTTCCCCCTCCATCGGCCCACAATCGGGATTCCAGCGTCGGCGTTGAGGGCATGGTGGACATGGTGCGGGTGCCGTCACCGAACTGGTACACCAGGTTGCCTCCCGACCATTCGACCCATAGAGAATCGAACCACCGCTCGCCCTTTCCTACCGTGAAATCGTACGACAGCTTGTCGAATTCGTGGGCTCCGTCGTTCACGGGGTTGGGGCCGTTATAGTACTCCTTGATAGTGTCGCCCCCGGATGCAAAGCCCCCGGTGATATCGGCGGCGCCGGTAATGTTGACGTCGCTGGCGATATTTCTGGCATCGAAGCCCCATAGGCCGAGATAGTTACCATTGCTGAGTTGATAGACCTGTTGAGTGCCACCCCCTTCGACCTGTAAGTCGACAATGGCAGCTGCATTGGCACCGGATGCCAGCGTTAGCGCCGCCACGGTTCCGGTAAGGTGCCAAATTCCCTTTGTCTTCATGCAATTTCTCCTTTTTAGCACGTGTATAACCAGCCGCAGTAGTGCGACTAACGACAGTCTATAAGCTGGATAGGCCGTCCGATATACAGTCAATCCCTACTCCCGACTGCGGGAAAGCGGTAGATCCGCGGGCAAGGGAAGCCGGCGACTCCGTGACATCGCCAGCCTTTTCGATATCAGCGATTCAAGACCCGTGCAACGGTGAACAGTACGCCGAAGTAAAACAGCATGGCAGCGGCGAGAAGGAGAGCGATACCACCGAACAGGTCGGGTGCCTTCATCAGGGTGGTCATGAGAGACTCCTGATAGGTGAAGTACCACTGCTCCCCCGCTGGAAAAATCCACTGGTGGGCGGCATAGAACAGCTTCGTGGGACCGATGCCGATGACCAGCAGGGTGGCCACGGCCGTGAAAACGAGGGTCCCGATCAGCACACGGGAGAGGCGGGGGACCGACGTTCCGGACTGGCGCAGGAGCACGGCACCGACCACAAGGAGGGCCACTGCGAGGTAAACGGCACGGTAGAACCTGTCGATCAGGCGAGCGACGGACTGCAGGTGGACCCGCTCCGGAGTGCGGAGAAACGGGTGGGTATTGTCCTGGTGATCCCGATAGCGGATCGTATCCAGCCCTTCTCCCTGTTGGTGTACCGCGGTGCTAATGGCGCTGAAGATCGCCAGGTGTTCCTCGCGGATGGTGGCTTCGAAACCCGGTCGGTACCGATTCCGCGCAGCCCATTGCTCGATGTGCTGCTCGATAGTGAGTGTCTCGTAAAGCCAGGGGTAGCCGAAATCAACGACCCGCAGGCTGCTCCACGCCAACCCGGCCGCTGTCACTGCCAGAGAGACAATAAAGAGTGTTTGCAGCACGGCGACTGAAAAGCGTCGGGCAAGGTCGGTTGCAAAGGTCATTAAGAGGAGCCCTGTGTCATCGGCTGATCCTATACCGACGGGCCCCCGAAAATACAGGACGGGCTCGCGATCAGGGACTGCGCCCCTCCCGACCGGCGAGTGCCGCAAGAAGCCAGCGTTTCACTTCGCCGTGGACCTCCTCGGCGACCTCATCCAGTACGTGGCCGGCTCCCGGATAGATACGCAGCGTTTTCGGTTCCTGCGCATTGCGGAACAGCGCCATCGAAGCTTCGCTGGACAGCACTTTATCGGCATCGCCGTGCAAGAGCAGCAGCGAGCACTCCGGTCCCAGACGGCCGACCACAGGTTCGGCACCCCGGCTCTGACTGGCGAGCGTTACCACGGTAGTGACCGGCTCGGTGGCTTCGGCGGCGGCCCTTATCACCACAGCACCCCCCAGCGAGTGCCCCACTAGTGCCAGGCGGCTGAACCCTTCGTGGTAGAGGTAACTCACCGCTGCCAGTACATCCTCGATACCCATCTCCATCTCGCGCGGATTGCGGAACTTGAGTCGAAGCGAGGCGATGCCGTTATCAGTCAGTTCGGTGGCGAGGGTTGGATAGAGACCGCGAGCCGGGGTGTCCCAACCTCCGCCAATCCCGCCAACCCAGATCACCGCCGCCTGCGCTCCGGGGGCCGGGTAGAGGCGACCCTCGATATGGCCGTCATCCAGTAACTCGAGATGAACGCGTCGGTAGTCCGTCATCCTGTTTCCCGCCGATGAAATCCCTCCCTGCAGTCTAGGAGCCTGACGGTGATACAGCGACACACGCGCACCGTAGGGCGCATTCTGACGCGTCACCATCACTCTAATAAAACCGCCAGATCTCAAGCTGGCACCAATCCTAGACCCGAGGCACATCCAAATGCGCCGTCTCCGACCCCCATCGAATGGTCCCCGTAGGGGCGCATTCTGATCGTCCGGGGCACAACCAAATGCGCCGTCTCTGACCATCGCCGAAAACGGTGCATTTGAAGAATGCACCCCATGAGGTACGGGGAATCTCTTCCGTCGGAGATGAAGATAAGGACGCAGGAGACAGCGGAAACTACGGGTCAGCTAACGCTTGCGTCGCCTGGCGCGCGGGTGGGCCTGGTCATAGACGCTTGCCAGGTGCTGGAAGTCCAGATGGGTGTAGACCTGCGTAGTGCTGATGTCGGCGTGCCCGAGCAGCTCCTGCACGGCACGCAGGTCCCCCGAAGACTCGAGGATGTGGCTGGCAAAAGAGTGGCGCAGCATGTGGGGATGCACCGGCACCTCAAGCCCTTGCCGCCGGGCGTGCTCACGGAAACGCAGCTGTACCGCGCGTCCCGAGAGGCGTTTGCCGCCCTTTCCCACGAATAGCGCCGTCTCTTCCAGGTCCGCCAGTTCACCTCGGCGGCGCAGCCACAGTGCTATCGCCTCCAGTGCTTTCCGGCCTACCGGTACCACTCGGGTCTTGGCGCCTTTCCCGGTTACCCGCACCACTGCATCATGCCGATCCAGATCGCTCGTATCCAGTCCGACCATTTCCGCCAGACGTAGCCCCGAGGAGTACATCAACTCCAGCATGGCCTGATCCCGCACCGCCAGCGCATCGTCGCCGGTGATGGTCAGGAGCTGCTCCATCTGGTCGACATTGAGGGCCTTGGGCAGGCGCTTGTCGCTCTTCGGGGCCGGGATATCCGCGCCGGGATTCTGGGTGGCGAAGCCTTCCCGGATCAGATAGCGGAAAAAGCCCCGCAGGGCGGAAAGCTCCCGTTGCTGGGTGCGGCCCCCGGCGCCGTGCCGGTGGCGCCAAGCAACAAAGGCGCGGACCCGATGCACATCCACCTGGCTCCATTCGTCGATTCCCGCTTCGTTGCAGAAGAGCACGAGTCGACTCAGGTCGCGGGCATAATTCGCAGTGGTGTGGGGGGAGAGGCGGCGTTCCAGGCGCAGATGCTGAAGAAAGGCATCGACCTGCGCCAGTTCTGCTTCAATCATCAGACCGCCAGGTGGGCACGGAGAATGCGCGTGGCCACCGCACCCAGGTGGGAAACAAACACGGTGCCCATTTCCGGGTGGAAGCGCTTGGGATCGATGCTGCCGATGCCGAGCAGCCCCAGGCAGGCATCGTGCCGGGATTCACAAAGCGGCAGCAGGATCGATGAGGTCACTTTGGTTGCCGCGCCTCCGAACAGAAACTGCTTCTGTTCGGGAGTGATATATCCACAGACCGGTTGCTTGCGGTCCATGGTTCGCGCAAACGAGGCGAGTTCGGGGGCCGTTGGTTCGATGGCCTCCGGTCGGTCCCAATCGCCGAACAGCCGCAGAGCGACAAAGTCGGCGTGAAAGTCTTCGCGCAGGCCTTTTTCCAGTACGGCCAGGGCCTCGTCGATGTTTTCGCTGGTGATCAGCTGGAGAATCAGCACCTGCAGCTGTTCCAGCAGCAGTTCATTGTTGCGTGCGGCGCGGGCGAGGTGCTGGAGGTGCCGCTGAAGCTCGTTATTGCGCTCCCGGAGGTGCTGTACCTGGCGCTCGACCAGGGATACGGCGCCGCCGGTGGCGTGGGGGATATGGAGTTTTTCGAGTAGCTTTTCGCGGCCCTCGAAAAACTCCGGGTGGACTTCGAGGTAGGCAGCGACGCTCTCCTCGCTCGATTCCGCCTTCGCCTTCGGGGTGCTCGATTCCTTCATAGTTCGATCTCGCCTTCGAATACGTGGGCCGCAGGGCCGGTCATCCACAACGACTGCCCCGGACCCGGCCAGCGGATGGTCAGCGAGCCGCCCGGCAACTCCACATCCACTTGTTCATCCAACAGGTCCCAGCGCCGGCCTACCGCCACGGCAGCACAGGCGCCGGTGCCGCAGGCCCGGGTTTCGCCGGCACCGCGCTCGAATACACGCAGCCGGACATGGTGCCTGTCGACGACCTGCATGAAACCGACGTTAACCCGTTCGGGAAATAGCGGATGGGATTCCAGCTCGCGGCCCAGCGCTTCAACCGGAGCCCTGTCGATATCACCGACCAGCAAGACTGCATGGGGATTGCCCATGGATACCGCGCCCAGAGTAATCTCCTCCCCACCTGCGCTGAGATGGTAGTGCTCCCGTTCCTGTTCCACCGCCATCGGCAGTGACGCCGGTTCGAAGCGCGGCCGGCCCATATTTACCCGGACCCGGCCATCGGCTTCAACATGGAGGTGAATGACGCCCGAGGCGGTTTCCACCGCGATGGCGTCCTTTTCCGTCAGCCCCTTGTCACGGACGAAGCGGGCGAAGCAGCGCGCGCCATTGCCACACTGCTGCACCTCGCCGCCATCGGCGTTGAAAATCCGGTAGCGGAAGTCGAGCCCGGGGCGCTGCGGGGACTCTACGAGCAGCACCTGGTCACAGCCAACGCCCAGACGCCGGTCGGCCAGGAAGCGCACCTGTTCCTCAGAGAGCGAAACGCTCTGGCGGATTCCGTCGAAAACAACAAAATCGTTGCCAAGTCCATGCATTTTGCTGAAATTGAGCCTCATTTCACTCCTTTTCGGGGCAACCCGCATGGTGAACAGTGTACCACGGGGCGCGGAGTACACGGAGTTGAACAGAGCCTAAACCACGGAGAACACTGAAGAAAACCTGGTCTCAACATGGTCTCCGCTTCCTGCCTCCCTTTCGCTCGGGCTTATAGCCGCCCGCTGATGGTCAGGTGGCGGTCACCGACCGCCCTGACCTGAAGCGACAGCCCCGCCGTTTTCACCTGCTGCTCTATTTCTTCGGGCCGGTAGGCGGCCAGCAGCGAGTGGTAGAAATCGTGCCGCAAGACCTCCGGTTCGCCGGAAGCATACGTGTCCACCAGGCGTTGAGCCTGTTCACGGCTTGCGGGGCGCATCAGGTCCATCACGAATATCGGTGCACCGGGCTGGCCGTGAACGGCGATTGCCTCCCAAAGTACCATTGGATCGGCCAGATGGTGTAATAGACTGTTGCTGATCACCGCATCGTAGTGCCTCCGGGGCAGGTCGGCACCCGGAAAATAACCTTCGATGAGACGGATGCGCTGTTCCAGGCCGGAGCGGGCAATGGCCGCCTTCCCCAGCTGCAGCATGGCAGGGGCACCGTCCACACCGTGCAATGTGCACGCCGGGTGGTGCCGGGCCACCCGGATAGTGATATCCGCCGGGCCGCAGCCGAGGTCCAGTACGCAACCGCGCAGAGCCTCGCTGCCGAAGGCGTCGTTCAGCAACTCCACGAAACGCTCGTGCGGAGCCTCGAAGTCGGCTTCGGCATAGGCGCGCGCCTGCTCCGCTTCGTCCATCAATTCAGGTTCGGGGACTCTTTCCATTTTACTATGGGCCTAACCGCAAAGGCGCCGAGAGCGCTAAGATAATTTTTAAAGGAGCTGAAGGATCGTTTCTGAGCAGCTTTCGGCTCCTTTTCAGCTGACCCCACCCTAAACAGATCGTAATTGCTCACCCTATCAGAACCCTAAGAGCCGGGAGTGACGAGGCGTAACGGCGTCTCCGAGACTCGCGTAGGCCATTCCCTCCCCCTGTGGGGAGGGTCAGGGGGGTGAGTAGTTACAATAGATCCCAGAAAAAACTTTGCGCCCTTTGCGCCTTTGCGGTGAATGGTTTTGAAGTTTAGGGAAGTAGCCGTTCGCGGGCGAACAGCTCCTCAATGCGCTCCCTGGGGCGGATCTCGTGGACGGTGTCGCCGTCCACCATCAGCTCCACGGGGCGTGGCCGGGTGTTGTAGTTCGAACTCATCGTGAAGCCGTAGGCCCCCGCCGAGCGTACCGCCAGTAGATCACCTTCCGTCAGTGCCAACTCCCGTTCTTTGCCCAGGAAGTCCCCGGTCTCGCACACCGGCCCGACGATATCGTAGAGGCGCGGCGGGATATCACCCCGGGGGATCACCGGTATGATCGCCTGCCAGGCGTTGTAGAGGGCCGGACGCATGAGGTCATTCATGGCGGCATCGACGATGGCGAAATCCTTGTGTTCGGTATGCTTCAGGTACTCGATACGGGTCAATAGCACGCCGGCATTGCCGATAATGGCCCGTCCCGGTTCGATCAGCACTTCGAGACCCCGGCCGGCGAGGCGCTTCAGCAGTGGGTCGAGATAATCTCCGGGCAGCGGCGGCTGTTCATCCCGGTAGGTAATGCCCAGCCCGCCCCCCAGGTCCAGGTGGTTGATGGTAATACCGTGCTCATAGAGACGATCCACCAGGATGAGTACGCGCTCCAGCGCATCGATGAAGGGGGTCACTTCCGTGATTTGCGAGCCGATATGGCAGTCGATGCCGGATATTTCGATGTGGGGCATCTCTGCAGCGCGAACGTAGACGGTCTCGGCCTGATGGATATCGATGCCGAACTTGTTTTCCTTAAGCCCGGTGGAGATATAGGGATGCGTGCCGGCGTCCACGTCGGGATTGACCCGCAGAGAAACCGGCGCCTTCATGCCCAATGCACCCGCAATCCGGTTGAGGTGCTCGAGTTCCGGTTCCGACTCGACGTTGAAGCAGCGGATCCCCACCTCCAGGGCCCGGCGCATCTCCTCCTCACGTTTGCCCACGCCGGAGAAAACCACTTTTGACGCATCGCCTCCTGCTGCCAGCACGCGCTCCAGTTCACCCACCGAGACGATGTCGAAGCCGGAGCCAAGGCGTGCCATCAGCCCCAGTACGGCAAGGTTGGAGTTGGCCTTGACGGCATAGCACACCAGGTGTTCTACGCCCGCCAAGGCGGCATCAAAGGCCCGCCAGTGGCGCTCGATAGTCGCGCGGGAGTAGACATAGGCGGGCGTGCCGTAGCGGACAGCAACCTCGCTGAGGTCGACATCTTCCGCATAGAGCCGGCCGGTACGGTATCCAAAATGATCCACGCGCTAGTTCCCCTGATCCTGCTGTTCTTCTCCCGGGAGGTGAAGCGGGCCTTTGGCCCCGCATCCCGAGGAAAGCATCGCCGACACGCCCAGCAGTGCGATGACCGCCCACAGGGCGTATTGTGCCCAACAAATCCGCATCACAATGGCCTCAATCCGGTTTGGCTTAATCCAAGCCGCCCAGTATAAACCGAGCCGATGGAACGTGACCAAATCGGCGGCAGGTTGGCAGGCCCATAGGGCACTTCTATTAATCCAACACGGTTCTGCTCGCGGCCGTTTTGTCCGCTGGCAAGGCGCAGCGAGTGATGTGTGGTTGCTTCACATGAACGAGCTGTAACGCAGCCCAGCGGGCAAAACGGTCCCGAGCCCGAAGGGTTGGGCCCAAAATCGCCGATCCCGGCGTTGCGCTGCTTGACAAGGGAGCCACCCTTGCCTGCGCAGCGCGCCTTGGCCTCGGCGATTTTGGACCCAACAGAATCCGCGTTGGATTAATAGAAGTGCCCTATAGCTGCTCTCCGGCGCCGCACCTGTTGAGTGTGCGGTTGTCCGGGTGGAGGCGGTGGCAATCAGCCGGATTTCCGCCAAACCCGCGTGCGGTTGTTGGCGGGCATCTCGTAATCGTTCCGGAGTATCAGGCCGGCCCGGTTTGCCAGCTCATCGACTGCCTCGGCGTCACGGATCCCGCTGGCGGGGTCACGCTCCCTGAGCCATTCATCGAAGCGACGATTGCTCTCGCTGGTATAGCGCCCGTCATAGTTGAACGGGCCGTAAAGGGCGAACTTGCCGCCGACGGGCAGCAGTTGTCCGATCCCGGCGAACAAGCATTCGACCGAGGGCCAGTCCATGATGTGAATCGTGTTGGCCGAGAACACTGCATCGAAGTCCTCCATCCCGTGCCAGTTGCCGCCGCAGGCATCCAGGTCGACAGGCGGCAGTACGTTGTCGGGGCCATCGACGAGCCAGGCGTGAATGCCGGGGTGGTTGTCTCTGAGATCGGCCGTCTGCCAAACCAGATGCGGCAGATGGCGGGCGAACCACACGGCATGCTGACCGGTACCACTGCCGATCTCGAGCACACGTCCCGGGTCGGTGAATTCCCTGCGCAGCACGTCGAGGATCGGCGCTTTGTTCTGCTCGCAGGATTCGGCAAAAGGCTTGGGCATGATCCCTCCTGTACACCCTGGTGGGTCTTCGGTCACAATGGATGAAATCCTAATGATGTAGATCAATGTTAGATGATTAGCATATGCTAATCTATTAGCGAATTTGACTGGCCTACAGATAAGGACGCGGACGATGAAACACCTGCTGGCCCTGCTGTTTGCACTACTGGTTACAGGACCGGTTTTTGCAGCGCCCGATGGCGAAGCCCTGTACGGACGTCACTGTGCCGCCTGCCACGGGCATAATGGCAACGGCGGTGTCGGTGTACCGCTGGCGCTGCCGGATTTTCTGACCAATGTCAGCGACACTTATCTGTCCAGGACCATTCGCGACGGGCGTCCCGGCCGGGTGATGCCCGCCTTTGAAAACCTCGACGACATTCAGTTGCGAGCAATTATCGACTACATCCGTACCTGGATGCCCGAAGGCAGCGCGACGCCCGAACATGATACGACACCGGTCGTCGGTGATATCGGACGGGGCAAGCGACTGTTTGCCGAGCATTGTGCCGAGTGTCACGGGGCCAACGGTGAGGGCGGCGCGGGAACCGGCGTCACCTTTTCGCGGCCACGCGACTTGCCGGTGATTGCCCCCGCCTTGCACAACGCGGCCTTTCTGCACGCAGCCACCGATCAGATGATCCGAACGACTTTGATGCAAGGACGCGACGGTACCCCGATGGAGTCGTTTCTCAAGCAGGGACTTTCGGAGCAGGACATCAACGATGTGGTGGCCTACGTTCGCTCCTTCGAGGAAGACCCCCTGCCCTCGGGACAGCACGAGGGCGAAGAGCCCTACCTGTCCATCGAATCGTTCTCCTCCTTCGACGACACGGTGGCGAACCTCAAGCAGGCGGCTCTCGGTCGCAACTTCCGGATCATTCGCGAACAGAATCTGGAAAACGGTCTCTTCTCCGAAGAGGAGGAGAATGCCCGCCAGCGCATCGTCTACTTCTGCAATTTCAAGCTGATTAACGAGGCGATGAAGCTCGATCCGCGGGCCGGTATCTTCATGCCCTGCCGGATCACGGTGGTGGAGATGGACGATGGCACGGTCAAACTGATGTCCATCAACCCGAAGTTCATGTCGCAATTCTTTAACAATAATGCCCTGAATGAGCCGTGCACGGAGCTGTCCGAGCTCTATCTGGGGATCATGGAGGAGGCGAGCCTGTGAACCGCTACACCGCATCACTTCTCCTGCTCCTTGGCCTGTTCCTGGCGGGAGTAGTCAACGCCCAGCCGCTGCTGATGGTACGCGCCCAGCAGTCTTTCCCCGAAACCATGCTGGCCCTGCAGGGCGTTATCAGCGACCACGGATACCGCGTATCGCGTGTGCAACGGGTCGATATAGGACTGACGGCCAGCGGCTATGCGACCGACAAATACCGCATCGTCTTTTATGGAAAGCCCGAACAGGTCCGCTCATTGACCGCGAAATACCCGCAGCTGATCCCTTATCTTCCGCAAAAGATCACCATCTTCGCGGAAGAGGGGGATACGTTGGTGACCACCGTGGATCCCTCCTTCTACCGAAAGCTCGTCGCCGACCCGGAGGCGCATGCCATCTTTAAGCAGTGGCGTTCGGACGTGGAGTCGATGCTCGATGAGATCTCGGGAGCGGAGTAGCTGCCTGAAAGCGGGCCTGGCGAATCCCCTCCGCCAAGCATGCAACAGTACACTAGCGGGTGGTGAAGCCGCCGCTTTGACCACCTGTTCCGGGCGATCGGGACGGGTTTTCTTGGGCGTCGATGGTCAGGGGTTATCCGGGTCGCAGCTTCCCAGCCGCAGCCACTGTCCGCGCTCGCAACGCAGTAGTTCATCACCACTGCACACCATGCTTTTGTCGGCGTAGTTCTTGCCGTTGAAGTAGCAGACGGGCGCTTCACCCAGCTCCTGCTCCACCACCTCGAAGTCCTCGGCGGTCTCTTCGACGATAGGGGAATTGCGTTTCTCCGGATCGGGTGCGCCGACATGGGGTGCTCCGACTCTCTCGCTCACTGTTTTTCCTCCCTCTGATTTCCGGGGGCTACAATGCCCGAGGATAGCGGCTCGCCCGGGACCGAGACAACCTGAAGCAAGTAAAGCAGGCTAGACGAAGCGTGTCATGGCTCGAAGTCCGATCCCCGGCCGGCCACGCCCCGGACCCGTTCCACCGGAAAGCGCCCCTCGTTGATATCGGTCTTCTCGTTGGCGGCCTTGACCAGGTCGACGCCCAGGCGATCGGCGCAACGGATCAGGAAGATGAAGATGTCCGCCAGCTCCAACTCCACCTCCCGCTGCTTTTCAGGAGCCAGTTCGGCGCTCTGGGCCTCGGTAATCCACTGAAAGTGCTCCACCAGCTCCGCCGCCTCGGCGATAAGCGCCATGGAGAGGTTTTTGGGGGAGTGAAACTGCTCCCAGTCGCGATCCTCGGCGAAGCGCCGGAGTCTCTGTTTGAGCTCGTCGATGCTGTCCGTCATAAGCCTCTGCGGTGTTGATGATGTACGCGCGGTCTCCCGGGGACGCTGCGCTCTCTGCGTCTCGGCCTGCCCGGATGGACCCTCCGGGCGGGATTCGGTAGCGGCGTTACTTTGTTGCCGTGGCGGCCTCCGCCAGTTTGACATTATCAAGGTGCAAATTCAGCTGTTGCAGACGCGCCTTCAGCAGTCCCGGAAACCGTTTGTACCAGGTGGCGTTGAGGGGCGAAGGGTGTGGCAGGGGGTGCAGGCGCAGGGTGCGGCGGCGTCCGTCCGCCAAGACCAGCGCCACTTCGATGCAGGCAGAGAAGCGATCCTCCCGCGCCCAGAAAGACTCCAGGGCCTGGCGGGTTTCGCGGGATTGATGGATGCCGAACCAGAGAAAGGCCTCCCGGCCGAGGGTGATGACATCACTGCCCCTCCAGCCGTTCACCAGCAATTCGGCCATCAGCGGCTGAAACTGCTTCTTGGCCCGCATCGACCAGGCCTTGTTGCCGAGGGGTTTGTAGGGGACGGTATTGGCCCAGAAAAAGTGCTTCCCCACCGCCACTGAGGCTTCGAAATCCGGCATCGGCTTACTATACAGGTGCTCGTAGCAGGCGTTTCGTACCTTCTGGCCGCCCGCCCCGATAAAGGGCATGCCGTGGCGGATTTCGTCACGGCCCGGATCGCGGCCGAAAAAGCCGACCCGGACCTCCGGATCTCCCAGCCCGATGATCGGTTCGAGGGGGTCTTTTCCGCACTCCGCATAGACTGCCGTATCGACGCCTTCGAGTTCCTGCGCAAGGGCCTGAAAGGCCCGCCGCTGCTGTCCGCTAATCATCCAATAGACTTTCTGACTGAAGGTTTCCCGCTATTATCCGGCAACGGAAAGCCACTTATCCATTCGCAGGCGGTAAAGAGGGATTCTTGGCGCCGCATGGCCGACTAGTCCTCCTTGCCGTCGTCTTTTCCCAGCATCGTCTTGAGGTCGGCAAATGGATTGTGGGTGGCAGGGGCGGTCTCCTCCTTGCCCAGCCCTTCATGGCCGCGGACGTGCTCTTCATAACGCTGGTGTTCATTATCATGGCAGTAGAGGCAGAGATTCTCCCAGTTGCTGCCGTCCGGCGGATTGTTGTCGTGGTTGTGATCTTTGTGATGGACCGTCAGTTCATGGAGATTGGCGCGGGTGAATTCACGGCCGCAGCGGCCGCAGACCCACGGATGGATTTTCAGCGACTGTTCGCGGTAGCCCTGCTGACGCTGTTCGGCATTGCGCCGGCCTTCGGCCACTATGCGATCGAGTTTGCCGGAATCGATGGACTGTCCGGGGCGACGGGGCTGCTTGGGCATGATCTTCCTCTTCCTCCGCTTTTGGACTCAATATTTCACCACAGAGCTCCCGGAGAACACAGAGAAACATGGCCCGGACTTGAAGCCCGTTATGCAGGTCCATGCATTGCAGTTCTCCGTGTTTCTCCGTGGTCATGTGTAAAGCCGTTCCGATGCGCAATCTAGGCCGCCTCCGAGGCCGGGGCCCGAACCCGGTTGAGGGCGGAGAGGACGGCCTTGATGGGAGCACTGAGAGTATCGTGGTCGAGGGCCGCACCGGAGACCCGCTGTCCGTCGACATTGAGCAGCACGTAGGCGGCGGCCTCAGCATCGGTACCCTCGCCAAGGGCGTGTTCACTATAGTCCACTACGCTCACATCGGCGCCGCTGTGCCGCATCCAGGCATCCACCAGGGCGGAGAGGGCCCCTTCACCTTCACCCTGCAGGATACGTTCCGTGCCTGCCTCGGAGAGACGCGCCTCGATCACCTCCCGGCCGTCCCGCCGGTCTACATGGTAGCCTTTGAGCCGAATCGGAGCCTCTTCGCGGACGAAGTGCTCCAGAAACAGTCCGTGGATGGCGGCGCTGTCCACCTCGCCCGGTTGCGATTCGCTGGCCTGCTGCACTACCCGGGCCAGTTCCACCTGCATCCAGCGCGGTATCCGGAGGCCGTAATCGCGTTCCAGTACAAATGCCACCCCGCCCTTGCCCGACTGGCTGTTGACCCGGATTACCGCCTGATAGTCGCGGCCCAGGTCATGCGGGTCGATCGGCAGGTAGGCCACCTGCCAGGGCTCGTCCGGCTGCTGCCGGTTGAGGCACTTGCGGATGGCATCCTGATGGGACCCGGAAAATGCGGTGTAGACCAGCTCGCCCACCCAGGGATGGCGTGGATGAACCGGGAGCCCGGTGCACTCGCTATAGACCTGGATGATGTGGTCGGGCCTGGAGAGGTCCAGCTCGGGATCGACACCCTGGCTGTAGAGGTTCATGGCCATGGTGACAAGGTCCGTGTTGCCGGTACGCTCACCATTGCCGAGCAGCGTGCCCTCGACGCGATCGGCACCGGCGAGCAGCGCCATCTCTGCCGCGGCCACGGCACTACCGCGGTCGTTGTGGGTATGCACCGACACCACGACCGCCTCGCGGCGGCTGATATGGGTGCAGAAATACTCCACCTGATCGGCGAAGACATTGGGCGTCGCACTCTCCACGGTGGCCGGCAGATTGATGATGCAGGGGTGCATTGCGGTCGGCTCCCAAGCCTCCAACACTGCATCGCAGACCTCCACGGCGTAGTCCATTTCGGTATTGGAGAAGCTCTCGGGCGAATACTGAAAGACCCATTCGGTGTTCGGGTGCCTGGCCGCTTCGCGCCTCAACCATTCGGCGCCCTGGACAGCGATGGCCTTGATGCCCTCCCGATCCCGTTCGAAGACGCGCTCGCGCTGCACGGTGGAGGTGGAGTTGTAGACGTGGACGATCGCCCGGTGCACACCATCGAGGGCGTCGAAGGTCTTTTGAATCAGCTCCTCGCGGGCCTGTACCAGCACCTGCACGGTGACGTCCGCCGGAATGCGGTTTTCATCGATCAGCCAGCGCACGAAGTCGTAATCCGGTTGGCTGGCTGAAGGGAATCCCACCTCGATCTCTTTGAAACCCGTCTCCACCAGCACCTGCCAAAGCCGCTGTTTCTGCTCGACCGACATGGGCTCGAGCAGCGCCTGGTTGCCGTCACGCAGATCGACGCTGGCCCAGCGCGGGGCCTTGTCGATGGTGCGGTCCGGCCATCGACGCTCCTTGAGGTCGATGCGCGGCGCGGGGCGGTATTTGCGGTGGTCAAACGGTTTCACGGAGATTCTCCTTGTTCGGTTTTTCAGTTCGCGATAAAAGCCTTCACCGCAGGACGCAAAGCCCGCAAAGAAAATCCGTTCGAAAAACCTTGCGGCCTTGGCGCCTTTGCGGTTGGGCCTATCCGTAGCGAGTTGCTCCCTTGTTGGGGAACCCCTTCCCTTTGCCGGTCGGCTTCGGGAACCGGCCGCCCTCGTGAGGCGGGCCGCAGAGCCGGGGCCTTGTGAGCCCCGGGCTTTCCATGGGTGAAAGATTACGCTGAAGTGGTCGGCAGTCGCTTGCGAAATGGCTTGTTATTGGCGACTTCTACACAATAATATTGCTTGTAATTGCGAATTAGTGGAATGATAATGCGTTTTATGGGGTTTCAGGCCGCAGGCGGCCTTGCGGCCAGATAGCGGACCCGTGGGAAATCGCTGCGGGGGTGCGCCTCCTGCCTGATTCTCGCCGAATCTCTGACAGTATGTCGGTGGGGTTATCTTGCATGAGTGGGAGAACAGGACCATGGAACTGGATCGCTATGATCGCCGCATCCTCGAGGTGCTTCAGAAGGAGGGCCGCATCAGTAATCAGGAGTTGGCCGATCGTATCGGTCTCTCCCCCTCCCCCTGTCTGAGGCGGGTGAGGGCGCTGGAAGAGACGGGGGTGATTACCGGCTATCGGGCGGTACTGGATGCCCGCAAGCTCGGTCTGACCCTGATGGCGCTGATCCATATCTCGATGGATCGCCACACTCCGGAGCGCTTCGCCAACTTCGATGCCGCCGTCGGTGCACTGCCGGAGGTGCTGGAGTGCCTGCTGATTACCGGCCAGGATGCCGATTACCAGCTCAAGGTGGTGGTGCGTGACATGGAGGCCTTTCAGGAACTGCTGCTCAGCCGGATCACGCGTATCGAAGGGGTGAGCGGGGTCCACTCCAGCTTCGTCATGCGCCGGGTGGTGGACAAGAGTGCTCTGCCAGTGGAGGGGTGAACCAGCGGGTGGGTACGCTCCCCCCGGAAAATTGCCCTCCAGTGTCCCGTTTCTCCGCAGGAGACGATTCTCCTGCGGGGAACGGAATCCGTGATTACCACATCAGGTCGTCGGGGACCGGAAAATCGGCGTAGGGATCATCGTCATCCTTGCCGGGTTCGTTGCAGAGAATCAGACAGGATTCATCCCGCTCGCGAATCTTTTCGGCGACCGATCTCGGGACGATATCGTACTGCCCATGCAGTTTGACGACGGCGGCCTGTCCGTTCGTGAGCTGTTGGTGGACCTGCTCGTTGATGTAGAGTCGCTTGACCTTCTGGCCATCGGCGAAATTGAAGGCGATCTCTCCGTCGCGCTTGGGGAGCCGGTTCTCCTCGATTAACTGTTTGATCTGGGCGACGACCGCCCGTCGCTGCGTCTCTTCCTGCCGGCGGCGATTGAGCTCGCGGTCGCGCTGCGCCTTCTCGGCCTGCTGCTGCTGGTGGCGCTCCCGGCTCTCATCGACACCTCGGGCCTGCTTCTTCGGCTTCTGTTTCGCCTTCTTGCGCTTGCTCTGGTCGATGGCCTTGGCCTTCTTCTCGTCAACCAGGCCCGATTTCATTAGTTGGTCCCGCAGCGAACTGCTCACTTCGCAACTCCTTTGGATTTATGATGGTTTACGCGCCTTGCAAGGCTCACTGGCTGCCAGTTTAGCCCGGAATTCACCCGAGGTGATTGCCGGAGATCACTGATCGTTTTTATCTCTGTTCCTCACGGCCATCCTCCAGCGAATATCGGCCTGGTCCGGGTCGATATTCGTTCGCCCACGGGATCTCCTCCTGCGGAGAATGGGCTCTGCCTTTCTATTCGGGCTTGGTCAGCAGAATAACGTCGCTACCGTGAAACTCCAACCGGGCTCCCCAACGGTCAGCCAGCCACTGGAAGGTCTGCCGGGAAAAGAAGCAGACGTGGGTAATATCGTTCTTGTAATGCCACCCGGCAAAGGCCTCCCGATCCTGCACCTGTTTGGTCATCAATCCCAGACGGCCGCCGGGTTTGAGGCACTCCCATAACCTCTCCAGCTCAAACCCCGGCCGGTGCAGGTGTTCGACCACTTCGGTGGCCGTTATGAAGTCGTAGCGTTCGGCAAAAACGCTGGTATCGGGTCTATAGAAGGTATCGAAGATCGCCATTCGGTGCCCCGTCTCTTCGAACATCAGTGAGAGTGTCGGGCCCGGCCCACAGCCAAAGTCGAGACCGGAGCTGTCCGGCTCCAGCAGCGCCTGCATCGATTCGTACAATCGATTCAGAAAGCGGCGATACCCCGGGTCCTCCGGGAAATTTTCGTGCAGGTCGTATTGCCCCTTCTCCTGTTTCGCCGACACATGGTAGGCCGGGGGTACGAACACGAGGTGGCACTCCATGCAGTGCAGGTAGTCGCGGCGTCGGTCCTGAAAGAAAGTCTCAGACCCGGCGGTATGGCAGAGAGGGCAAGCGCCGGACCCGAACTTCGATGTGAATATCACTTCACCCATTTGGCGACCAAGGGGATGGAGGGCGCCGCTCTTTTCCTCCCCAAAGAGAAGAAGAAGGTGGCG
Source organism: Thiohalomonas denitrificans (assembly GCF_900102855.1). Taxonomy (NCBI): domain Bacteria; kingdom Pseudomonadati; phylum Pseudomonadota; class Gammaproteobacteria; order Thiohalomonadales; family Thiohalomonadaceae; genus Thiohalomonas; species Thiohalomonas denitrificans. The sequence continues at coordinate 51,631 of NZ_FMWD01000011.1, forward strand.
CCCTGGTCCGGTTTGCTCTCGAACCAGACCTCCCCACCGTGCCGCTGGGCAATGCGTTGCACCGTGGCCAGTCCGATTCCGCTACCTTCGTATTCGTTGGGCCCGTGGAGTCGATGGAAGGGCTGAAACAAGCCGCTGGCTTCACTCTTGTCGATGCCGATACCATTGTCCTTCACGAAGAACACGCTCTCACCATCGATTTCGGTAGCCCCGAATTCGATCACCGTCTGGCCCTGTTCACGAGTGAATTTCCAGGCGTTGTGCAGAAGGTTGTCGAGCAATGACTGGATCAATGCCTTATCGGCATTCGCCTGGATATTCGACTGAATCCGGAATCGGGCACGGCGCTCGGGTTCAAAGGCCCGGAGCTCTTTGCTGATCTCCTCGACCATGGCGCTGAGGTTTACCGGGTCGCACTGCAGATCGGTACGGACAGTCCTGGAGAGCTGAAGCAGGTCATCGATAAGCCGCCCCATTCGTTCGGTAGCGTTGCAGATCTTGTCGATGTAGCGGTGGCCGGCGGCATCGAGGCGTTCACCGTAATCTTCCTCGAGGATCTGGCTAAAACCGTTGATGGCCCGTAGCGGACCGCGCAGGTCATGGGAGACCGAGTAACTAAAGGCCTCGAGTTCGCGGTTGGCAACCAGCAGGTCCTCGGTCCGCCGGTCGACCAAGTCTTCCAGATCATTCTGATAACGATACAGAACCGCTTCCAGGCGCTTGCGTTCGGAGATGTCTCGGAAGATATTCAGTACGACCGTCCGCCCCTCCCATTCGAGGGTGGCACCGGCGATCTCGACGGGAAAGGTACTGCCATCTTTGCGCAGAAGGGTCTTGGTGGTCAGTGATCGCCCTTTGACGGCAATCTCTGCAAACTTTTGCTTGATCTTCTCTTTCTCTTTCGGGATCGCAATATCCCAGGCGTGGAGTGCCCGCAATTCTTCACGGGTATATCCGAGCAGTTCCAGTAGCCGCCGGTTGGCATCCAGAAGGCGGCCATCAAGATCGCAAATGGAGATCCCGTCTCCTGCGTGTTCCATCAGAATATCGTTCTTGCGTTCGGAATTCCGCAACGCCAGCTCGGCGTTTTTCTGGTCGGTGACATCCCGCGCGACTCCGGCCATACGAATCAGGCGCCCTGTATCATCTCGCCTGATGGTGCCGCATCCATGCAGATGACGCACCATGCCGTCCGGTCGGATGATGCGGTACTCGTTTTCAAATACGTGCTCCGCTGTGGCAATGCGTTGCCGAACCCGGTCACGGTCGTCGGAGTGGATCCGGTTCAGGAATTCGGCATAGCTCAATGGTGTTCCAGGCGTTACGCCGAAGATATGGTGCAGTTGGTTGGACCAGGAGAGCCGGTTGGTGGCGAGATCCCACTCCCAACTCCCCAGGTTGGCAATTCGCTGAGCCTCATTGAGCCGGGATTCACTTGCCCGCAGCGAGCTTTCCGTCTCCTGCCGCTGCCGAATCTCCCGCTCCAGTTCGGTGTTACGCAGCTGGAGTTGCTGTGTCTTGTCAGTGACTGTTTTCGTCAGCCGCCGTTTCTCGGCCCAGTTGCGTTGGACAACATAAAGAAGCAGGCCAATCCAGAGCACACCCCCGAGCCAGATCAGGCCCAGGACGAAGCCGGAAGGTTCAAGGCTGCCCGAACGGTGGGCTAGCGCGAGGACCCAGGTCGTTCCGGCAAACTTGATGACCTCCGTTTCACTTTGCCCGGTCAGCTTTTCCGCCGTACGCCAAAAAGTTTTCCATTGGAGTCTGTCAGCTGAATATCATACTGTTTCGACACCTCATTCAGGTCGGCGGCAAGGATTTCCGGGATAATGAAAATCCCCTGTGCGAGGCCGAGGAAATGTTCATCGCGAAAAAGCGGTGCACGGGCCAGGAAAGCCGTTTGCCCGCCGATAATGGGGTGCGGCGAATCCACAATCAGACGGCGCTCACGAATTGCCCGCTGGATGACCGGGGCCGACGGTCGTCTCTTCAGGTCGAGTCCCAAGGCATCTTTATGCTTCTCGGGGGGATGGATGTGACGGATGACCAAGTCTTCGTCGACATAGACCAGGGAATCGATCGAAGGATAATGTTCGCGAAGGTTGGCGGCGAAATGATCGAACGCCTCGAATCCGGGGAGCCCGGTGTCGGCAAGCATAAAGGCCCGGAGATCCTCGATGGCAGCGATGCGCCGCTCCATATTACGGGTCAACTGCTGGCTGGCCGCTTTTGCACTGCGGGCCAACTGCCGTTCGGCCTGCAACAGCAGTTCGCTACGGTAATATCCGTCCAGTACGAGGGTGACAGCCGCACCGGCCAAAATGGTGACGGACATGGCCAGCCAGTGCCTACCATCGGCGGTATGCCTTTGCCACATACTTCTATACCGGTTCTAATCTCCGATTAGATTACATACGATGGTCGACGATAGGAAGTGGATAATGGGGCCGATGAGCCGATGGTGTGTCGGTGGCGGCGGAGAGCCTCGCCCGATCCGTTGGGGAGGAAGGCAGCCTTGGGTATTGCTGTTGGCTTATGCCGCTTTTCCCTTGTCGGGCCTCAGTTCCTTGCTCATGACAATGCAGGAGAGCTCCGTCCCCTCTGAAAACGAGTGCATGGTTTCACCGTTCTTTCGATACCCGAGTTTTTCGTAGAAGGGTACGGCATTGAGGGTGGCTTTCAGACTGATGCGGTGATGCCCGGCGTTGAGGACCACGCCTTCGGCCGATGCCACCAGGACCTTGCCCAGCCCCTTCCCCGTGGCTTGTGGTGCCACGAACAGGGCGTTCAGTTCGCTTCGGTCGGTATCCACCACGCACATGGCATGGATCTCTCCGCCATCCTCCTCCGCCACCAGAAACTGGTAGTTCTCCATGGCGTCGAGGTAGTGGTCGGGTTTCAGGTCACCGGTCCATTCATCGATCGTTTCTGCATCATACTGTTCGCTGCACAGCTCGCGAATGGAGGCTTCCTGGAAGCGCTGGATAGCGGGCGCATCGGTCGGATCAGCTTTACGGATTTTCATGGGCTTCTATGGAGGTTTTTTCGATTTATGGGCTTCAGGATGTCAAACAGTAGACCCAAACCGCAGCCGAGGATTCCCCAAGTCCGTGTGAACGGCCAAGGCAAATGGATGCTGATTGGGTGGTGTGACACTATACAGGATAGCTGAACAGCGATGATTTCACCGGTTGATCCCACTTTTGAGTGCATGATAATGGCGCTTTTACGCTGGAGCACCCATGCACGACTCTGCCCCGCTGCCGTTTGATGGCCAGGAACTTCTGAAGCTGGCGCGCTACCGAATGCCATTCGGAAAGTACAAAGACCGGCTGCTCATCGACCTGCCCGAGCCCTACGTCGTCTGGTTCTCCCGCGAAGGCTTCCCCAAGGGTGAGTTGGGCCGCCTGCTGCACATCGTTCACGAAATCAAGATTAACGGATTGGAATACCTCTTCGCGCCTCTGCGTCGTTAATCGGCCGCAAGGACGCCCCTGCGTCGACGGGCCTGTTGCTGCGCTTCGGGCTTTATCGTTTTGGTGCTCTAGAATTGCGATTGGAAGAGGACTCAGCCGCTGAGGAGGAGCGCCATGGAGAGGCTGCGTACGGCGAGAGAGGTGCTGGATGACCATCTGCGGCTCGCCAAAAGCTGGGCATTCGAAGAGGACCTGGCCCGGAACTTCTCGGCTGACATCGTTTTGCTGACGGGTTACGGGATCTTCCGGGGAGTGGCGGGCCTGCGGGAAAAAGTGCAATTGCTCAGTGACCAGCTGCCCGGTGGCCGCTGGGAGTACCGCACCGTCATGGCGGAAGCGGAAATGGGGTTTCTGGAATGGACCGCAGAGGCCGACAACGGTGCCAGAGTCGAAGACGGGGCCGACTCCTATCTCATTCGCGACGGCCGGATTCGGGTCATGACCATCCACTACACGGTGATCCCGCCTTGACCGATATGAGTGGTGCGGTGTCGGACCGGTCGCCGGAACGTGTGCCAACTGCCAGGAAGGCAGGCGTGGTCCTTGTCATTGTCGTCGCTGCGCTGACTGCCGTCGGCTGTACCCTGGCGCCAAAAGAGGCGCGGCTGGTGGCGCAGGATTTGGCGGCCGGCCCGGCATCCACCGAATTCAAGGAAATCACCGCAACGCCCTCACGGCGCACCGTCACCTTCTCCGGCGAAAAGCAGAGCTATCGTGCCGATCTTTATGCACCGGGACCGGTTCCGGAGGCCGGCATCCTGTTGATGCCGGGTGCGGCAGAGCAGGGCAAGGACGACCCACGGTTGGTGAACACCGCGAAGACACTGGCGCGGGCCCGCTTCCTGGTGCTGGTGCCGGACATACCCGGTTTGCGCCGTCTGCAGGTCACGCCGGCCAATATTCAGCACGTGATGGATGCCATCAGCTATCTCGCTTCGGGCAGGGATTTCCCTTCACCGCCACGGATCGGCGCGGGCGCGTTCAGTTACGCGGTGGGCCCGGTGCTGCTGGCTGCCCGGCGTCCCGATCTGGCGGGCCAGGTGGATTTCGTGGTCGGGGTCGGTGGTTACTACGATCTGGAAGAGGTGTTGACCTTTGCGACCACCGGTTATTACCGGCAGCAGGACGAGTGGCAATACCGTCGCCCCAATGAGTATGGCAAGTGGGTGTTCGTACTCAGTAATCTCTCGCGGCTCGCTGACTCCGATGACCGTCGCACGCTACGGCGGCTGGCGAACTGGCACTTGGCCGGGCGTCCCGGTCCGCAACCGGAGGTCGGGCTGAGTGGTGAGGCACTGGATGTCTATCGGTTCGTTACCAACGACGATCCGGACAGGGTGCCGGCCCTCATCGGGAAGCTTCCGCTGGCAATTCGCGAGGCAATCCGTGAGCTGGATCTCGCCAACCGGGACCTGTCATCCCTCAAGGCAGACCTAATCCTGGTCCATGGCCGTCGCGACGACATCATCCCTTTTACCCAGAGCGTGCGTCTGGCCGAGGCACTGCCGAAGGGGCAGACGGAGCTGTTTATCCTCGAAGGGCTGCTTCACGTCAATGTCAGCGCACTCTCCATTTTCGATCAGAACCGAATGGCGCATGCCGTCGATTCCCTGCTCCGGCAACGTGTAACCGCGCCGTAGGGCTTTGACGGGACTTATTTTCGCTTGCCCAGCGAGAGCTTCGACTTGCGTGGTCCGGCAGTGGGTGGTGGTGTCGCAGGTCGGGGAGGGGGGGAAGCCTTCTGCTGACCGTAGATCGTTGCGGCCTCCTGTAGAAGTGCCGGCAGCTCGCGGGTCGAGATCGCCTTGGGCATTTCAAGGATATCGATCACCTCTCCCCCGGAGAGTTTCACGGTCAGTCCATTGCTGTGTGAGGCGGTCTGGTTGCTGGGATCCACGGACCACCGGTCGTTAGTGCCCAATATGCTCTCCTCCCTTTTATTGTTTTTCCAGTGTACTGTTGCATGCTTGGCGGCCAAGCATGCAACAGTACATTAGCCCCAGTCGAGAAACGGCATGACGGTAAAATAGAAGATGACCAGAATGCCGAGCAGGTAGAGGATAAATCGGATTGGGTGGTGCATAAAGCGTGAGGCCATGGTCTCGTGCTCGCCGGCTCGCCGCTTTGCCTCATAGGCCGCCCTCACCCGTTCCCCCCGTTCATGCTGATACCGGTCGATCAGCTCCCGTGCTGTTGCCACCTGGCTCTCATCTTTTACCCAGATCCCGGCCACCGAGATTCCCCAGCGTCCCGCCTCGGTTTCATAGAAGTCGATGCCGTGTTCGGTCAGCAATTCGCGGACCTCTTCGGCTTCGTCTTCGGGAACATTGGTCAGCTTGAAAAGCAGCGTGGGCATGTTCGGTTTCGCAGGCGGCGGAGGTAGACAGACGCATACTACACTATCGACGTGAACGGCCAAACGAAGGCCCCGCGCCATAACCGGGACGGTTCGGGGGCGGGCACACATCCATTCACGACCGAGCGAGAGTCTTCCCATGGAACGGGACCGCCCTATTGTGCTCATTACCGGCGCCGGCGGCAGGCTGGGCACCGCGATCACTCAAGCGCTGGGTGATGAGTATCGCGTCGTCGGGCTGGAACGCAAATGTGGCGACCTGCCTGACTGTCTGAAGGTCGATATCACCTCCGATGAAGCCATGGCGCGCGCCTTTGCCACGCTGCGCGAGCGCTACGGTACCCGCATCGCGTCGGTGATTCATCTGGCCGCCTACTTCGATTTCAGCGGCGAACCGAATCCCAAATACCGGGAGGTCAATGTCGAGGGGACCCGGCGTCTGCTCCGCGGTCTGCAAGACTTCCAGGTGGAGCAGTTCATCTACTCCAGTTCCATGCTGGTGCATGCACCAACCCGCCCCGGGTTTCCCCTGGACGAGGATTCTCCGCTGGAGCCGAAGTGGGCCTATCCCCAATCCAAGGCGGAGAGCGAGGAGGTAGTTCGCACCGAGCACGGGGATATTCCTTCGGTCATTCTGCGTATCGCCGGTGTCTACAGCGAAGAGGGCGGGATCCCGACCCTGGCTCATCAGGTCCAGCGGATCTTTGAGCGTCAGTGGATGAGCCATCTGTTTCCCGGCGATCGCAGTCACGGGCAGGCGGCGGTTCACATCGATGACGTAGCGACTGCCTTTCGGCAGACCGTGGCGCACCGGGACCGATTGCCCGATGAGAGTATCTTCCTCATCGGTGAACCCGAAACCGACAGCTACGCCTCCCTGCAGGAGATGATCGGCCGCAGCCTGCACGGACAGGGGTGGCTGACGCGGGAGATCCCCAAAACGGTAGCGGCCGGCGGGGCATGGGCACAGGACAAGCTGGAGGAGATCGTCCCCGATGCCATCGACCACGGGATCAAGCCATTCATTCGCCCTTACATGGTGGAGTTGGCCGACGATCACTACGAACTCGATATCCGCCGTGCCAGGGAGCAGCTGGAGTGGGAACCGCAGCACCACCTGCGCGACGAACTGCCAAAAATGCTCGAATCCCTGAAGCGGGATCCGGTCACCTGGTACCAGCGCAACCACCTTCCCGTACCGCCCTGGCTCAGTGATGCGAACGAACTGCCGGAGCACGCCGGACCGGCTGTTGCCGAACACGAGACGCGCTCGCGGACCGCCCATCTACAGACCCTCTGGGCCCACTTTGCAAACGCCAGCCTGGGGCTCTGGCTGATGACAAGCCCGTTTATTTTCGGGCTGGCACAGCACTGGATGGAGGAGGTGGAGCCCGTCGCTCCCGGTGGACGGGGTCTGCTCTGGTCTCACACCTGGATGACCGCCAGCGACATCATCACCGGCCTGCTGATCGTCATCTTCGCCCTTTTCTCCCTCTCCCGCGACAAGGGTTGGGCGCGATGGGTCACCGCGGGACTAGGGCTGTGGTTGCTGTTTGCACCGTTGCTGTTCTGGACCCCGAGCGCCGCCGCCTATGTCAACGACACGCTGGTGGGTAGTCTGGTGATCCTGTTCGCTGTGGCGGTGCCCCCGGCACCCGGTATCAATGTGGCCGCGTGGCTGCCCAGGGCCAACATCCCCCCCGGCTGGGACTACAACCCCTCCGGTTGGGGGCAGCGGATCCCGATCATCTTTCTGGCCTTTATCGGGCTGATCATCTCCCGCTACCTGGCCGCCTTTCAGCTCGGGCACATTGGAGGAGCGTGGGACCCATTTTTTGGTGAAGGAACCGAGAGCATCATCACCTCTTACGTCTCGGAGGCGTGGCCGGTGGCAGATGCGGGGCTGGGCGCTACTGTTTATGCGCTGGAGATCGTGACCGGTGCCATCGGCGATCGTCGCCGTTGGCGTACCATGCCGTGGCTTGTGCTCCTGTTCGGCTTTCTCATCGTGCCGCTCGGCGGAACCAGCCTGTTCTTCATCATCATTCAGCCGGTATGGCTCGGGACCTGGTGCACGCTCTGCCTGATTGCTGCGGCGGCCATGCTGATTCAGATCCCCTATTCGTTCGACGAGATCCTGGCTACGCTGCAGTTTCTGCGTGAGCGCCGGCGTAAAGGGCATTCGCTCCTGCGGGTATTCTTTGTCGGCGATGCCAGCGAAGGCGATGGTATGGATCCTTCGGATGACTTTGAGAGGCCTGCCGGCAAGGTGGTCCGGAACATGCTCCTGGGTGGGGTCAACGTGCCCTGGACGCTGGGCCTGAGCATCCTGATTGGTGCCGGCCTGATGTTGACCCGGCTGATGTTCGGCACCGAAGGTGCCGCGGCCAACAGCGACCATATCGTCGGTGCACTGGTGATCTCTTTCTCGATCATGGCTCTGTCGGAGGTGGGGCGGCCACTGCGCTTCGCCAATGTATTGCTGGGCGCATGGGCGTTTATCGGTGCGATTACTCTCAACGGCTACGCGCCGTTCGGCTCGGTGGCGGCGGCGGTCGCCGGGTTGGTGCTCATCGGCCTCTCCCTGCCCCAGGGACGTATCGAGTGCCGTTATGCCGACTGGAATCGCTGGATTCGATGAAGTGGGTCCGAAACCGTCAGGGCCCGGGGTAAGGTGGCAGCGTGGTCAGCCGGGCGTCCTCGACAGCTGCGCCCACGGTAAAGTGGTAGAGCACTTGCCAGTCGAGCCCTTCCAGGCCGAGGGTGTCATGCACCGGGTCGTCAAAATAGCAGCCGATCCCGGTGGCGGCGACATCGTTGGCGTACGCCTCCAGATAGAGTTGTTGTCCGATCATCCCGCATTCCCAGAAGAGTCGTGGATAGAACCAGGCACCGTTTTCCCGTAACGCCGGTTCGAAGCGCGAGAGCATTGCTACCGAAAAGCAGCCGTTGCCGGCGATGGCCTGTGTGCAAGAGAGCTGTTGGGAAAGCTCGCGCGCATCGCCAATGGCCAACCGATACAGCTTCATGCCGTCGGGACACTCCGATGGCCGCTCCCACGCGAATCCGGGTTTAAGGGCGGCTTGCAGGACCGATTCGGCTGAGGGATCACGCAGCAGCAAATAGAGACCCGGGTCGAGATCCTGTACACGGTGCACAAAGAAAACCAGGTGTACCTGGGGCGTCCACGGCAGGGCCGTAAACGGGACCTGCCGGGGTCCCGGCAGGCATTTGCGCAAAATCTGATAGAAGGCGTCCCGGCTGATGGCCGAGCGGCCGTCCATATCCACCGCACTGCGTCGACGGTGCACGATGGGGCGGATACCGAAGCCGGCCTTCCCCACGGGCAACTCGGGCAATGCGGGCGGCTCTTTCGGGTATCGGCCACTGGTGAGTGGCTTGTGACAGGCTCGCTCGGCCTTGGCCAGCTCCGGCCACTGCACCGATTCGGCGCTGAGTCGGTTCGGTTTTCCGTACCATCGGGCCGGTTCCGGCCAATCGGAAAGGTTAGCCGGGCCCCGTCGTTCCACGATGCCGGCCTGAGGTTCGATGGCGAGCAGGCAATCCGCCGTTTCCGCGTCCGTCGCTTTCGGATGGGCAATGCCTAGCAAAGCAGTAAGCTGATCGGTACTCCAGCCGTCCAGTAGCCGTACACGCCAGCCCAGGGCTGCCGCCGCAACACTGATCGTGGCGATCGCGTGTCCTACATCGTGCTGACAATAGCGAAAGGCCCGCTCGCCGTATTTCCACGCTTCCCGCCAGTGAATAGAGGTTAGCCCCATGAACAGAATCTGCGGCGGGGATTTCAGGATGAGGCGTCGCCACAGGGCAGCGGGTAGTTCGGCACGCAGTTCAAGGGCGTGCTCCCGTGGTGCATAGTGGGCCAGCATCGGGTTGTCGCAAAACCCTTCAACCGCTCCGCACAGCAGATAACCCTCCGTGGGGTGCAGGTTGCCGCTGGAGGGGTTGACCCGGAGCGGCCAGGTGGTGCTACCCAGACGTTTCCAGGCGGACAGAGCCAAACTGTCGAAAAGGAATTGCGAAATGCTGTGCCGATCAACGGCGGCGGGCTCAATCATCCCCTCCAGAAACGTGGCTTCGAAGCGGGGGGTGTCCAAAGGGGGAACCCGTTCCAAAGGGAGTATTGGCGCACTCTGGTAACGCCGGAATGGATCGGGTTGATTGGCCCAGTCCATTCGGCCGGGACCGGCGGCAGGGCGATGAAAGTGATGCTTGCTGACTTGATGATAGGCGGTGATGCTATCGACGGGATCCACGAGTATGACACCCTCTGCTCGCGTGCCTGAATGGATTCTGAAGGATTCAGAATCCATTCAGGCACGCTGAAATAGAAAACGTGGGCCCGAACAGTAGTGGAATCAAGTTATCCATTCGGTAAGCGACCCCTGCGGGTTCGAATTTCCTGGGCTACGCTTCGGTCGAGGAATACCAACTGGAGGGAACCGGTATGGACAAGAAATGGGTATTGCCCGTGTTGCTGGTGTTCGGAACAGGAACGGCCTGGGCACAGCAGACCATCGATGAAAGCCGCCTGTATCTCGGGGCGGGTGTTGGCTGGTCCGATGTCGACGAGTCGGGACTCGACGACAACGACACCGGGTACAAAATCTTCCTGGGCTATCGGGCGATGGAGTGGCTGGATGCTGAAGTCGCCTACACGAACCTTGGCGATTTCGGCTCTTTGGAGCCCGACGGCTTTCAGTTATCGGGTCTGGCGCGCTTTGCGGTGGACCCCAATATCGATATCTTCGGGAAGGCGGGCCTTTATGCCTGGGATTCGTCGGACAGTGGTCTTGACTTCGATGACACCGGAGTGGACCCGGTCTTCGGATTCGGCGGTCACTACCAGCTTGATGGCGGGGTTGGGGGGCGGGCTGAGTTTGAACGCTTCTACGATGTCGATGATGCCGATATCGATCTCTTCTCCGTCTCCGCCACGTACGATTTCTGATTGCCCGGAGGAGTAGCCTGGATTGCCCCGTCTCTACGGACGGGGCCCTGGCTTGGCATCCGGAGCGGTGTCGGCCGGCCGTTACTGCACAGACCTGCGCGATTACGCTTTCACTGGCATTATCTGAGTGAATTGGTAAGCTATCACCCGTTCTATTCCAGTTTTTCAATTGAAGGCACCCGATGAGAATCCTGATACGTCTCTTTTTCAGAACCCTGCGCCCGTTTCTTACCCCTGTCGTGCTCCTCGTCGATCGCCTGGCAGCTCCGACGCCCGTTCAGCGTCCCGAACCCGAGCAGGAGTACGTGGACAGGCAAACCCGGGCATTGACGCTCTATCAGTTCAAGACCTGTCCTTTCTGCATTAAAACGCGGCATGCCATCCGACGTCTGGCGCTGAATATCGAGTTGCGAAATGCGCAGCATGACCCGGTCAGCCGCGAGGAACTGTTGGCTGGAGGCGGTGAGGTCAAGGTGCCGTGTCTGAGGATCGTCGAAGAGGACGGGAGCGTTCGCTGGATGTACGAGTCCTCCGATATCATCGACTATCTCGACGGACGATTCGGGACCGAGGTTGATCTTGGCGACACCCGCCCGTTGTCGAACCAGGCGGACTAAATACGTGTTCCAAATTGGTCCATGCACGTAGGAGCGACGGGAGTCGCGAAGCGCCGAATCGCGGCTTCCGCCGCTCCTACAGGTATCTCGTCTGTTACCAAACGAATGCTTTGGACACGATTTCGGAACAGCTATTTAGTCAAAAAACGCCTCCTGCACCACCTTCCCGCAGGCTGACCCGGGATCCAGCACCTGAATCGGGGCACCGTCGGGCGATGTGCAACTGACGGTGACCAGCTCTTTTCCCGCCAATCCGACTACACGGGCTACCCGCACAGGGTTGCCCGTGTAGGCCAGATCGACGATAGCCAGTCGTTTTCCGCCCGCCTCGACATAACGTGCATCGACATGCGCCCGGCCTCTCCTTCCTTCCGGCGGAACCCTGTTGCGCTCATAGGTCTCTGCCAGGCGCTCCTGCGCGGCAGCTTGTGTCCAGTCGGCGAGTGCGGCCAGGTAGGCGTTGTCCATGTCGGCAGAACTCAAACCTTTGGCTGGTTCGCGGCTCACCTTGATGTTCGGTGGATGGGGAGATCCACCGCACCCCGTCAGCGCCAGTGAAAACAGTATGATGCACAACAGGGACAGATATTTCATGGCATGCAGTGGAGTCGCACGAATGTCCGGCAAGAGTGGCATTGAAAGCTGTGCACGACAACCGGTTCATCCTGCCGTTGGCTGGCGGGCACGGGGAGTCGAAGGGCTCTATAGTTACTGTCGAATCCGGCAAAGGAGTGCTTGTTATGCGCAACAGACTACTCGCTTTCGTTTTCATACCGCTGCTGCTGGCGGGTTGTGCCACCGACGGTCCCAGGGAGGGGGCGGGGATGGTCATCGGAGGCACCCTCGGAGGCCTTCTGGGAGCGGAGGTGGAAGGCAGTGCGAGAACCGGGGCGGTCATCGCCGGCACGCTGGCCGGTGCCGCCATCGGGGGCGCCGTGGGAAAGTCCATGGATGACACGGATCGTCTGAAAGCGGCCCAGTCCCTTGAAAACGTTCGCACCGGAGTGCCTTCCGCCTGGCGAAACCCGGATAGCGGGGTCGAGTATGAATTCACCCCTACCCGCACCTTCGAGACCCGACAGGGACCCTGTCGTGAATATCGGGTGGAAGCGTATGTGGGCGGCGATCGGGAGACGGTTTATGGCACCGCCTGTCGCCAGCCGGATGGCAGCTGGAAAATGGTCTCCGAATGATTCGCATCAACGATTGCTGTTCTGTTGCATTGGGGCCCTCGGCATTTGTACGGACGGCCTGGACTGTGATTCACAACTAGCTTTGTCCCAGGAACACAGGAACAACCGTGTGGAGGTTTGGATGAATCGCAATGCCGTATGGTTCGGGGTCGTCGCTCTTCTGGGTACCGCGCATCTGTCGGCGCAAACGGCGGACGATTTCTCGGAATGGGAAAAGGAGATCGCTCGTTCGTTTGCCGAATTGGATGCCAATCGCGATGGGGTGCTGGATCGGGAGGAAGTAGGACAGCATCCTCTCGAAACCCATTTTTCAATGGCCGATATGGACGAAGATGGACAAATTTCCGTGGAAGAGTTCGCGGCTTTCGAGATCCTGGTCGAATCCATCGAGGCCGCCGGACAAGGGCCTTCCATTTGACGTTGCCGGGAAACCGGAGTGGGAACCCCCCATTCCGGAATCAGGCAGTAGCGAACTACTTTTTTGGAGTGTCACGGGTGGGCGTGACGGTCTTTGAGACGATTTCGGAAATGCGGCTCTCCCGGCCCGTACGATCATAGGCAGTGACAGCAAAATAGTAGGTTCGGGGGGGCAGGTTGTCGATCACGAGCCGCGTTCTGCTTCCGCCTTTCACCTCCACCATCTGGTCCAGCGATTCGGGCGAAGTGCCGTAATAGATTTTATAACCGCCAAGATCTCCGGGGGCGATACCCGCCCCATCCGCACGAGCGGTTGGTGGATCCCAGGAGAGCTCTACCTGGTGCAGCTGAGCACCCCTTTTGGTGATCTCCGGCCTCTCCTGATCGGGAGCGGGTTTACTGCACGCCCCCAGGCCAAGAACAACGGTCCCGAACAGCAAGACAGCAAAGGACACCCAGGCGAATCTGAATGGCATAGTGGTTTCCTTTTGAAGACCGATAAAGGGGCAACCGGAAAGTCGTCCATAAGCATAGCCCAGGAACCGCCGATGTGGTGGAGCGTCTGTCGCCGTGGGAGGATGAAGGCCGCGAATGATGCGCTCTACGACGGAGTAGGATGGGGAGCGGGCATCTTTGCGCGGTGAGGCAATAATGGCGTGACAGTACGGAAAAGTTTATCGTTTTACGTCGACAGATCGGATCACTCAATACTCAGATCGACCGAAGGCGACCGTGTTTCGGTCTCATCGCCAATTGCATCATTGGCGGCTTCCTGTGTGGTCCACATAAAGCCCTGCGCAACATAATCGCCAGCATTTACGGCGTACCCGTGATCGTCGATCTGGTACCACGTTTCCGAATAGGTCTTCGTCTCCCCGGCGGCGAAGTTCAACTCGGTAATGACCGTCGCAAATCCCTTGTTGAAAGACCAGTGCCACAATGGCTGTGTCTCCCCGGCGGGAGCCACAATGAACTCATGAACTTGAGTGCTCGTCGCTGTAAGCGTCTGGGGATCGTCTGTGATATTGGTTATGGAGATCTCGAAGATGATCGGTTCGGCCAAAGAGAACTGGTACGTTTCATTTTTATTCTGGTCCATCAGCTTGAGCTCCGTTTGGAACGCCCGCTCTTCTTCTTCCTCTTCGATTACGCACCCTGAAATTACCAGGGAAAGAACCAGTAGCCCGACAGAGAGATATCCTTTCAACGACATATCACACACCTCCATTCCCAAAGACTGCTGCATTATAGGCACTCGGTCTTCCTTTTGTCTTTATGGTCCTAGTTAGGTGAATTCCGCGAGCAGAACCGTGTTGGATGACCGGAAGTGCCGCCCTTTACGTTGCGCGGCTAAGTTCAGCCGTTCTCCTTCATGGCCCTTGACCCCGCCAGGGGGAACTGGATGAGTGACAATTAACACCGGTAGTGGATTTCAGCTGGAGGTTGGCGGCAACCAGCGATAACAACAAGAGAGCGGCGCCACCGTTATGGGCTACGGCCATGCCGACAGGGAACATCAGCCAGATGTTGGCGACGCCCACCGCGAATTGCAGCACGGCCACGGTACCGAGCCATACTCCCCAGGCCCTGGCCATTCCTGCCATGCGCGCCATTCGCCAGGCGAGGCCCCCGACGATCAGCAGCGTCAGTACGGCGCCGAGCCGATGCATGAAGTGAATCGCGGTGCGCGACTCACCCGCGAGGGTGCCGCCCTCGTAATCACCGGCTGCAGGCGGCGGGGCAGGCCAGAGTGCCTCGGCGAGGTTCATTTGCGGCCACCACTCGCCTTGGCAGGTGGGAAAATCGGGGCAGGAGGCGGCCGCGTAGTGGGCGCTGGTCCAGCCGCCCAGCATAATTTGCATGACGACCACTACCAGCGCAATACGTGCGGTCGCAACAGTGCCGCGCCCGACTTGCAGACGATTTGTTCGCGGCTCCAGCCAGACCATCAACAGCAGTGCCGCGACTGCAAAACCACCGATCAGGTGGCCCATCACGACCAGCGGGTGGAGTTGGAGTGTAACGGTCCACATCCCCAGCAGGGACTGAAAAATCACCAGCAGCAGCAGAGCGGTGGTGTGGCCGCGCGCGTACGCAAGAACGGGCTTGCGAGCCATGACAAACAGCCCGAGGAGGAGCAGGCCCAGAGTGCCCGCCGCGTAACGGTGCACCATCTCTTTCCAGGCCTTGTGGTGGACCAGGGGCCGCTCGGGATAGAGCGAGGTAGTGTTCGGCACCAGTGCCTTGCCGTAACAGCCCGGCCAGTCCGGGCAGCCCAGTCCTGCATCGGAGAGCCGCACGTAGGCACCGAGCATGGCAACGCACAGGGTAAGCAGCAGTGCCGCTCCGGCCGTGCGGCGAAACGTCTTGGGGGCGGTGGCGAATGGCATGGCGGTCCTTTGCCTTGTTAGCAGGCGTTCTGCCAAAACTAGTTCGAATGCCTGATAAATTCCTGGCAGAGAACGGAGCTGCGCCGCGGGATTTCATAGGCGCCGCCTATCACTTCTATCCAGACAAACGATTTCCACAATCGGCAATAGGCATCCATACTCTTTCCCGAGTTCCAGTACAAACCAAAAGGAGATAGCCATGTTGGAAAATCGTGAAGGTCAGCGCGTACCCACTGTCACGTTCAAAACTCGTCAGCAGGGCGAGTGGGTGGACGTCAAGAGCGACGATATTTTTGCAGGGAAGACAGTGGTGGTGTTCTCGCTGCCGGGTGCATTCACCCCGACCTGCTCTTCGGCGCATGTGCCGCGCTACAACGAACTGGCACCGGTATTGAAAGAAAACGGCGTGGACGAGGTGGTCTGCATCTCGGTCAACGACACCTTCGTCATGAATGAGTGGGCCAAGGAGCAGAAAGCGGACCGCATCACCTTCCTCCCCGACGGCAACGGTGAGTTTACCGAAGGCATGGGCATGCTGGTGGACAAGGACGACCTCGGATTCGGCAAGCGCTCCTGGCGCTACTCGATGCTGGTAAAGGACGGCGTGATCGAAAAGATGTTCATCGAGCCGCAGAAGCCGGGCGACCCCTTCGAGGTCTCCGATGCCGACACGATGCTCGCTCACATCAACCCGAATGCCAAAAAGCCCCATGATGTGATGCTGTTCACCCGTGCCGGATGCCCGTTCTGTGCCCGGGCCAAGGGAATGCTCCACGAGCGCGGAATGGATTTTGAAGAGGTGACGGTGGGCGATTCGGTCTCGGTACGCGCGGTGCGCGCGGCCACCGGTGCCGACAGTGTGCCCCAGATCTTCGTTGATGGGCAGCTCATCGGCGGCTCCGATGAATTGGCCGAATGGCTCAGTGCCCGCGAAGCGGCCTGAGTTTTAAATACCCGCGGACCGGGACTGGTCCGCGGGCATTTCGGTTATTTCGCAACAGGGCAATCGCGTCGCGCCTATCAAGGAAGAAAGGCGATTGCTCCTGCATTTCCTGCCAATTCCTTTCACTGAACCAGAAATGCGCACCGATAGGTTTCCACCCCAAAGCGGCCATTGGTGAATATTCGCTCTCCCTTGCCTGAAGGCGCCATATGGCGCTATATTGACGTCAAATGTCATTGCGCGGAGCCTACTATGAGCCAGACCGAGACCGGGGAGAAGTCCCGCTCCAAACGGGGCAAAAAACCACCCATCGTCATCAAAACGCATCGGCGTACGGCCCCGACGAAGCTGCGGGATATCAAGGTCGATTTCCGGGAACAGACAAAGCTCGTCCGCTATCGGCTCACTGGCAAGCGGTCGGGAAAGGAGGACCTCGTCACGCTCGTGCGCCAAGGGCTGCCTCTATCGAGTGTCGAAAAGATCCAGAAAACATTGAAATTCCGGGACGTGAAGCCGGTGCTCGAGCTGATGGGCATCTCGGTGCGCACCTATCAGCGGCGGCAAAAGGAACAGAAGCACCTCGACTCCATCGAGTCGGATCGGCTTTATCGTATCGCCAAAGTGGAAACCCGGGCTGCAGAGGTGTTCGATGATGAAGACGTGGCGATCGACTGGCTGAAATCCCCCAACCGGGCCCTGGGCGCCACTCCCATCAGCTTGTTGGACACCGAGGCGGGTCAGGAAATGGTCGAACGGGTTCTAACGCGGATAGAGCATGGGGTTTACAGCTAGTGGTCCATGCAGGAAATAGTGTAACTCTCAGCCGTTCCACAAAGTTCATAGGCAAGGCGCACGAGCGCAGGACTAGTGGGCTAATTCAAGCGAGTGCAACGCCGACTATGGGCTTTGTGGAACGGCCGGTAGGGAGCCCCTCCAAGGAGTCAATGCGGCGTTGCACTCCTTGGAAAGGGCGCGCCATTCCCTGCGGAGTGCGCCTTGCCTTGGCTCCTTGGAGGGGCTCTGAGTGTCACACTATTTCCCGCATGGACCACTAGTGCGGGTATGGCGCCTGACCACAAAGCGCTACGCGAGTACGGCCTTTTCCGGGATCGGCAACCGAAAAGTCGGTAGCCGCTGGGTACCCAGCGGCGAACTCGCCGTTTACACGTCCGAGCACGTCGCTACAGCCGTGCTCGAAAATCTGGTGCACATGGAACCGAACCATTTCCGGAATAACCATGTCATCATTACCGCCGATATTCCCAACGAACTCCCCATGGACGAGATCAGTGCCGACAGCCTGCCTGAGAACTGGCAGACGTTGTACGAGGATGAGGAGTTGCAACAAGCCGGCAAGGATTGGCTCGATAGCGGCGAAAGCGCTTTTTTGGTCGTCCCTTCAGCGGTGGTCCCTCAAGAACGTAACGTGATTATCAACCCCCAGCACCCGGATTTCGCGTACGTTACGATCGGGAAGCCGGAACCGTTCACTTTCGACGGTAGACTGAACCAAAAAACCGCTCGGCCAAAAGGATAAGGGGTTCACGCACACCTCCAATAGCCATGCGCCGCGGTAGCCTCGAATAAGGAGAAACGACGGCGCGGAGCAATGACGACAACCGGCCACTTGCGGCCATTCAGGGTATCCAAGTGACTGGTCGGTTGGGGCCACAGAGCGGACACAGGGGAGTGCAACAGCCGAACGCTTCCCCCTTTGAAACGCCACCATAGTGAGCTGCTTTGCAGCGCCCGAGGAACCGCTCTCTGTCGGAATCTAGAGTCGAAGGCGTAAGGAGGCACGCGGCGTAGCCAACTGCATCAGGCCGATTGGTGAAGAGAAACAAAAGAGAGAATTGTCAGCCGCTCTTTGAAGGCAAAGTGAAGAAAATGATGGCCCCTTGATCCACGGCGCCCTCGGCCCATACTTCACCGCCATGGCGGTGGACAATCCGCTGCACCGTCGCTAGTCCGATTCCGCTACCTTCATATTCTCCATTCGCATGTAGACGTTCAAAGGGATGAAATAACTGCCGAGCGTATTGCTCCTCGAAGCCGATGCCGTTGTCCTTGACATAGAAAACCTTTTGGCGGCCCTGCCACTGTTCTCCCACAGAGATGAGTGCCCGCTTACCTCTTGCCGTGTATTTCAGGGCGTTATCGACGAGATTTTGCAGCAATATTCTGATGAGCGTGGGGTCGCCATCGGCAACAAGGCCGGGATCGATATGCCACTCCACACACCGCTTCGGACCGACCTCAGACATTTCCTTTATGAGTGCCTCGGCGAGGGTGCTGAGGTTGACCGGTTCGGTCCTGAGTTGACCTCGCATTACGCGGGAAAGGGTGAGTAGGCCGTCAATCAAGTCATTCATGTGTTCGGCAGCGGTCGAAATCCGCTCTAGATAACTGCGAGCAATCGGGTCCAGACCTTTCCCATAGTCCTCTTGGAATATTTCGGAAAAGCCATTTATCGCGCGCAGAGGACCGCGTAAATCATGGGATACGGAGTAGGCAAACGACTCCAATTCTTTGTTTACAGCGGCCAGTTCCGTTGTGCGTTCATTTACTTTCTGCTCCAGCGTCGCATTGAGTTGCCGGACCTCCGCCTCTGCCTGTTGTAAATCAGTAATATCGAGTCCGGCCTCCAGGACCAGAGTGGAACCATCCGTGTCGGTGAATGGGAAGTCGTAGACGTAGTAGTCGCGTCCGTCACGGCCGACCCGGTGCCACTCTACTGGTTCGGGCCGGTTCAGTACTTGATAGGTGCGGCAGGTCTTACAAGGTTCGCTTCGGTCGAAGAGCAACTCGAAGCAATGGCGCTCTCCGGGTTCGCCGAAACGCTCCCTGACGTAGCGATTGGCGAAGGCCACTCGAAAGTCCGTCGTCAGAAGCACAAGGTAGAGAGGAAGCGCATCCAGGATACCGTTAAACCGGTGCCGTTCGGCTTTGAGGGCAGTTTGAGCACGCCGCCGCTCGGTGATATCGCGGATGAAAGCCAACATTTGATCGTGGGTGGCCCAATAGGAACTGCTGACTTCGACGTCGATTATCGTTCCGTCCTTGGCCCGATGCCGGCTTTCAAAGCGCTCATAGCCGGTCTCAACGAGTTGCTGGATATGACGCTCCGTGTCGGCTTGGCTCTCCTGCGCCTCCAGGTCGAAAATGCGAAGCCTCAATAATTCCTCTGGAGTAAACCCACTCATCCGGCTATAGGCATCATTGGTCTCCAGGATTCTTCCACTTCGGCCGAGCCGCAAAAAACCGTCGTGGGATGTTGCCAAAAGGGTGGTGTAGCCTCCGGCATGGGACCGTGCCGCGTCCTCGGCCCGTTTACGGTCTGTGATATCCGTGACCACCCCTTCGATGGCTACCGGGCGTCCAGTGGTATCCCTGACGAGTACGTTGCGTTGGTTCAGCCACCGCACTTCCCCAGATTTGTGAATTATCTGGTATTCATAAGTCGGAGGGACACGGCCGTCGAGCAGTGCCGCCCACGCCTTTTGGAAATACTCCTGCCAGTCGGGGTGGAGCACCTCTCGAATGAGAAGAGGGTTCCAATAGAATTCTTCAGGCGAATAACCGAACAGGTGACTCGATGCCGGACTGACATACTCGTAACGCCCCTCGGGAAGGACCATGCGATAGAGCATGTCCGCCGCGTTCTCGGCGAGGCGACGGAATCGCGCCTCGCTGTCGATTAACGCTGCTTCAATGTTCTTTTGTCGGGTCAGATCACGTCCGATGGAGAGAAACTCGGCCCCATTATCAAGAAGGACGCCGTTCCACTCTTGCCAAATGAAATCTCCGTGCTTCACGAGAGCCCGAATTTGGTATCCCTCAACCATCTCCCCCTGAAACACCTTCTTCAAGCCAGAGCGCAGTTTAGGCAGGTCTTCGGGATGGGCAAACTGCTCAGCCGGTTGCCCTATCAACTCCTCTTCCCTGAAACCCGAGAGTCTGGTCACGGCGGGATTAACGCGACGGATGATTCCATTGATATCACCGATAACTATGGCGTCGGGACTCAGACAAAAGATTGAGTCGATCTGCGAGCGCAGGGACTTAAGTGCTGCCAGCATTTCCCTATCCTTTCATGGCCGACCGGTTAGGCCCTCCCTTAGCGCCCATCCTTTTTGGCCGTTCTTGTTTTCATTAGTCTTTGTGCACCAACCAAACGCTGGCGACCGCCGCTTCGGGTGCCACTCTAGATGGGGCAACTTTGCAACAATAGCAACCCGTTACAGGTGGCCGCAATAGGGTCACGGGAGTCCGCGGCCCCGACTCTACTGGACATGGTTCCGGCTTGAAAATATCACAAACTGTGTTCTTTGCCCTGTGCCGGCTAAAGAGAAGCTGAAACGCGGTAGGAGGCAGCTCGAAGTGGTGAATGCCGAACTGGATGAGTTCGCCTATATCGCCTCCCCCGGCAGCATACCGGCATTGGCTTCCGGTGGTCATGGCCTTCTGATGAGTGGTCGAAGGATGCCGCCAAGGCGTTTTCGTGATGGCTGCGAGAAAATGGTGCAGATAGGGGCTGCCGCTCCGTGGCAGCGAGTACACTCCTTCCCTGACAACCGCACCACACACCCTGCTGCGGCTGCGTGCACCTGCAAATAATATTAGTTTAATAATTACTAATGAACAGTGGGTTGACGGACGGGAAGGCTGGGGTGGACTGGATGCTGGTGCTGGCCGTCCACCTCACCTACCCGCCGCGAGGCGCAGTATTTCGGATATGGTGGCCGAAATAATCTTCATGGCCGCTCGATGTCGCTAAGCAGACGTTGCCGACGTCAATGCACGCGGCGGCTTTGGGTCGATTCTGTTGAAAAACTGGCGAGCTTGGCGCTGGATCATGGATGTGATCTAATCGGTGCTAGAACTCATTCTGGGATCGAAGCCGATGATGGGTCAGCTGCCAGGCTCGCAAAACGAACTGTTCTACGACTTCAACATTGAGCAGTTCATCCCCGAAAACCACCTCTTGCGCCAGATAGACCGATTTCTCGATCTCAGTGATCTGCGCGG
>NZ_FMWD01000012.1 GCF_900102855.1 Thiohalomonas denitrificans
AAAGGTCGAGATGCTATTTGCGCACCTCAAACGCATTATGAAGCTCGACCGGCTACGACTGCGAGGATTAAGCGGGGCGCAAGACGAATTTCTCCTCGCAGCCACGGCACAGAATCTTCGGAAGCTAGCCAAAATGTTGGGGCAACCTCCGCCTACCCATAGGATAGGTGCGCCTACTTGAGACGAATCCACCCAAAAAACACCATCCCAACCCACCATCCAGGCCGGCTGGTGGCAAAAACAAGAAAAACACCCCTCGCGCTCTTCCTTTTGATACTGCCTGACGGCAAATTTGACCCTGGTTTTTCAACAGAATCGGTCGGAAGCGGTCATCCTCAGATCGATGACTGGTTCTGCGTCCGTTCAACAGAAGTGCTTATCCAAGGCCGCTACTCAGGAGAAAAACCACTCAACCGGCCTTGATACCTTGCGCCTTAGGCTACTGTCTCGGACGCACGGTCGGAAGGTAGGCAGTTCCGAATGGCGACCATAAGCTTTTCTTATAGATTTAGACCTTGTCAAAATATTAGAAAACCCTCATAGTGCGCGCCCTATGACTCCGCCCTAGCGCACACACACTCCTTCCGGCCGAACCGCTGCACGGTGATGCCTTGCCGGCATCCACGCCCTCGATTCAGCCCGATCCGACCGAAATCGATCCGGATCCGCAGTACCAGCCGCGGACACGGGGCCGCTTTCGGTCACGGATGGCGTTACATAACGCCCCTCGATTTTCGAAGACACAAGAACACCGGTCCCACCAGAGCTGTCAGGAATCCGTCCTGTGCCCGTTGGCAGGAATGGACGGGGTCCTTTTTGCTCGTGATGGTGAACCGCACGGACTCTGGAAACATAAATGCTCGAGACGCTCAGAAAAGACTGGCTGATGAATATCCGTGGCGACGTCCTTGCCGGCGTGGTGGTTGCCCTGGCCCTCATCCCGGAAGCGATTGCCTTTTCCATCATCGCCGGTGTTGATCCCAAGGTCGGCCTGTACGCCTCCTTCTGTATCGCCGTGGTCATCGCCTTTGTGGGTGGTCGGCCGGGCATGATTTCCGCGGCCACGGGCGCCATGGCGCTGCTGATGATCACGCTGGTCAAAGAGCACGGGCTGGAATACCTGCTGGCGGCCACGCTGTTGACCGGGGTTCTGCAGATCGGCGCCGGCTACCTGCAGCTCGGCTCGCTGATGCGTTTTGTCTCGCGTTCGGTGGTGACCGGCTTCGTCAATGCCCTGGCGATCCTCATCTTCATGGCGCAGCTGCCGGAGCTGACCAACGTGACCTGGCACGTGTATGCCATGACCGCCGCCGGGCTGGGCATCATCTATCTCTTTCCCTACATCACCAAGAGCATTCCGTCGCCGCTGGTAACCATCGTGGTACTGACTGCCATTGCCCTGTTCCTGGATCTGGAGATTCGCACGGTGGGGGATATGGGCGAGCTACCGGATACCCTGCCGGTGTTCCTGTGGCCCGACGTGCCGCTGACGTTAGAGACCCTGAGCATCATTTTCCCCTACTCCCTCTCCCTGGCCGTGGTCGGTCTGCTGGAGTCCATGATGACCGCCACCATCATTGATGACCTGACGGACACCTCCAGCGACAAGAACCGTGAATGCAAGGGGCAGGGGATCGCCAATATCGGCTCGGGGCTGCTGGGTGGGATGGCCGGCTGCGCGATGATCGGCCAGTCGGTAATCAACGTGAAATCGGGTGGCCGTGGCCGGCTCTCGACGTTTACCGCCGGTATGGTGTTGCTGCTGATGGTGGTGTTCATGGGCGAATGGGTCTCGCAGATCCCCATGGCGGCCCTGGTGGCGGTGATGATTATGGTGGCGATCGGTACCTTCAGCTGGGATTCGCTGCGCAACCTGAAGAAGCATCCACCCAGCTCCAGCATCGTCATGGTCACTACGGTGGCGGTGGTGGTCGGCACCCACAATCTCGCCTATGGCGTTTTTGTCGGGGTACTGCTGGCCTCCCTGTTCTTCGCCAACAAGGTGGGGCAGTTCAAGTATGTAAAAACCGAGTTGAGCGAGGACGGCAGCCGCCGAACCTACCGGGTGGTCGGTCAGGTCTTCTTCGCATCGGCGGACAAGTTCGTGGAGTTCTTCGACTTCAAGGAGGCGATTGAACATGTGGTGATCGATGTCTGCCAGGCGCATTTCTGGGACATCACCGCGGTCGGTGCCCTCGATAAGGTGGTCATCAAGTTCCGTCGTGAAGGTACCGAAGTGGAGATCATCGGTCTCAACAAGGCGAGTGCCACCATCGTCGACCGCTTTGCCGTGCATGACAAGCCGGAGGTCGTGGACGAATTGATGGGGCACTGACGGAACCGGCGTCCTCACTCGAGGAGCGGCGGAAGCCGCGACAGGTGAATTCTTCCCGGTTCTCTCATTCCCCATCCGCCGCCCGCTTCGGTTATGCGGTTGTTCTGGGGCAAGGTTCTATTGTCGGCCATGGGATGGTACAACGGGTCTCACTGTTTCAAGACCCTACGATTCATCGGCGGTAATCAGCCGGGGCGATGCCATTCAGCTTCACGGAGACCATCAAAACATGACCAACGTTACCGCCTGTATCGACGGCTCCAGTGCATCCCCTGCGGTCTGTGACTATGCGGCCTGGGCCAGCCTGCGCATGGAGGCGCCACTGAACTTCCTGCATGTACTGGACAAGTCCGAGTACCCGGCGCAAAGCAATCTCAGTGGCAATATCGGACTGGGTAGCCGTGAGGCACTGCTGGAAGAGCTGGCCGACCTGGACGAGAAACGCGGCAAGCTCGCCCTGGAGCAGGGGCGGCTGATGCTGGAGGCTGCACGCGAGAGGGCGATTGAAGATGGCGTCGCGGATCCCGCTACCCGCCAGCGCCATGGGGATCTGGTCGAGACCCTGACCGAGATGGAAGAGGAAATCCGTCTCCTGGTGATCGGCAAGCAGGGCCGGGATGGCGACAGTGTCGGTGAACACATCGGGAGCCACCTGGAAAACGTGGTGCGCATCATGCACCGCCCCATCCTGGTTACAACGCCGCTGTTTCAGGAGCCCGGGCGCGTCATGATTGCCTTTGACGGCAGTGCCACGACCCGCAAGGGTGTCGAAATGGTGGCATCCAGCCCGCTGTTTCGTGGCCTCCCCTGTCACGTGGTGATGGTGGGAGCAGAGGACGCCGATACCCAGGCAGAGCTGAACTGGGCCAAAGAGACGTTGGAGGCCGCAGGCTTCGAGGCGCCGGCAACCATTCTTCCCGGTGAAGTCGAATCCGTTCTCTGTGAATACCGCAAGGAGCACGACATCGATATGCTGATCATGGGTGCCTATGGCCACTCACGGATCCGACAGTTCCTGGTCGGCAGTACGACCACCAGCGTGGTCCGGAGCGCCAACGTGCCGGTATTGTTGCTGCGCTGATAGCTCCACCACACGCCTCGTGAGTAACTGCCCCTGTCGTGGTTGCTCTGTTTTGGCACTGACTCCGAAGAACTTGCCCTGCTGTCTTTGCGAGCCTCACCCGCCGCTTCGCAGGCCCCCGGATTGGTGAAGAACGTGTACCCCGTGGTTCAGCCGCCCCGGGCCTCGGCACAGGTAATGCAAAGAGCTGCTGTCGGGTCGAATTCCAGGCGGCGTTCGTTGATCGGCTCGTCGCAATCAATGCAGTAGCCGTAGCTCCCGTCGTCGCAGCGTCGCAGTGCCCCCTCAATCCGGCGTAACGCCAAATCGACCCGCTGACTGGCGTTTTGGGCCATTGCTTGCTGCTGAAGCGCATCCATTCTCGAAAGTCGGCCGACACTGGATTGATCCAGTTTGACGGTTGCCGTAGAGGCATCGCGGGTTGCCTGCAGTGAGAGGATTTTTTCACGCTCCTGCAGGAGCCGTGCGCGGAAATGTTCGATATCGGGCATTTTCCGGGGCTCTTCCGTTGCGGCGGAGGTGTTGAGCGTCCGCCTTAATCGAGGCGCTCGAAAAAGGCAGTCTGTGTCGGATGGCCCACATCGGGATGGTAATCGCCGAAACCGCCGACGGTAACCCGATAGCCGTTACGGCACGCAACACCCGCAACCCAGCTGCGGAATTTGGCCCGGTCCCATTCGAATTGGTGGTCCTGCTCGCGAAACTCGCCGGGTGCCAGGCCGAAGAGCGGGTTGTATTCGCGGTTCGGTGTCGTCATGAACACCACGCCCGGGCGTATTTGGCCAAACACGGACCGTTCGACACCGGAGAGGGCTCCGGGTTTCACATGCTCTATGGTTTCCACCATCGCGGCGGCATCGAAACCGGTTAGTGCTGTCTGTGAATCCGCATAAGATCCCCGGATCAAACGCAGTCGGGTCGATGTGCCTTGCAGATAGTCCGAGAGGTTATCCCTGGCCTGGAGCAATGCGTGGCCGGAGGTTTCGATCCCCACGATATCCTCAAACTGTTCATCGCGGACCAGGTGATGGAGCAAAGCGCCTGAACCGCACCCCAGATCCAGTATCCGTGATGCGCCGGTGGCCTTGATTCGATGATAGGCATGATCCAGACGGGCCTCGTGTAACGAGGTCATCCGGGGCATCATCGCTTGTGAGTGCGCCCCGTCAAAGTACATCAGGCAATACCGGATTTGCAGGCATCAGGCACCTAGCTTATCCCGTATGCACCCTGTTGTGAATCCGCTGGCCGCCGATCACGGCACTTGCAGGCCGCGGCGTGAGAACGACCTCAGGCGGACGGCTCGGCCGAAGCGCTATCGGCCGAGCCGGACACACTCAGTGTGGCAGTGGTCCGCCCGGACCCTTTTTTTCCTCATGCTCGCGAGTCTGCTCTTTGGCACGTCGCTCGCTCTCCTCGATGGAGGAGCTTGCCGCCTGACCGGCCTGCCGAATCTTCTCTTCCGCCTGTTGTGCAGCACTGGAGGCGCGGCTACCGGCGGTCTCGCTGACCTTCTCACTGAGCCGTTCCCCGGTCTCCTGTGCCTTGGGCGATGCTTTCGCGCGTGGCATTGCCGCCCCGAACAGGGCCCCGAGAGCCACCCCGATGGCGCCCAGCACCAGGGGTTGCTCCTGGAACATGCGTCCGGTCTGATCGCGCAAGTCGCTGCCGCTCCGGGAGGCCCGGGTCATCCAAAGGCGCCCTTGCTCCCGCAGTGCCTCTGCGCGCTCTCGCGTCTGACCAGCCTTCTCGGCCATTCGTTGCCGGGTCTCCTCGGCCCGAGCCTGTACCTTCTCCCGTTTCTCAGCAGCCCTGGCGGCCTTCGCCTCTCGCTTCTCGGCAGCCCTGGCGATCCTGGCCTCTCGTTCCTCAGGGGATTCGGGCGGTTTCCTCGAGTTCATTGCCAGCCAGCCGATCCCGATCCCTGTCAGTGCTACCGGCAACGGATTGCGACGGATGTCTTCCGACAAATTGCCGGCAAACTCCTTGGTGCCGGACTTCTGAACATAATCGGCGATTACATGCATTATGGATTCGGGTGTGAAACGCCTTGTCAGTTCCTCCAGAGTGGCGTTCATTTCCTGACGGGTATCCTCGAGGTCGCGCTCGATTTCCTCCGGAGTCATCGGTCGGCCAGCCTGACCGTTACCACCGGGATGCCGTTCGTATGCCGTCCGTTCGCTCATGATTTGTTACCCCTTCAGTACCTGTCGATCCCGTTTGAAAGAGTCGATTGTGTGGTGAGGTTTCAGTCCCTCGGCCGAGACTTTCTTGCGACCGCTTTGCAGGATTATCAATCCCACCAGAGCGACTACCACGCCCACAATCAACGGTGCCACCCAGGGTTGGGTCGTCCAAGGTTCAATCAGCTCTGCAAGTACCACGGTAGCAGCCCAGAGCAACACCAGCAGGCCACTAAAGGCAACCAGCGCACCGGTGAGGATGGACACGGCACCGCTCGTGACCTGATCGACCTTTTCACTCATTTCCGCTTTTGCCAGGTGCACCTCGTCCCGTACCAACGTCGATGTTTCACGCGAGAGATCGGCGATCAACGACGCCAGCGATTTATCCGAATTGGCCATGATCACTTCCTCCTTAAACTTAGTGCGGAGCTCCGGGTTTGCGGGTTTCCAGCTCGCCGTATTCGGCCTCGGCCCGGGGGTAGCTTTCACCAGCCCCGGTCTGGACCCCGTGGGGCGGCGATGCAGTCACTGCCGAAGATCGCTCCCCTCCGGATGGACGCGCTGACTTGAACACCTGGGAGAGCGCGATCCCGGCGAGAACGGCACCACCCATGAAGATCGCCGGGCGCGCCCGCGCGAAGTCCGTCGTGCGATCGATGAGTTCCTGACTGTCACCCGACGACAGGTTTCGCGAAAGCCGCTCCAGCCCGTCCCCTGCCCAGTGGGCGTAATGGCTGGACGATTCGTCACCCTCCCTTTCCAGGTGCGAGGCGGCCGAATGCATAGCCGACGCCCAATGCTCCGCATAGCGTGCGAACACACGCCGCTGCTCATCCACGATACCGAAACCGCTCCGGCGAGCCTGTTCCAGTACGGCCCGGGATTGCTCACGTGCGACTTCCGCAACTTCCTCAGCCGCCGCCCGGGGCGATTCGCCGGTGGTTTTTCCTTGATGACCCGTTTCCATTTCTGCCTCCTTGTCCTTGGTGTTGCGAAGGATTCTATCCAGAGCGTTGTTCAAAAAGAGAGAAATGGAAATCGGTGAAAGTACGCATGGACCACCAGGAGGCGGCCTTTCTGCTATGGATTGCGTATAGCGTCCGACTATTCCGTATCGCAAAGCGGCTTGTCCCGCTCAGGAGGTTCTTTGGTTTTGCTGAAGGCATTTCGACAAGCCATGCACATCCTCTCCAGCCCGGTGAGGGGCGAGGCGCGACGGCGGGGGCTGATTATCCAGCCCTATCGCGGCTATGGCACACGTCAGGAAATCTGCCTGATGGGGCGGGTATATCGTCAGGCCGGACCGTTGTTTGGGCGCGAGGGAAGCCTGTTGGGCGATGTGGGCGATATTGGCCGGCGGGTGATGCGGCGGGGCCAGGCCGATGTCATTGTCCGGGCGAGTTTCGGTGGCACCGAACAGCGGGTGAATACCGATCGGGACGGCTATTTCCGTATCCATCTGCGAACGCGACAGGCGCCTGCGAACCAGCACTGGCACAGTGTCGCACTCAGGCTGGTCCAGCCACCGGAGCCGGAGAGCGACACCGAAGGTCAGGTCTACATTCCCCCCGATTCAGCACGTCACGTGATTATCAGCGACATCGACGACACGGTCGTCTTTACCGGTGTCGCCAACAAGATAGGCATGCTGTGGCGGCTCTTCATGCAGGGGCCGAAGAGTCGCACCGCCTTTCCCGGTGTAAGCGCCCTCTATCGTGGCCTGCACGAGGGACCGGGTGGCGGGGAGCACAATCCGATTCTCTACGTCTCACGCGGCCCCTGGGGACTGTATGAACTCCTCGAGGAATTCTTTCAGCTGCACAACATTCCGGTCGGTCCGATCATGTTCCTGCGCGAATGGGGGCTCTCCCCCCTGCGCCCGTTTCCGCGCCGGGACGAAGGGCACAAGCTCGATCTGATCAGAACCATGCTCGCGCTCTATGCGGACATGCCCTTCGTTCTGGTGGGTGACAGTGGCCAGCAAGACCCGGAGGTGTACACCCGAATCGTGCAGGAGTATCCGGGGCGGGTGAGCGCCGTCTATATCCGCAATGTGAGCCTGGGTCCGAAACGCGTCGGCGCGATCAAACAACTGGCCGAACAGATCGCAGCTGCGGGGAGCACTCTGGTCCTGGCTGCCGATAGCTTCGCGATGGCCAGGCATGCCGAAGCGCACGGCCTGCTTGCACCCGAAGCGCTTGAACGCATTCTCGAGGAGGAGGAGCGGGAGGAGGAGAGCGCCGAACCACACCTCCAGCGGCGGGTGACCGTTACCGGAAGGGATCCAGTGCGTGCACGTGAATTAGTGGAAAGGGAGCTCGGTGAGCAGCAACACGGAATCGAAATCCCCGATGTAGTGGTGGAGACCGAAAAGAATCGACCGAAATAACCGGACGACGAGACCACTGCCCGGCACTCCACCCGCTGTTCCCGTTTTCGGTTTCGGTTATTCAGCTTCATTTCATCGGCTCGACCCTAAACTGGTTACGAGTCACAGAGGAGTGCACCGATGAAATTGCTGCTACTGATGTTTGTTACCGCTATCGCCCTGCCCGGGGCGCAGGGATCCGCATGGGCCGGTGACGAGGGGATACGGGCCGACGTTGGGCCTGCAAACCAGACGGTCCCCGCTGTCTTCGTTCGAGTCATACGACTGCTTGCCACCGGACCGGACGGCGAGCAGCGATCTCTGTACGAGGATCCGGAGGGTCGGGTGGTGCCGTTGATGAAGATGGACAAACTCGGCGAGTCGGTGATCACCGAACATCTGCCGACAGGTGCCTATTACAATCTCCAGGCAGGATTAGCCAATGAACTGATGGTGGCAACTGTCGATGGCCGGTTGGTGACCATGCCCTACACCCGGGATGGCTCCGATCCGAAACTTCCGCTGAACGGTGCGGTACTGGTTGCCAAAGACGGGGCCAGTGTGCCGGGGCTTGTTCCACAATTTGTATTCGATAGTCAGCACGCCTTCGGCCGCCCCCGCAACCGGGACCATGATGAAGACCGCGAGCACGACGACGACTGAACCGCAGCTACGACCGGTTACGGATCGGGCCGGGACCGAATCGGAAGTGCCTCAATGGTAACCCGTATGTTGGGTCACCTTGCCGCGAAATACGCGATAGACGTGAACTGTATAGCCCAGCACCAGCGGCAACAGCAGGAGCACGCCGATAAGCATGAAGGACAGGCTTTCCGGTGGCGAGGCGGCGTCCCAGATGGTGTAGTGACGGGGGACCACGTAGGGCCATAGACTGACACCGAGACCCGCGTAGGCGAGCAGGAACAGTGCAATGGCAAAGGGGAATGGCCCCCGCTCACGGCGAACCGATAGCAGGTGCCATGCACGCCAGACGCACCAGGCGGTCAACAGGGGGATCGGGGAGAGGTAGAACAGATTCGGCAGCGTAAACCAGAGGGCGGCGATCTCCGGTTGCACCAGGGGTGTCCAGATACTGACCAGCACGATGAAGAAACTCATGCCGACCAGTAAAACCCGGCCGGCCCGAAAACACCACTCCTGCAA
Organism: Thiohalomonas denitrificans; assembly: GCF_900102855.1. Taxonomy (NCBI): domain Bacteria; kingdom Pseudomonadati; phylum Pseudomonadota; class Gammaproteobacteria; order Thiohalomonadales; family Thiohalomonadaceae; genus Thiohalomonas; species Thiohalomonas denitrificans. The sequence goes on from NZ_FMWD01000012.1 coordinate 9,135, forward strand.
CGGCCCTTCGGTTTTCAGGATCAGCCAGGTTGCTCCCAGCAGCGCATAACCATTCACCAGGGCCAGGCCCGTCATCAGACTGAACGGGGTCAACCAGCCAAATGTCCCGCCGATATAGCGACCCTCTTCGACCTCGAAGCCTTCCACGAAACCACCCAGAACGAGTCCCTGAGCAAAGGCCGCAATGGCAGAGGCAAAAAAGAAGGCGTAGTTCCAGAGATGGCGTTTCTCGGCTCTGGGGCGAAACTCGAACGCCACGCCGCGAAACACCAGTGCCGCCAACAGCACCATCACTCCGGCGTAGAGTGCTGGCAGCACCACTGAATAGGCCAGCGGAAAGGCGGAAAACAGGGTGACACCGCCCAGTACCAGCCAGGTCTCGTTACCATCCCAAACCGGTGAGATCGTGGCGATCATTCTGTCGCGATCCGCATCGTCCGGGACAAAGGGAAAAAGGATGCCGACTCCCAGATCAAAGCCATCAAGGATGACATACATGCCGATGGCAAGCAGCAGGATACCCGCGGCGACGATGACCCAATCCATGCGTTATCTCTCCTTCGGTGCTGATGGAAACCAGGCAGTACGGGGGGCCCCCGGGATACCTTCGGAGGGAACTTGCTCATCGGGTCCGCGCTTCACCAGGCGATAGAGGAAAAACAGAAAGGCGCCCAACAGCAGGTTGTAGACCGCTACGAACATTATCAGCGAACCCGCAACCGAAGAGAGTGGCAATGGGGTAGCCGAGTCAATGGTTCGCAACAAGCCCTGCACTACCCATGGCTGGCGACCGATTTCGGTAACGAACCAGCCGGCGATTACCGCCACGAAGCCGAGGGGACTGGCAACGACCAGCAGCTGAAGGAACCAGCGGCTGTCATAGAGTCGGCGGCGCACTCGCAGGAGCGTGCCGAGCAGTGCCATCCCCAGCAGGAAAAAGCCGATGTAGAGCATCACCCGAAAAGACCAGAACACGGGGCCTACCGGAGGGCGCTCTTCCGGGCCTACGCTGTCGAGTCCCTGCACCACGGCCGCCGGGTCGTGCTTCAGAATGAAGCTGCTTGCGCCCGGTATTTCCAGTGCGTACCGATTCTTCTCCTGGTCCTCATCCGGTATCCCGAAAATCACGAAAGGGGCGTGGGCACGGGTCTCCCACAGCCCCTCCATGGCAGCGACCTTGACCGGTTGATGTTCGAGCGTGTTCAGACCGTGCAAGTCTCCAATAAGAACTTGTCCGGGCGCCACAATCAAGGCGGTCCACATGGCCATGGAGAGTGTGCGCTGTGACAGGTCGATGTGGCGGTCACGAAGCAGGTACCACGCGGAGACCCCTGCCACCACAAATGCCACTGTCAACAGGGAGGCATTCAGCATGTGCGCAAGGCGATAGGGAAACGACGGATTGAAGACGACGGTCCACCAGTCATCGGGGAAAAAAATGCCGTCACGCAGGGTATAACCTACCGGCGTATGCATCCACGAGTTGGCCGAGAGTATCCAGAAAGCCGACAGCACCGTACCAATCGCGACCATGACGGTGGCGAAAAAATGCAACCGGGGGCCGACCTTGCCCCAGCCGAACAGCAGGATGGGGAGAAAGCTGGCTTCGAGAAAAAACGCCATCAGTACTTCATAGGAGAGCAGCGGCGCCAGTACATTGCCGGTGGTGCGGGAGAATCCATTGAAGTTGGTGCCGAATTCGAACGAAAGCACGATGCCGGAGACCACGCCGACGCCGAATGCAAGGCCGAAAATCTTCATCCAGAACCGGAACAACACCATGTAGGCGTGGTCATGGGTGCGCAGCCACGCACCGTGCAGTGCAACCAGAAAGATCGAGAGGCCGATCGTCAGTGTTGGGAAGAGAATGTGAAACGCCAGGGTAAACGCCATCTGAAAGCGCGATAGAAATACCGGATCGGCGATGTGTTCCAAGGTCGCACTCCTGTCTCTCCATACCGTGCCATCAAAGATAGACGTTAGAAAGTTCAGGAGTGCAAAGGCCGCGGCCCCGGCCTGGGCGAGTGTATGCTCGGGAGGGAAAAAAGGTGGCGAGGCCGTTTTGGCCTCGCCGGTGGCCTGTTACGCCTGGCGCCGCACCGGCCTCTGGGACATCACCCAGACTGCATCGGCCGCCACGATAAATCCTACGATGACGTGATTCCACATCGCGGCGTTCTCCGCAGTGAATGCCAGCACGAATGGGGCAATGAGGATCCAGATGCCTACCACCAGATTGATCCACTCCTCCCAAATCTGCGGGCGGGCGAGGGCCCAGGCGGACATCACGGCAACCACAGCACCGAAAATCCACGAGTTCCATGCTGCTGTTTCGACAATGCCGATTCCGAAAAATGGTGAAAGGAAGAGCCAGATACCAAGTATCAGGCTTACCCAGTCCTGCCAGCGCTGCCTCTGTTCCATGGCACACCTCCTTGAAGCTCAGAGGACGGTCGGGAAATCCGAACGGCCAATGCCTCTATCGGGAACGCTAGCGCGAAACACCGCAACCGCAAGGGCTACGCTTTTTAGTAATACCGGAGTGGCGTTCATCGGTCTTTTTCCGGACAGGTTTGTCGCATGGTTGCAAACGCATTTCATCGCATGCTTTTCAGGTGGGTCGTACTGTTATCGTTACTGTTTGGCTCCGGGGTTTATGCCCAGAGCTTTGGTGGACTGGGGTTTGTGCGGGACGACGGCAGCATAGGCGTGGGGAATCGAACGGTTTACTTGTGGGGCATTCACATTCCCCTGGAGGATGAAACCTGTTTTACGTTCATGCGCCCGGTGCGCTGTGGTCCGCGTCCGGTACTGGCGTTGTCCCTCAAAGTGGAGGGTTTTATCCGCTGTCGCACTATGGACACGAGACCGGACGGGAGCATAGAGGCGCAGTGCATGACCGACGGTGCCCCCTTTGCCGAGGGCGAAGATCTGGCGTCTTTCCTGTTGAAGAATGGATGGGCGATGGCCCGCCCCGAAGCTCCTTTCGAATATCATGCCCAGGAGCGCGTGGCTCGTCACCGCAATATCGGGATCTGGGGGATTCCCCAAGCCAGTAGACCTGGAGCACCAAACCGATAACGGGGGAAGCGATTGGAGGGCCGGGGGATTACAGCAGCGGCGTATCCAGTACCCGTAGCGGTTTGATCAGCCAGTATTGGTAGGCGGCGACGGCGGGCCACTGTTTCGCTTGCCAGTGGTCCGTAGGCCCGAATTCAATCATTGCAGGAGCATCGGTCTGATCGCCGGCCGGCGCGAGCAGATAGCGGTAGGTCCGCGGTGGTCCGGCGGCCATCAGTCGTTCCGGCTTTTCGAGTACACGTTCCGCCAGTGCTTCGGAATCGGCGACGATCACCAGTTCACTATTGACCAGCATGCTCAGTGGATCAAAATTATAGGTGCCGACCAGCGAAACCCGCCGATCCACGACGGCGATCTTGCTGTGGAGATTGTGGCGGTCTCCGCCCACATACAACTGTAATGAGGGGATCCGCTGGAGCAGCCGTGGCCACTGATCAAAGAAAAAGGCTTGGCCGATGGCGCGGTCCCGGGCGGCGGGACCGTTGGTCAGGATGGTGATGCGCACGCCCCGCTCGGCAGCCTCCTCCAGCAGTTCGGCGGCGTCCTTGAGCAGCACCAGATAGGGACTCTGGATGAAGATCTCTTCTCGGGCGCTGCGGATCAATCGAATAAGACTGCGGGTGATGGCATCATTGGGGTTGATTAGTCGTGTGCGACTGTTCAGCAGCCGTACGCGTGTCGATTCGTACCCCGGGGATTCAGAGTCGAGGATTCCGTGCAGGCCGGGCATGCCTTGTAGCTGGTGAGCCCAGGTCTGCTCGATATCCGCGGTCCTGTCCGGTAGCCCGAGCCCTCGCAGCCATTCATCCATCAACTGGTAGGCCTCGAGCAGGTCGTCCTCGGAGCCATCGAGATGCAGTGCCCCGCTCTGCATCGGTTTCGCTTCTCCACTCGTGAACTGTGCCTCGAAGGCCGTCGTCATGGCTGCTGCAATCTGCCTGCCGGCGAGGAGGACGTCCGTATCGTGAAAGGCAGTCGGGTCATCGGCTGGCGGGCTAAAGTATTCCCGGGAGATATTGCGCCCGCCAGTAAGCGCACGCCGACCATCCACGACCAGGATTTTGTCGTGATCGCTGGCGATGACTGCTGCCGGGTTGAGGGTCAGGAAGGCATCGAGGTAGCGGTATTTGAGCGGCCGGTAGACCCGCACCTGCACGCCCGGTGTTCGTACCAGAACCCCGAGATAGCCGTTGCCGCGCCTGTCCCGGGACATTTCGGTGCCCATGGCATCGAGCAGCACTCGGATACGCACGCCTTCCCGCGCCTTTTTAATCAGGTGCCCCAGCAGAGCGGCGCCGAAGACATCCTGCTTGAGAATAAAATAGCTGACGTCGATGCTTTGCCGGGCTTCGGCCAGAAGCCGCCAGCGAGTGAGCCATGCTGTTGCATTGTCATCCAGCAACGCGACGCGGCTCTGTTCACTCCCATTCGCGGCGGGTAGCGCGAGAAATACATCGGAGAGGTTCATCTCCGGATCCATGGGGTCCGGGAAGGCGCCGCGCCCTTCCGGGGCGGTTGGAAGCTGCACCTCCAGCAGCAGATTTCCGGCGCCCCATAACAGGGCCAGCACGGCAGCCATCATCGATATCGTGCGAAGCAGACGCTTCATGCCATTCCCTGTCCCGGTCGATTCGGCTTCGGAGAAATTCCGCACTACCCCATCTGTGTGGTCAGGCTTTCTGTGTCGAGGATATCCGCCGAGCGATTTGATCCCGGGTTACGATGCACTTCCCCCGGTCATGGAAGTGAGTCGCTCCAGGCGCCGAATCCGCTCGGACTCGTCGCCCGCCAGATCGCAGGCCAGAATCCGGGTCCACTGGTTGCGCCGCAGGCTATCGCGCCAGGCGCTATAGCCAACCATGGTCGGTGCCGTCGCCCACTTATAGCGGACCGCCAGCCCGTGGTGGTCCGAGGCCTCGCTATCGAGCACGGTCACTTCCGATGGCAACAGATCCGGGGTGGCGAATACCGCATCCAGCGGCCACTGCGGAGCCCCTGCGGGGTAGGTCGCCCAGGTTTCCAACTTGACCGCATCACGGGCAGCCACCCAGAGCCGGGCATCGATCAGCGGACCACTGGAGAGTACGTCATGGGTCCGATCCGCCGCGAAATGCCGCCGCATAGCTGTCATTGGGCTGGGTACTGCATTGATGTCTCCCATCAACACGGTCGGTACGTCGTTTTCGACAAATCGGGCCAGCACCTCGGCAGCCTGGCGTTCGCGCCGCTCCGGAACAAACGGCTCAAGGTGAGTCACCAGCAGATCGAGCTCTCGGCCGGCGACGGCGATCCGTGCCTTGAGCACGCCGCGTGGTTCCTCCATTGAACCCAGCCAACCGGCCTGCCGCGGTGAGGCCGATGGCACGCCGGGGCAATCCGAACCAAGCAGGCAGTCCCGGGTTTCCAGGATGGGGTGGCGCGATAGCAGCGCGTTCCCGAATCGCACCTCCAGCCCGGGGATATCGCGGCTCCAAGTCTCGCCTCTCCGTATCCGGTAAGCATAGCCGGTCAGTTTTTCCAGCTCTGCGGCCAGAAACGCCGCCTGATCCAGCCAGCCGCTGCGACGGGAGTCGAAATCCACCTCGTTGAGGCTCACCACATCGACCGGTGCATTCGCGGGGGCCGCGCTCGCGATCCGGCGTGCGATGCGGCGCAGGTTTTGCTCTGCCGTGGCGCGGTCGACCCATAGCTGCCAATCCGGGCCGAGGCCCGAGTGGAGATTGAAGGTGACCGCCCGAAGGGGTGGCGCATTGTTCAGAAAAGTGGATTCCGGAAGGGCACCGCCGGCCAGCCAGTCCGGGGGCAGTTGAGCACATTCACCGACAGTGGTGGCCTGACCGAACGCGCTCGGCATCTGTACGTGGTGCAAAAGCGGAAGCCCCAGGACCCCGGTTACCGGGAGGAGGATCAGGAAAAACCATCGGAGGTAGGTTCTCAAAAGACGGTGAATCACGTAAGCGGCGGCTTCCAGGGTTTCAGGGTTTCGCAGACCTTACCGGTGCAGCAATCGGGCTTCTTGCGACGGGTTCACATGGCAGTGAACTTCCGCACAGGATAGTAGGCAGATGAATGTACGTACGCTATCCAGGGGAACGCAAGTGCAGGTCGTCCGGGTGCATTCTTTTTTCGGCTGCGAATGGCTTTTGGGCTATACCTTCGGCAAAGCCGAACCTCCAAAGTTCCGGAGCGCCTATGGAATCCGCGAAGCCCGAACCCGATCACAAGGCTCGAGGCGAAGTCTACCGTCATACGGCGACGGTGCGGGTCACCCACTGGCTGAATGTACTGTTCCTGACGTTCATGCTCGGAAGCGGATTGCAGATCCTCAATGCGCATCCCTCCCTTTACTGGGGCAGTCGTTCCGACCCGGACGCTGCCTGGCTCGAGTTCAGTGCGCGGTTGGCCGCTTCTGGGCAGCTACGCGGTTATACCCGACTGTTTAGCCGCGAATTCGATACCACCGGCATACTCGGTGTTTCGGAAGGCCCCGCAGGCACACTCGAGCAGAGAGCGTTCCCCGGATGGGCCACGATTCCGAGTACCCGCTGGCTTGCCATGGGGCGCCGATGGCACCTCTTTTTTGCCTGGCTGTTTGTGATCAATGGCCTGTTCTACGTCGTCTATATCATCATCACAGGGCACCTTCGTCGGGATCTGCTGCTGCGCCGCACTGAACTGAAGGGATTCGGGACCTCGCTCCTCCGGCACCTCAGTCCCCGCCGCCTGCGGGCCGAGGTCGCGGGCGGTTACAACCCGCTGCAGAAGCTGAGCTATCTCGGCGTAATCTTCCTGGCCGGGCCGCTCATCATCTTGACCGGACTGACCATGTCTCCCTGGCTGAATAGCGTATTCCCGTGGCTGCTCGACCTGTTCGGGGGGCGCCAGTCGGCGCGTAGTCTGCATTTTCTTGTCGCCTTTGCGCTGGTGCTGTTCGTGCTTGTTCATGTTGCCATGGTCGTGTTTGTCGGCCCGTTGAACCAACTGCGCGCCATGATCATCGGGCGGCTGCGAATCAAGGGGGGCAAGGGATGAAAAAGGCAAGGTCTACCGGCGGACGGCGCCGCTTCCTTCGGCACATGGGAGGATTGTCGCTGCTGCCCCTTTTAAGCGGCTGCGATGGCCTTTCTCGAACCGAGTGGTTCCCGCGCCTGCTGGCCCGCGCCGAGACGCTGAACGAGCGTCTGCACCACCTGCTCGCCAGCCGGACCTCCATGGCGCGTGAATTCACCGAGGCCGACCTGTCGCCCCGGTTCCCCAGCAACGGCACCCGCTTCCCCATTGATACGGATTACCGACAGCTGGCTGCGGCAGGTTTTGCCCCCTGGCGCCTCGAAGTCGGCGGCCTGGTAGAGCGTCCGATACGGTTATCACTGGAGCAGTTGCGGGCGATGCCCGCCCGGACCCAGATCACCCGCCATGACTGTGTCGAGGGCTGGAGCGCAATTGCCAAGTGGCGGGGCGTCCGACTGGCGGCCTTGCTGGAGCTGGTCCGGCCGCGCCCGGAAGCCCGTTACGTGGTGTTCTACTGCTTCGACACCATGGAACCGAGCGGCGCCAAATACTACGAGAGTATCGATTTCGAAGAGGCCTACCATCCGCAGACCCTGCTTGCCTACGACTGGAACGATGAGTCGTTGCCGGTTCCCTACGGGGCGCCCCTGCGGCTTCGGGCAGAGCGCCAGTTGGGCTACAAGATGGCCAAGTACATTGACCGTATTGAACTGGTCGAAAAACTGGGTGAGATACGCGGCGGTAAAGGCGGTTACTGGGAGGATCGTGGCTATGAGTGGTATACGGGTATTTAAAGGGTTGACTGTGTGGTCGGTCGCGGCCCTACTGCTGGCGGGCTGTGCCCCTGTCTCGCCGCCGGTCGAGAAACCGCCCCCGGTGGGGCCGCCTGCGGGATTTCCCGAACAGGCCTACCGGCAGGCTGCGGCCGAGGGGGCTCAGGTCTATCGCATCGATCCGGAGCGCTCAGTGATGGTGGTCGACGTCCTTCCCGAAGGCCCTCTCGCCCCCACGCTCGGCCACGCCCATACGGTCTCGACCCAACGCCTGGAGGGTTATGTGCAAAGAGGGGAAGGGGCCGAAACCGGGCAGGTGGATCTCTATCTATCGGTCTACGACCTGGAGGTCGATGAACCGGAGATACGTGCGTCAGCGGGGTTCGAGAGCGAATTGACTCAGGAAGACATTCGCGGCACTCGCCGAAACATGCTTGTCGAGGTGCTGGAAGCGGAGCGCTATCCCTGGGTCCGGCTGCGTGCCGAGCCGTTGGCGTCGCGTGACGGAGATGTCCTGCGGCTCGCGGTTGATCTCACGCTGCACGGACAGACCCGTCGGTTGGAGATACCCGTCACGCTGACCGGTTCATCGGATACCATCGAGGCCCGTGGCTCCTTTTCGCTGCACCAGAGCGAGTTCGGCATCGAGCCGTTTTCCGCACTGGGTGGCGGCCTGAGGGTGAAGGACCAACTCGATTTCCGTTTCCGGCTGATCGCCGAGGCGTTGGGTGGTTAAGGGCACTTCTAGTAATCCAACCCTCCGGGCTCGGGCCGTTTTGTCCGCTGGACTGCGTTGCAGCTCGCTCATGTAGAATAACCACACATCGCTCGCTGCGCCTTGCCAGCGAACAAAACGGCCGCGAGCAGAACCGTGTTGGATTACTAGAAGTGCCCTTACATGTCCCGGTGCCAGAAGGCGTAGAGTCCCGCGACCGCGCCGGGCAGCAATTCGACCCAGGCCTCGTACTCGGCCTCGTCCATATCGGGCTCCTCCTCGTCCGAGGTCAGCAGCGCCAGCTGGCCCATGGGTGCAAGCAGTGCCTGCGGATCCTTGGGCAGGGGGTTCCATTGTGCCTCCTGCTCCTCGACCCCGAGCATGAAGCCGAAACACCAGCCCTCGTAGGCCTCGAAGGTCTCGCCCTCTTCCTCCTCCTCGACCACCAGCGGTTCGAAAGGATGGCCCTCCCGGAGGGTCGCCTCGATGTTGTCGTAGAGACGCACCAGCTTGTCGGTCATCTGCTTCGCCTGCTCCTCATCGGCGAAACGCGGTTCCCCCCAAACCGCCCGGAGCCAGGCCTCGCTCGCCACCGGCTCGGGTCCGACAATCAGTGCGGTCAGAAAACCGTGCGCCTCATCGACCGACAGTGCATCGTCGTCGCACGCCTCGGAGAGCAGGAAGTCGTCGAGTTCCACAAGTTCCTGCTCGGATAGTCCAGTGTCAGCAGTCATGATGCATCCGGAGTCAATGGGTGGGATGGCCGGTATTCGCTGGATTGTAAAGCATTCGGGCCCGCCCCGTGCCATTTTCGGGCGATGAAAGCGCGTATGTTGCAGACGGTTGGAAAAAACCTTCACTTTGACACCCGGGTCCGCACCTCTGAGACTTCGAACAGGCGCATGGCAGAAGGTATCTCCATGGCGAAAACAAAGACCGGGCGGAGACAGCTGCAGTTTTTTCTTTGCGGCGACGTCATGACCGGGCGGGGCATCGACCAGATACTCCCTCATGCTGGTGATCCGGTTATCCATGAACCCTATGTGCGCGATGCCCGCGACTACCTGAAGCTCGCTGAAATCGCCAACGGCCCGATCCCGCGTCCGGTGGATTTCGGTTACATCTGGGGCGATGCCCTCGATGTGCTGGGGGCGGCCGCTCCCGACGCCCGGATCATCAATCTCGAGACCAGCATTACCACCAGCCCCGATTACTGGCCCCGCAAAGGTATCAACTACCGAATGCATCCAGGCAATACCCCCTGCCTCACAGCGGCTCATATCGACTGCTGTGTTCTTGCCAACAACCACGTCATGGACTGGGGCTACAGCGGGCTGGAGGAGACCCTGGAGACGCTGCGGCACGCCGGCCTGAAGCTGGCCGGGGCGGGACGCAACCGGGAGGAGGCTGCGGCGCCGGCAGTGCTGGACCTCCCGGGGGGGCAGCGTCTACTGGTGTTCGGGCTGGGGACCGGCAGCAGCGGCATCCCTGATGATTGGGCGGCCGGAGAGGAGCGCGCCGGAGTCAACCGTCTGGACGCGCTTTCGGAAGGAAACGTGCAGCGACTGGCCGAAAAGAAGCGGGAATACGCCGCACCGGGCGACTTCTGCATCGCCTCCATTCACTGGGGCGGCAACTGGGGTTACGACATCTCTGTGGAACAGCAGACCTTTGCCCGCGCCTTGATCGAGAAGGCCGGTTTTGACCTGATTCACGGCCACTCTTCACACCACATCAAAGGATTCGAGATCCATCAGGGGCGACTGATCCTTTACGGCTGCGGGGATTTTCTCAACGACTACGAAGGTATCGGCGGCCATGACGCCTATCGTGGCGATCTGTCGCTGATGTATTTCCCCTTTCTGGATCCCGGCACGGGCAGCCTGGAACGCCTGCGAATGGTCCCGATGCGCACCCGCCGCTTCCGTCTGGAACGGGCCGGGCCGGAAGAGACCGAATGGCTGGCATCGGTGCTGGACCGGGAGATGGGCCGTTTCGGTGCGGGTGTGATCCTGCGCGAAGGAGAGCTCTGGACCGACTGATCCGCGCGGGTGTTTCAAACGTTCGCAAAACGGGGTGTCTATCCTCAATCGGTAGATTCCCCGATTTTCGGATACTTTCCATGAATTCATTGCCAGGACTACTTGCCGCTCCGCAGCCCACCACGGGGAACACGGGGGCGCACGGGGGAAATAACCCGAACAACTCGTTTCACCCCGTGGTTACCAGTTCTCCACTGCAGGCGCCTGCGGTGAGTAGCCGGGCCGGTCCATGACCGCACGATTACCGCCAAAGAGTGCCGGACTGGTTTTCGAGGACGAGCGCCCGCGCGTGCGCCTGACCGGCTACTGGGTAACCACCGCCGTTGCGTCGCTCGATGATCTCATGCCGTCGCCGGGATGGTGGTCGGGTCGGGCGGTGATCATCGACGCCGGTGAACTGCAGGCGCTGGACACTGCCGGCGCCTGGTCGCTGGGAAAGCTGATCGGGGCACTGGAGAGTCAGCAACGGGAGTGGCGGATTGAGCACCTGGAGGGGCATCGGCGGACCCTGTTCGATCTAGTGCAGTCGCGGCGCTTGGAGATCCGGCCGGTGGAGCCGCCGAGGCGTCAGGGCACACTGGAGCAGCTCGGCCGTGCCAGCCATGATCATCTGAAGGTGTCCGGTGCACTGCTCGGTTTCATCGGAGAGTCCGCCGCCGCACTTTTCAATCGTTTGATGCGGCCGCGGCATCTGCGCCTGCGACTCATCCTCGCGGAAGTGGAGGAGGCCGGCGTCCGTGCGGTGCCGATTGTTGCGTTGCTCTCTTTTCTTCTGGGGGTCACGCTGGCCTACCAGGGCAGCGTGCAGTTGCGGATCTACGGCGCCAATATCTACATCGTCGACCTCACCGCCCTCACCATTTTTCGGGAGCTGGCCTCTTTGATGACCGCTGTCATCGTTGCGGGACGCACCGGTGCCGCCTATACCGCTGAAATCGGCACCATGAAGGTCACCGAAGAGCTGGATGCGTTACGCACGATTGGTATTCCCCCGTTCGATTTACTGGTGCTGCCGCGGGTTCTGGGGCTCGTGATCACTCTGCCGTTGCTAACCCTGCTGGCCGACGTGACCGGAATCTTCGGGGCCATGCTGATGGCCAAATCGCTGCTCGACATCAGCTTCCAATCGTTTCTCGACCGCATCCCCGAGGCCATCTCCATGTCGTCTTTTGTGCTGGGCCTGGTCAAGGCGCCGGTGTTTGCCGTAATTATCGCCACCGTAGGCTGTTTTCAGGGGTTCCGGGTTACCGGCGCGGCCGACAGCGTCGGCCGGCAGACCACCCTCAGCGTCGTTCAGTCTATCTTTCTGGTAATCGTCGCCGATGCGGCGTTCTCTGTACTCTTCAGCTGGTTTGGAATCTAGGAGCCTGTCGGAGAATAGACTGACCTGCTGCGGCCAAGCCTGATTGGCCAGATTTCCCGCTCATTCTCGTTAAATAGAACCACTATTCGCCGCAAATGACCGAAAGATCTGACTCAATCAGTCTTGCCCTCGTGACGCCCGCTATTCTCGGACAGGTTCCTAGCGAGTGGTTTTTACTACCGTTAAGGGGGGCACTCGCCCCTACAGAACATTGGCCGCTTTTGTGATGGTGAACGAATACGTCCTGGAGGTGCGTAACCTGCATACCTGCTTTGCAGGCGACTGCATCCACGAAGACCTCAACTTCGAGGTCCGACGGGGGGAGATCTTCGCCGTTGTGGGTGGCAGCGGCTCGGGCAAGACGGTGCTGCTGCGGGAGGCCCTGCTGTTGCAGGAACCGACCGCCGGGACGATCAGGATCTTTGGTGAGGCGTCGCGGCGGGCGGAAAAGGAGGGTTTGCGGCAGCGAACCGGCGTCCTGTTTCAGCACGGCGCCCTGTTCAGCAGCCTGACCGTCCAGCAGAACGTGGAGGCGCCCCTCCTCGAACACACTACGCTGTCGCCCCGGCTTCGCCATGAGCTCGGCTGTCTGAAGCTCGCTCTGGTGGGCCTGGCTTCCGAGAGCGGACGCAAGCTGCCGTCCCAGTTGAGCGGCGGAATGCTGAAGCGCGCGGCCCTGGCCCGTGCCCTGGCCCTGGATCCGGAACTGCTGTTTCTCGATGAGCCGACGGCCGGGCTGGACCCGGCAAGCGCTGATGCGCTGGACGAACTCATTTTGCAGCTGCGTGATTCGCTGGGCCTTACCGTGGTGATGATCACCCATGATCTGGACACTCTCTGGCGGGCTGCGGATCGGGCCATCTTTCTCGGGGAAGGGCGGATTCTGGCGGGCGGGACGATGGAGGAGATAAGCGGGAGTGGGCACCCCCTGGTTCAGGCCTATTTCCAGGGTAACCGTGGTCGTGGTGCCAGGGAGGCTGCGTGGAACCCCGGGTGAACTATATGCTGGTGGGATTGTTTGTCATTTTGCTGGGCGGCGGCCTTGGCATCTCCATCCTGTGGTTTGCAGCGGGTGGCCTCCAGCCGGAGATGCACCGCTATGTCGCCTTTACTTCACAGTCGGTCGATGGGCTGAATATCGGCGCACCGGTGACTTATCACGGCGTCAGCGTAGGTCGTGTAGCGAACATCAGTCTCGATCCACAGGACCCCCAGCGGGTGCGGCTGCTACTCGAGGTGAAACAGGACACGCCCGTGAAGGAGGATACCGAGGCCCTGATCGAATACCAGAGCTATATCACCGGATTGAAGTTCGTCAACCTGACCGGAGGCAGTCCCGATAGTCCGCCACTTACTCGCACATCCGAGCAGCATCCCTATCCGGTGATCTCTACCCGACCCTCACTGACGGCAAGCCTGGAGGAGCTGTTGCCGGAGCTGATGGAGCAGCTTCGTAGCGCTTCGGTCGATCTGGCGCGGATCACCGAGCGAACGGCCACACTGCTCAGCGAAGATAATCTTCGTGCAGTAGACCGCACGCTTGCCAACCTGGATACCATGACGGGAAAGCTTGCAGAACAAACCCGGACGCTGGGGCGCACGCTCTCCCACACGGAACAGTTCACGGCGCGCGCCAACGAGGCCCTCCCGTCCCTGCTGACCGAAACCCGACAGGCAGTGGAGGGTGCCCGCCAGGCAATGGAGACCATCGATCAGGCTGCCTCGGGAGTTGGCGAAACCACCGATAGTTTGCAGGCCGAACTCGCCCCACGCGCCGAACGCCTGCTCGGCGATCTTTCCTCTCTCAGCGAGACCCTGAACAGCTTCACCCGGCAACTCGAAAGAAGTCCCTCCATGCTGCTGTTCGGTCGGGAGCCTACGCCGGGGCCCGGAGAGAGACCATGATCCGTCACATCACCATGCCCTTGCTGATCGCCCTGTTACTGACCGGGTGCAGTTTGCCGAGCCGCACTCCCTCCACCATGACCTATACGCTGGCGGTAGAGCCGAGTGTGTGTTCGGTGGACGCCGACGGCCCCGTGATCGAGGTGGCAACGCCGGTTGCCAGTCCCGGATTCAGCACTACGGGCATGGCCTATCGGGAGCAGCCTTTCGAACTGGCCTACTTCGCCTTCAGTGAATGGGCCGCCCCGCTGCCGAAGATGTTGCAGCCGCTGCTGGTTGAGGCGCTGGAGAGTGCCGGTTTGTTTAGTGCGGTCCTGGACAGCTCCCAACGGTTGCCGGCTGATTTGCGTTTGCAGACCCGGCTGCTTTATCTCATCCACGACTTCCGTCGTGATACCAGTCGGCTCGAATTGGCGCTACGCGTCCAGGTCGTTGATGTGGCCAGTGGAGAGATTATTGCCAATCGTATCCTGCGGACGTCCGAGCCGGCCCCGACAGATGATGCGTATGGCGGAGTCGTGGCGGCGAACCGTGCCCTGGAACGTCTGCTGCCCCAGGTCGTGCAGCTCTCACGGACGGGGCTGAAGCCCCTGCAAAAGACAGACTAACCGGTTTTTGTCCCCGGATGCCAAGGCGATTTGCCGGCGTTTCCGAATGGCAAGTTCAAGCTATACTCATTCCTGCTGTGGCGGTCTGGTAGCCGGAGCAACCGAAGCAGTTCACAAGGAACGGTCGGATAAGGATTGTGGATGGAGACAAAAGGGGGAGTGGAGTCCTGCATGAATCGGGCACTGGCCACAGTCCGTGCCGCGACCGAAGTACTGACTTCGGCCGGGTGCGAGGCGGATTTGCTCCAGGGCATATGCGACATCACTGTACATCACGGCGCATACCGTTTTGCATGGGTTGCCTACCCTGGCGAGGACGGGGCGAATCAGGTCTTGCGACCAATGGCGCACGCAGGATACGAATCCGGCTACCTGGCCCAGGTGTGCACCGGCCGGGCCTCTTCGTGCGCGGGTAGCGGCCCCGCCACTACTGCGATCCGCACTGGCAAAACGGTCATTGTCCGCAGTGATAGCGACTCCTCCATACCTGGGTGCGATAAAGCTGATTTTGGGAACAGTCGCTCCTGTATCGCTCTGCCCTTGCGCTGGAACAAAGAGACCTACGGTGCTCTCGTCATCCTCGCCTCCCGTACCGGGAGTTTCGATCAGCGGGAAGCTGAAGAGCTCGGCGAGCTGGCGGACAAGCTTTCGGCCGGCATCTATTCCCTTCGCCTGAAAAAGAACCACCGGAGTGTGGAGAGGGCGCTGCGTAATGAAAAAGAGGCGCAGGAAGCCCTCAGCCGGATCCTAAGTCTGGGCCTGCGCCCGATTTCCCTGGTCGAAAAGTTGGACAAGGTTCTCGATATCCTGTTCGAGGTCTCCTGGCTCGGGCTTGAAAAAGAGGGGTCTGTTTTTCTGGCCCGGGGCCGGGAACTGCGCCTGGTGGCACAGCGCCATCTGAATCCCGAGTTACAGTGCCTGTGCGACAGCGTTCCTTTCGGATACTGTCTTTGCGGCCAGGCGGCAGCACAGGGTGCCACCGTTTTCCGCCAGCACCTGGGCGACGATCACCCGGTTCGATTCGACGGCATCACCGATCATGGCCATTATTGCCAGCCGATCCTCTCCAGTGAAGGCGTGCTCGGTGTCCTCAACCTCTATGTTCCGGCGGGCCATATTCAAGACGACGCCGAATCGGCCTTCGTCCGTGCCGTTTCCGACTCCTTGGCGGGCATCATCGAGCGCGAGCTCGCGGATCAGGAGCGTCAGCGCCTGGCGGCCGTAGTCGAGGCCAGCCCGGATTACGTCTGTATCGGTGATGTGGACGCCACCCCCAACTACTTCAACGGCCGGGCCCGGGCGCTTCTGGAACACTGCGGTATCAGTGACTACGCTTCCTGCCGCCTGTTTTCTGATGAGGCCTCCGAACGGATCCGACGGGAAGGGATTCCGACGGCGCTGCGGGAAGGCATCTGGCAGTCCGAAGGCGTCATTCGCATGGAAAACCGGAATCTGCCGGTGTCCCAGGTCATCCTGGCACCGCGGGATGGCTCGGGGAAACCCGCTTTTCTCGCCACTATTTGCCGCGACATCAGCGATCGAAAAGAGGCGGAAACCGCAGCGGAGCAGATCGCGGTGCGGGAAAAACAGTTTGCCAATGCCGTCATCAACAGCCTTCCGGAAATATTTTTTCTTCTGGATTTCTCGGGACGACTACTGCGTTGGAATGTCAATTTCGAACGGGAATTGGGCTACACCTCCGAGGCCCTGGCACAGATGCGGCTGACCGATCTGGCGGCCCCAAGCGATTTCGAGGCCTGTGTCGAGGCATTCACCGCCGCCAGGGTTGCGGGGGTTTCCATCGAGGTGGAACTGCAGACCCTTACGGGACGGAAGGTGCCTTACGTCATCAATGCCATGCCCATAGACGAGCCCGAGCATACACGGGCCGCAATCGTCGGCGTGGGAATGGACATCAGTAACCGTAAGGCCCTGGAGGCCGAGATGGAGCGCCGTGCCTGCCACGATTTTCTCACCGGGCTGTTAAACCGGCACTGTTTCACTGAACACCTGGAGCGCGAGCTGGATCGCGCGGATCGCTATGAGTGCCCGGTGACGCTGATACTGCTGGATATCGACGATTTCAAATCGGTCAACGACGCTCACGGTCACGACGTAGGCGATCGAGCCCTCAAGCATGTCGCCTCGTGTCTGCAAAATGCAGTGCGTTCGGCCGATGTTCTTGCCCGTTGGGGTGGAGAGGAGTTCGTCATTCTCACGCCCGAAACGCAGCTGGAGAGTGGCCGGTTCCTGGCGGAGAAACTTCGGGTCGAACTGGAACGGGCACGGTTTTCACCGGTGGGAACCATTACCGCCAGCTTCGGAATTGCCGAGTACCAGCCCCGTGAAGGCGCCGACACCCTGCTGAAGCGGGTGGACAACGCCCTCTATGCCGCCAAGCACGCGGGCCGCAACTGCGTCCATAGGGGTTGACGTTGAAACGGAATTCAAACGCCGTTCACGGGAAAACAATGCAAGCCCCTGATTCCCGGAAGACGTCTGTCGACCTGCAGCTGCGTGTCACCGTTAAGCCACAGGGTAGCCATGGGGGGTCAGTGCCCTCTGCGGCGATGGCACCTTTGCGTAGGTCGGCCTTCAGGCCGTC
This sequence comes from Thiohalomonas denitrificans, assembly GCF_900102855.1. Taxonomy (NCBI): domain Bacteria; kingdom Pseudomonadati; phylum Pseudomonadota; class Gammaproteobacteria; order Thiohalomonadales; family Thiohalomonadaceae; genus Thiohalomonas; species Thiohalomonas denitrificans. The sequence continues at coordinate 26,238 of NZ_FMWD01000012.1, forward strand.
ACGATAGTCGGCGAAAAGGTGGAGCGATCTGTACCCCGCCGCACTCCCAGGCAAAAAAAACGGCAGCTGGAGAGCTGCCGTAAAGGGGGTAGTACTCAGCAAGTGGTGCACGATTCAGGGACCGGTGTTCAGTCCCCGGACAGACCGCCGTACCGCGGCTGTCCCATGATCCGCCGATTTTCCGTCCAATCCCGAGTCGGCGCATCAAGATTAAGACTAAGTCTAATAATGGATGGTTGGGCTGTCAACTATTTCTCCAATCATTGAAACGAAACGTTTGAACTCGAGCCGAATGCTCAAGTCTTTGCGTAGGCAACTTAAATGTAGGATGGGGTGAGCCTGCGAACCCCATCAAGCGTTTGGTGTTGGATAGCCGGTGCTGACAGCAGGAATGCAGGATGGGGTGGGCCCCGCGAACCCCATCGAGGAGGCTGCGCATCCCGAGCAATGATGGGGTTCGCAGGCTCACCCCATCCTACGGTTTTCGGGTGGATGCCAGCAGGTGCAACCGTTTCCCCCGGCTTTGTCGCAGATTTCACCCGCCACTTTGCGAGCCATCCACGCGGAGCCTGGTCTAGCGGATTGATTCCCGGGCGGGGTCGATGGTTGCCAGACCGCTCTCCAGGTCGGGGTAGCGCAAACGCACGCCCAGCTCCTCGATCAGGCGGTGGTTGTCGAGGCGCCGGGACTCGGTCAGATAGGAGAGCATCGCCTCACTGAGCCGGCCTTCGGCTTCGGCCATCGAGATTTCGGGAGGCGCCGGCAGGCCGAGCCTCGCCGCCACTGCCTTGAAGTAGCCGGTCATCGTGCCGGGATGGTCATCGCTCACGTTGTAGATGCGATCCGCTTGGCCGCATTCGGCAGCGGCCCGGCAAGCCGCGACCAGGTCCTCCACGTGGATACGACTGGTAGCGCCACACTCCGATTCCCGCAATACCGGCAAGCCCTTGCGAAGCCGCGCAACCGGTAGCCGACCCGGGCCATAGATCCCGCCGACGCGCAGAATCACCACCGGAACCTGCTGCTGCCGACCCCAATCCCGCAACCGCTCCTCGGCATCGAGCCGGCGTCGTGCCCGATCGGTTTCGGGGCGAGGCTCGGCCGTCTCGTCCACCCAGGCGCCGGCACGATCGCCATAGACGCCGCTGGTGCTGATGTAGACCACGCGCACCGGAGGGGCATGGGAGGCTGCTTCAAGGAAAACCGCCATGCGCGGGTCGCTGATGCCCTCCGCCGGTGGCGGGGCGAAGTAGTACACCAGTGCACCGGCGGTCGGAAGCCCCTCCAGCGTAGCGGGTCGATCCAGGTCACCGTACACCATTCGCACCTCTTCCGGAGTGCTGCCGGCTAGCTCCGGATGACGGGTCAAGCCCGTGACGATCGTGTCTGGATTGCGGTACTGTGCGGCCACGCGGCGTCCGATATCGCCGAAACCGATGATGAAGACTCTATCCAAAACAGCACCCAAGTGTGGCAAACTAGTCCAATACCTGACCATTTTAACCCGAATTGTTCAGCGTTGCCGGCGCCCCGTCCGGCGATAATAAGCCATTATCCTGCGTTGACGGCGGCTTTTGCGGTGAATTCATGAACGATTCGGGTTAGTTTTGCGGACTGAATGCGATAAAGGACCACCCATGAGTAAAGTCGAAGTTCAACCGAGCGGCCATGCCTTCCATACCGAGGACGACGAGAGCATCCTCGATGCGGCGCTGCGCAGCGGTTATGCCTTTCCCTACGGTTGCCGCAACGGTGCCTGCGGGGCCTGCAAAGGCAAAGTGAGCCGGGGCGAAGTCCGGTACGATGATGAACCGATGGCCATTACCGATGAGGAGCAGGGGGAAGGCTATGCCCTGTTCTGTATCGCCAAGCCGGAGGGAGACGTGACGGTGGAGGTGCATGAGGTTGCCGCCGCCGAAGAGATCCCGGTCAAGCAGTATCCGGCCAAGGTCAGCCGCATGGAGCGGATTGGTGAAGTCATGCGCCTGTGGCTGAAGCTTCCGGAAGAGAGCCGCATGCAATTCCTCGCCGGACAGTATGTGCAGTTCCTCATGGAGGATGGTCGCAAGCGCTCCTTCTCCCTCGCCAATGCGCCACACCAGGATGACCTGCTGGAGTTCCACATCCGCCATGTCGAGGGAGGCCGCTTCACCGAACGTGCCTTCTCCGAGATGAAGGAGGGCGACATCATCCGTATCGAGGGCCCGCACGGCAGCTTCTTCCTGCGCGAGGACTCCGACCGTCCGATTATCATGCTCGCCACCGGCACCGGCTTCGGCCCGGTGAAGGGGATTATCGAGCACGCCCTGGCCGAGGGCTGCACCCGACCCATTTATCTGTACTGGGGCGCACGTTCCAGGGATGAACTCTATCTCGACGAGTTGGCCAGGAGCTGGGATGCCGAATACGAGAATGTGCACTACCGGCCTGTGCTCTCCCGCCCCGGTGAGGACTGGGAAGGGCGCAAAGGCTATGTGCAGAATGTGGCCGCTGCCGAGTTCGATGACCTGAGCGGCTTCGAGATGTATGCCTGCGGCCATCCCGACATGGTCTACACGGCACGGGATGCCCTGGGGGCGAAGGGTCTGCCGGCCGATCACTGCTTCGGGGACGCCTTTGAGTGGGCCAAGGATTGATCGATAGCGCCAATTCAAGCCTGCCCCGGTCTTCGGCGATGTAGGTCGGGCTTTAGCCCGTCGGGCTGAAGGCCGACCTACAGGCATCCGGCCCGGGCCGGTGCGTTTTTCCGGAAGGGGTGAGGCAGGGAAGGTGAGGGAAGATCAGCCGGTCGTTTGCGTCGGGTTTGGAGTGGCAGGCAGGTTTCCCCTTTTGATGGAGGTGGCACAGATGCCGCCGGTGGCCTGTTCCAGCCCCTTTTGGAAACATTCCCCGGACTTTTGTTCATCTCCGAGTCGTGCCAGCAGATGCCCTAGTTCGCAATAGGTCTCTGCCCGGGGTTCGACGCCGAGGCTCGCCTCCAGGTAAGCGCGCGCCTTGCCCCAAAGATCGGCGCGCACGGCAATACGACCGAGGCTGAGGAGCAGGTCGGGATGACGGTCGTGGCCCGCTAGCCAGGACTCGGCCGATGTGAGTTGCCGGCCGGGATCGTCGGACTGCACCAATCCATACAGTCGAACCAGCTCCGGGTTCCAGCTCTGGCGAATGCTGTCGCGCAACAGCTTCTCCGCTTCCTGGTGTTCGCCGACTCGAAGCAGTCCCTCCACATAGAGCTGCAGCAGTTCGCCATTGCGTTGTCCGCGGGGCACGCGCTCCCAGCTCTCCCTCAGTGAAGGGGCGTTCTGGCCCGGCCGGCGCAGCAGTTCCGCAAGGGCCCGGCGCTCCAGCATTTCGGCCGCCTCCGGCTCCAGCACCTTCTGTCGGCGCAGTTCCGGAAGCAACTCCAGCAGGTCCTTCCAGCTTCCCAGCTGTTGGTAGAGGCGGCGCAGCAAATTCAGCACATAACCATGCCTCGGTGCGATGGAACGCAAGTGCATGAGCGTTGCCAGGGCGTGTTCCGTCTGACCATGGGAGAGTTGGACTTCTGCCTGCGTCAGCCCTACCGCCAGTTCCGCTTCCGGCATGCTCTGGTGGGCCTGCGACAAGTAGTTGTCGCGCCGTTCATCGGCCCCCTGCTTCTGTGCCGCGCGGGCCGCCCCCAAGTAGTTGATCAACGGGATTTCGCTATCGGCGACATTGCGAATCAGAAACTGCTCTGCACGCTTCCAATTGCCTTCGGCAAGCGCCAGCAGACCGTCCTGGGTACTGCGCCGGGCCTTCCGTGCGCGCTGCTGCTGCCGCCAATGGGCCATGCGCCCCGGTACATGCCAACTGCCGACCAGTAGCCGAATCAGGAAATAGAGTGCGATGAAGGCCAGGATGGTGGCGACCAGCAGCAGGCTGAGACTCGATTCCACCGTCCACTCGCCCCAGGAGAACAGGGCGTAGCCGGGGTCCTCCTGGACCACCAGCGCCAGTCCCACTACTCCCCCCAGAACCAGCAGTGCGATCAGGAGGAACTTCATGGTGTCGCCTCCGGCTGCTCACCGGACAGGGACTCCCCGGTGGTCGGCTCCTGTTCGGAAGCGGTCTGCCGATCCTCCTCGCCCAGTTGCCTCCGCACTCGCTGCAGCATCCGTAGCGATTCGCTGATGTCCGGCAGTTCGGGACGGACCTTGACGCCTTGCATTTCCTTTACGGTCTCCAGCGCCCCTCGGGTGGCGGCGGCCTCTTCGAGGAAATAGCGGTTGAGCCACTGTTCCACCTCAGCCAGGCTCGACGTGTAGATCTGGGGATTACCCTCGAGCAGTGCTAGGCGGGCGGTCTCCAGTTTCAGTCGCAGGTTCTGATGCAGAAAATAGCGCTCTTCCGGCGCCAGCAGAGGCGTAGGGCCATTGGTTTCCTCACCGTGCCTGCGAATGCTCACCAGCGAGCGGATATCCTCCCATACGGCCCCCAGGAACTCTTTCCAGTTGGAGACATTCTCGGGTGCCCGGGGTGCTTCTGCCTGTCCTGGTGCGTCCCCCTGTTGCGCCTTGTAGGCGCCCGCTACCGGCAGGGCGTCCACCGTGTCGATGAGCCCCGTCAGCCGTAGTGCCGCATGCTCCCGATCGACACCACCGGTGTTGCGCAGTGCCTGCAGCTCTTTGGAGATTGCTTCGCGTACCGGCAGGAAAGCGGGATCGCCGACAGCGACCAGGCGTTGGTCAGCCTCCCTGAGAGCCACCTCTGCACCTTGCACATCACGCGCCAGACGCACTCGGTGGTTGGCTATGCGTAGCAGGTGTTCGACTTCGGAGAGGGCCCAGCCGGTGCGGTCCTGGCCGAGACGGGAGCGTATTTCGATAATGGCCTGCTGGAGCTCGCGGGTGCGGGCTTCGAGCCGCCGGTCGCCCTCGTTGGAGGCCTGGCTGATCTCTTCGGATTGCCGACTGATGCGACGATCGACGCTCACCTGCAGTTCCGTGATGCTCGCCTGTAGTTCGCTCTCGGTCGCCGCTATCCGAGCGGTGGTACTTTGCTGTTGCTGCCAGACGTACCAGCCTCCCGCGCCGGCAGCTGCGGCCGCCAGCAGCGCCAGGAGTGCCAGCAAAAGGGTACCGCCTCCGCCCCTGGGCGTTTTCGGTTCATCAGGAGAAGGGTTTGCCTCCTGGCGGGTGCCGCGACGGCCTGCCTTTGGCGCCGATTTGGCGGGCGTTTGCGTCTCTTTCGGGGTACCGGGCCGTTTGCGGTCGTTGCGCTTCGTTGGCGTCTTCTGTTCGGTTTTGTCCAGCCCGCTCTTTTCACTCATCGGGTCTCAATCCTGCAGTTTGGTTTGCGCCCAGGCAGCGATGGCAGCCACCAGGGCCTCGTCACCCGGTTCCCGGGCCACCATGACCGGGCCGTGGAAACCGGAAGTACGCGCCTTCTCGGCAATGCGCGGATGAAAGACGGCCAGCGCCAGGGCGTGCAGTGCTGTAACCCGTTCCGCCCCCACCAGCCGCTCCAGATTGGCCAGCGCCTCGAAACTGGTGGCGGTCACCACATCGGCGGCGGTGGGATCAATGCCCGGCACCGGCTTCGGTATCGAGCGCCGATAGACCTCGGCGTACTCCACCTCCGCACCACGCTTGCGAAGCCCTTCGGCGAGTTGTTCGCGTCCCTGTTCACCCCTGATGATCAATACCCTGCAACCGCTCAGGTCGTTCAGCTGCGGCATCGCGAGCAGGGATTCGCTGTCGCCACCCTCCGCGACCAGGTCCGCTGCCCGGCCAAGTCGTTCCAGTTGCGCCGCGGTGCCCTTGCCGACGGTGGCCAGGGTGGGCCCTTGCGGAAGGCGTCCTTGCAGCAGCTCGACGGCAAAGGTGGCCGCGTTGGCGCTGATAAAAACAACCATGTCGTAGGTCGAAACCCGGGCCAGGATCTGCCGGACCCGCTCCGGATCACGGGGAGCGGTAATCGCCAGGGTCGGATAGGCGATCGGCTCTCCCCCGGCTGCCGCGATCAGACCGCAAAGGTTCTCTGCCTGATGGGCCGGGCGCGTTACCAGCACCCGCAATCCCTGCAGTTCACCCCTCTGCATAGACCTCTTGGAGGATTTCACCGGCGCCGCGGGAGAGCAGGTCTTCGGCGAGCACCCTGCCCAGCTCCTCGGCATCCTCCGGGCGGCCGCTGATATTGCCCCGCACCACTTCGGTACCGTCGGGACGCGCGACCAGTCCACGCAGCACGATAACGCCGTGCTCCAGCTCGGCGTAGCCCGCCAGCGGGACCTGGCAGCCGCCCTCCAGCCGACGGCTCATGGCTCGCTCGGCCGATACCCGGATATGGGTCTCCCGGTGATCGAGCACCGCGATCAGCTCGTTCACTGCAGGATCATCGCTCCGGCACTCGATGCCCACCGCCCCCTGGCCGACCGCCGGCAAACTGACGCTGGTATCCAGAATCTGGGTGATGCGGTCTTCGAACCGGAGGCGTTTCAGGCCGGCAGCGGCCAGGACAATGGCGTCGTAATCACCGTTGTCCAGTTTGGCGAGGCGGGTATTGACGTTGCCGCGCAGGAATTTCACCTGCAGATCCGGGCGCAAGGCCATGATCTGGGACTGTCGGCGCAGGCTCGATGTGCCCACTACGGCGCCTTCGGGCAGCGCCTCGAAACTGTCATGATGGTTGGAGACGAAGGCATCGCGGGGATCCTCCCGGATGCAGACGACCGGTACGTGAAGTCCCTCGGGGATTTCCTCCTCCACCGGTACATCCTTCATCGAATGCACGGCGATGTCGGCATCGCCGCGCAGGATGCCATCCTCCAGCTCCTTGATGAACAGCCCCTTGCCCCCCACCTTGGCGAGCGGTACATCGAGGATTTTGTCGCCTTTGGACTCCATGGCGACCAGTTCCACCTCGAGACCCGAGTGGGCATGCTTGAGGGCACTGGCGACGAATTCCGCCTGCCACAGGGCAAGCTGACTTTTACGGGTTGCGATACGAATCGTTCTGGACATTAGGCTTCGTGGCTATTTATGGCGGCACAGGGCCGCGAAAAATGGTATCGCCCAATCATACACGCTCCCGGCCTGAGGGAGCTAACGCCCGATCCCGTGCGGGACAGGCGCATGGCCACACCCGTGTGGAGCACACAAGGATGTCTCCACGGCGAGCTGGGTTCAAGGACTTGCTTCAAACTATCCTGAAAACGTGGTTGCCCGGTTGATGTCTGGCCGTCTATCCTAGATTCGTGAAGTACTCTGGAGACGGGGCATGAAACGGCTGCTGCCGAGGGCACTGCTGCTTACCATTCTGCTGGCTGCGACACCAATCGTTGCCGGAGTCACCGTGCCGATCACCGGCGATCTGCAGGCCGATGGGAAACTGGCACAGCAGCGCAATGTTCCGCTGCTGATGATGTTCTATGCGGAGCACTGTTATTACTGCACGCGAGTCGAGGAGGATTTCCTCGAACCGATGCTGATCAGTGGCGATTACACCGATAAGGTGATCATCCGCCGCGTCGATCTGGAGAATCCACGCCGCATCATCGATTTCGACGGTGCTGCCGTTTCCGTCTCGGAATTTGCTGCGCGATATCAGGTGCGGGTAACGCCGACCCTGGTCTACGTAGACAGCGGTGGGCGTCCGCTGACGGAAAACATGGTCGGCCTCACCACCCCCGATTTTTACGGTGACTATATCGATCGCCGTATCGACACCGCGCTTGACCAGCTCCGGGAGAAAACCGTTCGCGCGGCCGCCACCGAGCTTCCTGGCAAGAACCTGGACTGAGTCCCCCCCGTCTGCGCGCCGGGCTCGTCCATCACCCGGCCGGTTTAGCACAAACTCTTTATGTGACTTCTCGTTAGATGCGCTAAGTCACTGCCTCTGGAAGTTTTTCCCGGTTGTCCACAAAAGCTGTGGATAACTTTGTGGATGGTTTGAGGACAGGTGCTCCGGTACCGCACCCCCGTGCGCTTCGTTCTGGATCGCGCAATTTTTAACCATTCAGGATGGGCTTTTAAATCAATCACTTACTGGTTCCTGTGTAGGGTTCCCGCCTAACCGAAAGGGCTTGACTTTACTCATCACATTCGCTCAAGAGGGTGTGAATAAGCAGGGGAATCAAACCGATGCGGCCTCCAGCAGCGCCTTCACATCACTGACGTGCCGCCGGCTGATCTCGGGCCGTTCGGCAGTACCCTCCAGAATCGCACGGTAACTGCCGCCAACCCGTTCCATGCCCAGCAGCCGCTCGCGTACCACCAGTGCATTACGGTGGATGCGAACCAGGTCCTCACCGAACTGCTGCGCAAGGACTTTCAAGGACTGCTCCAGTAAAGCCTCACCGCCCTCGTAGTAAACGGTCACATACTTGTTGTCGGCCTGAAAATAGAAGACGGCCTCGAACGGCAGCAGGCGTACGCCCCCCCTTTGGTGGAGGCGCAGGGAGTCGGGTCTTCCCGCTCCGCTTGGCAGACGCTCGACCACCCGCGCCAGGGCCCGTTCCAGGCGTTCGCGCCGGACGGGTTTCAGAAGATAGTCCACCGCCTCCAGATCGAAGGCCTCCAGGGCGTGCTGTTCAAAGGCGGTGGTGAATATCACCGCCGGTGAGGGATCGAGACCTGCCAAGTGGTGTGCGGCCTCCAGTCCATCCACACCCGGCATGCGCACGTCGAGCAGCACCACGTCCGGTCTGCCCTCGGTCACCTCCTTGAGGGCGGACTCGCCATCGGCGGCTTCGCCGATGATTTCCGCATCGAGTCCCTCCAGCATCCGCCGCAAGCGGGAGCGCGCGGGGGCCTCGTCATCCACAATCAATACCTTTATCACCGCTTACTCCTTTCTGGAATGCGCAGCCGCGCCCGGTATTCATCGCCGTCCCGTTCCACCACCAGCTCACCTTCGGCTCCGTAGCAAGCGGCAAGACGCTGGCGGATATTATCGACGGCCATTCGGCTTCCCCTGGTGCGTGGCGCCCCGTTCTGCATTTCCGGATTGACCACCTCGATATCGACAAACCGGCCGGAGCGGCGGCCGGCGATGTCGATCATCCCGCCACCGGCAAGGGGCTCAATGCCGTGACAGACGGCGTTTTCCAGCAGCGGCTGCAGGACCAGCGGTGGCACCGCCCACTGCTCGGGAATGGCTTCTACATCCCATCTGACCCTGAGCCGTTCACCAAGCCGCAGCTGTTCGATGGCCAGATAACGGCGACTCAGGGACAGTTCGTCCGCAAACGGCACCAGGGTTCGACTGTCGCTCAGGCTCGCGCGGAACAGGTCGGCCAGATCCTCCAGCGCCTGTTCGGCGAGTTCCGGGTGTTCATGGGTCAGGCTGGCGGCTGTATTCAGGCTGTTGAACAGAAAATGCGGTCGGATGCGTGCCTGCAGTGCCTGGAGTCGCGCCTCTGATTTCGCCTCCACCTGAAGCCGCCACTGATGGCGGATATAGAAGTAGCGCAGGATGATGCCCGCAACGATGGCGCCGACCGCCAGATTGCGGGAAACGAACTGGAAGTGGCCCTCCGGTTCACCCGGCAGTGCATCCAGCAGCAGGTGATAGGCCCCCTCGCTGAGCAGAAGCACCAACAGCACCAGCAGCAGGTAACTGGCCGTCCCCGCACCGATATCTCCCAAACGGCTGAGCGGCTTGCGCAAAACACACAGTAGCGCCGCCCCGGACAGCCCCGCCCACTGCATAAACAGCGAAACCAGCGCCAAATCATCCCAGATCCGCTCCGGCCGACTGCTCGCCAGTACCAGAACGATAGCAAACAGCTCCGACAGCACCACCACCCCGAACACCATCGGCAGGGCACAAAAATCCGGCAGGAAACTTCCCCGTCGATGGCTGTCCGTCGCTTCGCTCGGCATATTTCGCCAGTCTCTGTATCCAGACCCCATCATAACCACGACTAGGTCCCGGGGTAAGTGGCTAGTGGTGAGTGGGGAATGGGGAGTGGGGAGTGGGGAGTGGGGAGTGGGGAGTGGGGAGTGGGGAGTGGGGAGTGGGGAGTGGGGAGTGGGGAGTGGGGAGTAGCGAAGTAGGGGATTTCTAATCTTCCCCTCATCCCTCATCCCTCGCCACTAGCCACTAGCCACTCCCCACCTCCCTATCCCTCGCCACTAGCCATCCGCCCTCGGTGTTATACTCCCCTCATTCCATTCCCCGACCGGTTGTGTCCCGCAATGACTGACGAAAACACCGTTGAAAAGCCCTGGACCGGGCGCTTTACCGAACCCACCGACGCCTTCGTCGAGGCCTTTGGCGCCTCTGTCGGCTTCGACCAGCGCATGTACAAGCAGGACATCCGCGGTTCCATTGCCCACGCCCGGATGCTGGCCCACGTCGGGGTGCTCACTGAGGCTGAACGCGACGACATCATCCGCGGCCTGACGAAGATCGAGGCCGAGATCGAGGCGGGCGACTTCCAGTGGTCCATCGCCCTGGAAGATGTGCACATGAACATCGAAAAGCGCCTCACCGACCTGATCGGTGACGCCGGCAAGAAGCTGCACACCGGCCGTTCGCGCAACGACCAGGTGGCCACCGACATCCGCCTCTACCTGCGCGACGAGATCGACAGCGCCATCGCCCCGGAGCTGAAGCGCCTGCAGGGCAATCTGATTGATCTTGCCGAGCGCGAAGCCGATACCATCATGCCCGGCTTTACCCACCTGCAGACCGCACAGCCCATCACCTTTGGCCACCACATGCTCGCCTGGAACGAGATGCTCCAGCGCGACGCCGAACGCCTGCAGGACTGCCGCAAGCGCATCAATGTCATGCCGCTAGGGTCCGCTGCCCTGGCCGGCACCACCTATCCCATCGACCGCGACTTCGCCGCGGAGGAACTCGGCTTCGAGCGCCCCACCCGCAACTCCCTGGACGGCGTCTCCGATCGCGACTTCGCCATCGAATTTCTCAGTTGGGCCTCCCTGCTGCTGATGCACATGAGCCGCTTCAGCGAAGAGCTCATCCTCTGGTCCTCCAGCCAGTTCGACTGGGTCGACCTCGGCGACGCCTTCTGCACCGGTTCCTCCATCATGCCGCAGAAGAAAAACCCCGACGTCCCCGAACTGGTGCGCGGCAAATCGGGTCGCGTCTACGGCCACCTCACCAGCCTGCTCACGCTGATGAAAGGCCAACCGCTTGCCTACAACAAGGACAACCAGGAAGACAAAGAGCCCCTGTTCGACACGATCGACACCGTCAAAGGCTGCCTGCGCGTCTACGCTGACATGATGGCCCGCATCCAGGTCAAGCCCGACAACATGCGCGAAGCCGCCCGCCGCGGCTTCTCCACCGCCACCGATCTGGCCGACTACCTCGTCCGCAAGGGCGTTCCGTTCCGCGACGCCCACGAGATCGTCGGCAAGGCTGTCAAGCTGGGCGTGGATACCGGCCGCGACCTCTCCGAGATGAAGCTGGAGGAGTTGCAGCAGTTCTCCGGTGCGATTGGAGAGGAGGTGTTTGAGGTGTTGACGCTGGAGGGCTCAGTGGCGGCGCGGGATCATGTGGGGGGGACGGCGCCGGAACAGGTCAAAACGGGGGTGCAGGCGGCCCGCGCTCTGTTGTAGTCTTCATTAGAAAGAATCGCAGGGATGAGCAAAAGACGCTCAGGAGAGTGATGATGAAAAAGCTATCTGCCTCGGACATCGCTGAAATGCCCCTCGAGCAACGGATCCAGCTCGTTGAGGACATTTGGGACTCCATCGCTGAACTGCCCGAGGCGGTGGATGTCCCGGAGTGGCACAAAGATGAACTGGAGAAGCGGCTGGAGCGTTATCACGCCGACCCGTCGCAAGGGACGCCATGGCACGAAGTTCGGGACGAGATTCTGAGGGACTGACGAATGCTGCTCTTACGCAAGGACGCGGAGGCCGATATCCGTTCAGCCTTCAAATGGTATGAGCATCAGAAGAAAGGCTTGGGACGCGTGTTTATCGCGGAAATCGATCGGGTGATAACCTCCGTTGAAGAGCAGCCCGAGCTGTATGCAGAGGTTTTCGGTTCTGTCCGCCGTGCCCTATCCCGTCGTTTCCCGTATGCCGTTTATTTCGTGCGGCGCGACTTGCACGTTATTATCCTCGGGGTACTCCATCAGCGACGACACCCTGCCGTGTGGCAGAAGCGGTTTTAGCTTTAGCTCGTTGAATTTACTCTGCCTATTTATTCCAAACTCTAGGAAGGACAAGTTGGAATCAAGCTCTAAGCAAGTAACGATATTCTACAGTTACTCTCACAAAGACGAGTCGCTGCGGGACGAATTGGAAACGCACCTTGCAATCTTAGAGCGGAAAGGTTCTGGTTTCTCAGTGGCACGACCGCCGCATCTTGCCGGGCGAAGAGTGGGAAACGGCAATCGATGAATACCTAAAGACAGCTGATATAGTTTTGCTCTTGATAAGCCCGGACTTCATAGCGTCAGAATACTGCTACAGCAGGGAACTAAAAGGTGCAATTGAGCGCCATGAATCGAATCAGGCCCGTGTTGTTCCGATTCTAGTGCGCCCCGTGGACTGGTCCGATGCCCCTTTTGCGAAGCTTCAAGCACTCCCTAAAGATGCCAAACCCGTTACCAGTTGGACTAATGAAGATGAAGCTTGGCTGGATGTGGCAAAGGGTATTCGGAATGTTGTTCAGGAAATAGCCAATCTAAAGCAACGTAGCGAGTATGACTTCGGCCTCCAAAGTATTCGGGATCTACTGATCGATGAAGTCGACCAACTTGATGCTGCGTTTCAGTGCGAGGATGAAAGAACCACTCGGAGGGGTTTGCCTACAGGACTAAAGTGTTTGGATGAGCGTACCGATGGTCTTCATCCCTCTGAACTCACTGTGATTGCGTCGAGGCCCGGTATGGGAAAGAGTGACTTGGCTCTGGGTATAGCAGCGCATACAGCCATCCATGAGAACCTGCCTGTTGCGTACTTCAGCCTCAATATTTCATCGGCCCGCATTACGCGTCGCCTCGTGGCATCCCTTGCAAACATACGCACGTTCGGTCTACAACGCGGCGCACTAGATGATGATGACTGGCCGAACCTTACGAGTGCCGTCGCGCTTCTAGCAAATGCGCCACTGTACATAGATGAAGGCCCTTCTCTTACATTGGCTCAGCTCAAGAAAAATTTAGCTGAACTAAAGGAGATCCAAGGTTCAGGTCTCGTTATAATTGATGGTGTGCAGAATCTCGTTTTGGAACGCCGGTCTGATGATGAGCCCCCTGCTTCAATTACAAAATCGCTCAAAGTTTTGGCCAAAGAGTTCAAAGTCCCCATAATCGTCACCTCAAGCCTAAACCGCCAAGTGGAGTGTCGGTCGAACAAGAGACCCGTGCTGGGCGACTTACGCGTTAGTGGCATCGAAGAGGATGCCGAGACCGTCATCTTTGTCTACCGTGACGAGGTATATAATGAAGATACACCCGACCGTGGGATGGCTGAGCTCATTATTGCCAAGAATGCCTGTGGTCCGGTGGGTACTGGGTTAGTGGCCTATTATCAACAGTACAGTAGCTTCAAGGACCTGGGACTATAATTCCGTAAAGCACAAAGCGGGGTCTTTCATGTTGCATTAGCGATCGACTAATCGGCACCCGTTTCTCTCCACTTGGCACAATGGAGTCTGACGTCAGTGCCTCGATAACGGAATGGAGTCGTTCGAGGTCGCAGACGATAGGAAAAGGGGACGTAACCCCTTGCTCCCGCGACCTAGCTCTAGAAAGGTTTCATCCGCTGCCGCCAAAAACCAGCCCGCCGCCGATCCCGAGCAGCACGGGGAAGGGTGCGGACAGCAGCAGTGCCTTAACGGTTCGCCCCGGTCCTTCAGGCAACAGCAAACGATTGGGGAACATAGCGAGGGGTAGGAATAGGACGGTTGCCAGCAAAATCAGATCGACGAAAGAAGCGATACCGGACTGGGCAGCGATGAACAGTGCGCCCCAAAACAGAACAATCTCAAGCAGCCCGACCGGAATGAGCAATCTGGAGCGGGGGCGTCCAGACCAAAATCTCCTCAGCGCAAACCACTTAAGAGTCCCGGCAGCTATAGCGGCAAACAGTGCCCCGACCAGAAACGCTACGACGATTTCAATTCCGCCATGGGCATAAGCCGCCTCTGAAAGATGGAGCTGATCGAGGTATACCGGGACATGGCCAGCTCGATACTGGAAGTGCATCTGTCGGCTGTTAACAACCGGCTCTCCGAGGCCATGCGGGTGCTCACGGTCATCGCCACCCTCTTCGTCCCCCTGACATTCATCGCCGGGGTTTATGGGATGAACTTTCATAATCCTGAAAGCCCGTGGGCTATGCCCGAGCTTTACTGGTACTACGGCTACCCGGTGGTGTTGGTGATCATGCTCTTCGTCGCGGGAGGGATGCTGCTCTATTTCCGGCGCAAGGGCTGGCTCTCCCGGGAATAAAGGGGAGCCACCGCACCTCATCGAATGGCAGTTCCCTTCGGGACCCTACTGGCCACCGGAACGGCGGTATGTCGTTTCGTGAGTCCGTTCCGAATTGGCAGAGGCCTGGGGCGACCCGCAAGCGAAGCGGAGAATTTGTTGACTGCTTGTGCTTGGAGTTGGGCATTCCGACGCTTAGGTGATTCCGGCGCCCGTTAACGTCATGCGGCTACCGAACGCGTATCTGCTGCGGTAGGATTCCAGATGCGACGGGCATCATTCCGAGGCAAGGGGGAGTGCTCCTCGGCAAGGCGTATCCTGCAAAGAACGGGACCCGGTCTAGACCACAACCTCTGCCAAGGCATGTGACTCAGTGGACCTCAGCAAAGCCCTGAAACAATTGCGTACCGATCTGGAGCCGCTAGTGCCCATCGCTGAACCATCATGGGCAGCAGGCGTGCCCCTGTTCTTGCCTGTGACGCTGCAAAAAGGTGAGCATGCAGTAGAAGCGGGGAACAGGGTCGAGAGCCTGCTTTTCCTCACCTCGGGCATTGCGCGTTATTACTACCTCGACGGGGACGGCCGTGAGTTCAATAAGTCGTTTTCCGGGCGGGGTCAGGTGCTGAGCAGTATTTCATCGTTGGTTGACGGCTGCCCCTCACCGTTTTCCATTCAGGCGCTTACCCCCTCCGAAGGACTTGAAATCCGGTATCGCGATTTTCTCAAACTCACCCGGGAATACCCGGATTGGGAACGGTTGCGTGTTCGTCTGCTTGAATTGCTCGTCATCAAGAAGGAGCGACGGGAGGCGGATTTTTTGCTGCTCTCGGCCACTGAGCGCTACCGGAAATTTCGCGAAGAGTTCGCGGCGATAGCGGATGCCATTCCGAATTATCACATCGCTTCTTATCTCGGCATCACCGAGGTCGCCCTCTCCCGTATCCGCAACCGCCTGGGGTTAACCCGGGTTAATGCGGCCCGCCACGATTAGTCCGATGCTCAGGTCTCTGTTCACCTGGAGACCCGAACATGAACCTGAGTGGAAATACGATTCTTATCACCGGCGGCAGTGAAGGCATAGGACTGGCATTGGCGAAACGCCTGGTCATCGACAATACGGTTGTCGTCTGCGCCCGCAGCGAAAAGAACCTTGCGCAGGCGGCGGAGAGCACGCCCGGACTGGTCACGGAAGTTTGCGATATTACCGATGCGGCACAACGACGAAGGATGGTCGACCGATTGCACAGGGACTTCCCTCAGCTCAATATTATCGTCAACAATGCCGGAGGGAAGACGCCCACAAACCTCAAGACCGGAGAGGGTGTGGAGGCGGCGCTTGAATCCGACCTTGCCCTGAATTTTCACGCCCCGGTCGCACTCACCACCAGCCTGCTGGGCCACCTGCAGGATCGCCCCGACGCTGCTGTCGTCAACGTCACCACCGGCCTGGTTTACCTTTCGAAGGTGGAGCAGGCCTTTTATTGTGCGGCGAAGGCGGCGCTTCACTCGTACACACAGGGATTGCGCTGGGCGCTGAAAGACACCCGGGTCGCAATCCATGAAGCCCTACTCACGGTAGTCGACACAAACTTTCACAAGGGGCGGCTGCCAAGCAATGTTCCGGCGATGAGTCCCGATGATGCCGCACAGGCAATCCTGCGGGGTCTTCGGAAGGGCAAGTCGGAGATCCATATCGATAAGGCGGCACTCGCACGCTGGATGTCGCTCTTCGCGCCGTCGCGGGGCCTTGCCATCGTCAACCGATAAGACTGGCGGGAGAACAGAACCGGCTGGCTGAATGGAGGATTTTGCGCTAGCGGTTCTCGCGGTGCACAATGCTTTTGAGTGGAAGCTGGAGCTATAGAGCCCCGCCGTGAAAGGCGGGTGTTAAGGATTGATACTATGGATTGTAATATGGACAAGCCAATATCCTCCCTGATGCAGCGGAATCTGACGGTCGTCGATATTGACGATGCGATCGAGAAAGTCGAGGCGGTACTGAATTCGAGCCACCTTTCGTACGTGCCCGTAGTCGATTCAGAAGGGAAATGCTTTGGGGTGATTAGCGCCCCCGATCTGATGCACTTTCATAGAAAGGGACAAAATCCGAAAGCCAGACATGCTTGGGAGGTGTGTACACATAAGGTAATCGAAGCAAGCCCGGACGCATCGCTCAATGAGGTGGTCGAATTGATGGTCAACAACCATATACACCACCTGGTGATCACCGATAAGCAATCCATGCTTGGCATAGTCTCGTCCATCGATCTTATCAATGAGTGCGTGTTGAAGTAGAGACTTTGAGTCTGGCCGAGGCTCTGTCGCGATCGTGGGGAAGGATTTCAGGTCGTAAGCTTCCCCGTCAAGTAGACACCGTTAAAGTAGAGCCTCTGACGTAGTCAGTAAAACATTCAAGCGGCGTCCGATCACCCAATGAATCGTGCGGGCGCTACTCATTGTATTCGAGCGTCCACCAGTAGGTGGCCTCCCGAACCTCATCGAAATTTCGGAATAGATAGACGTCGAGGATTTCCTCACGGTAAGTTCGGTTGAATCGCTCGATGTAGCCGTTTTTGGTTCGGCTTGCCCGGTTGGATGTAACGGATGGTCATGTCATTGGTCTCGGCCCACTCCGTGAACACCTTACCCAAGAATTCCGGGCCGTTGTCGACTCGAAGTACCTCCGGCAGACCACGCTCTGTTTTGACCTGTTCGAAGACCCGTATGAGCCGTGCAGAGTTGAGCGAGGTGTCGATTTCGATGTGGACGGCCTCACGGTTGAAATCATCGATAATGTTGAATGTCCGAAAACGCCGGCCGCAGTAAAGGGCATCGCTCATGAAATCTGCCGACCAGACCTGGTTTGGCTGTTCCGGCACTGACAGGCGCTGGCGTTCCCTTGGTGGCAATCGGCGCTTGGCCCGGCGCTTCTTGTTGAGTTTCCTAGCGCAATACACCCGATAGACCCGCTTGTGGTTCCAGCGATCGCCCTGTCGGCGCAAAAGCTTGAAGCACTTCCAAAAGCCTCGCGTTGGACGTTCTTCAACCAGGCTGTTGAGGGCATCGATGACCGGCGCATCCCGCTTCTGCGGTGCCATCGGCTTGCGGCAGTAGGCCGCCCGAGACAGTCCCACACTGTGGCAACTGCGGGAGACCGGAAGGTGGTGCTCCTCAACGAGGAACTCGACCGCCTCCCGGCGTTCGGACGGCCCTAGAGCTTTTTTCAATGAGATCTTTCAGCGCTCGGTTCTCCAGCGTCATATCGGCATACATGCGCCTCATCTGATTCAGTTCCTGCTCAATTTCTTTTAGCCGTCTGAGCTGCGAGCCGTCCATTCCGCCGAATTTCGATTTCAAGTTGTAGTACGTTGCCGAACTGATGCCATCGTTTCGGCAGACCTCTTTGACCGGCACCCCGGCGTCGGCCTCCTTCAAGATGCTGACGAGCTGCGTCTCAGAGAATTTCGACTTCTTCATAGCAACCTCCTGGCTCATGATTGTGCCAGAAGCTTCTACTTCTTACCTGTCTACTCCGAGGGGAAGCTTACGGAAAGGTGAACGGCCGAGGCAGCGGTGCCACCACACGGGTGGCAATGCCGTTGATGCGGCTCGTACCACTCCATACTGGGGGCAGGTACGGCGGAACGGGTGGTTGCACGTTAGGGTGGGATACCTGTTTTCGTGCACAACCCCACAAATTCATGGTTAAAAGGGTGCTTCGCGGGCAGTTCGGTACTACGTTAGAACCCTGTGGCCCAGCAATCGGGGCTGTGGAATCTTGTCAGGGTATAACAGAAAGATGGGGATACCGATGGAAAAGGAAATACTGTCGTCGAAACTGGCCAGCCTGAAAGAACGCAAGAAGGAGTTGAGGCTGGAGCACGCCACGGATCTTCAGAACGTCGACGCCCAAATCCGTGAACTTCACGAGAAGCGGGCGCGCACCATATTGAGGCATAAACTGTCTGCCGATGCACTGGACCGCGAAATTGCCGAACTTCTCCGCCGGGTGAAGCGAACCGATGACGCGATGGCGGCGACACAGAGGCGCACGGATCCCGAAGCGGGAAGACTGCGCCCCAAGGCTGCTTCCCCCGCATCTGCATCGAGTGACATCAGGGCAGTGATTGTCGATATCCTCAAAGACCGGAAAGATATCAGTGAGAGCCTCCTACGGGAGAAGCTCCGCGGCAAGGGTCTGCAGGTAGGCCAGTTGAGCAAGCAGTTGGATGCAATGGTGGCGAGCGGTCTTGTCCGGCGTCGCGTTAGTGACTATTCGCTCGCTAAAAAACATTGATCAAAGACAGGTATCCGGTCAGGGGACAGGCAGGAAATTTACTTCGCTGCGTCTGCCTCGGTATTCGCTCGAAAAAAGCATTGGGGCGACACGCCGATGATTAGCCGCATGATCATCGGCGTTGTCCTGCTCTTCGGGATACTGCTGCTGAGTCTGCCAAAGAGAGACGAGGATTCGCTCGCGAAGATCGCCTCGACCTCGATGTTGATGTGCACCCTGGATTTCCGTGAACGGGTGGCACGGCAGGTAATCAGGGGAGAGCCCGTGGATAGCGAGTTCAGAAACAAGTGCCCGGACCTGATTGCTGCGCTGGAGGTGAGCCAGCGGGGAAAGATGGTGATTAGCGGCAAGCAGCACCAGGTCAAGCTGACATTGAGCCCGGTCGTGGAGGGCAACACGATACGCTGGAGTTGTCAGGGTGAACCTGCGGCAGCCGTGACGAAACTGTGCAAGCTCTGATTCAGGCGGAGCCCGGCTGCTCCCTCCCCCATTATCCCTTCCAGTAGCCCTTATGACCTGCCACGCCTCTGGCGCCGGCCTGGATGGCCGCTTGCTCGTCGTCCGCACTGACTCCACCCAGCGCATAGAGCGGCAACGCGAGCTGTTCGGCAATGCGCATCAACCCGCCCCAGCCTAGCGGTTCGATATCCGGGTGCGCGCTGGTGTATTGGATGGGCGAGAGCACGGCAAAGCTGGCGCCGATCGCCTCCCCTTTCTCAAGCGCTTCCAGTGTATGCCCGGAGATGGCGAGCAGGTAGGGGTGCGGGACCGGTCGCGTAACGGCCGACTTTAAGGCCTTGCTGTCCAGGTGCAGTCCATCGGCGCCGAGCTTTTCCACCAGCCCCGGATCTCCGGTAAGCAGCACCTTGCAGCCGTGCCGGTGCGCCAGATCGATAACTTCCCGGGCCAGCTCTGCATATTCTTGCGTCCCCATTCCCTTCCCTTTCAATTGCATGAGGCGAGTCCCCGCCTGCAGGCTGCACTCAAGAGCTGCAAGGAATTCCGCCCGGTCTCCGGGGGATGGCGTAATGAGGTAGTGGGTCGGCAGTTCCATAGGCACCGAAAGGATTCTGATTAGTGCCCATAGTATGGAGCCGCTGATGTCAGTGCAAAGTCGAAAAAAATCTTTTTCCTTCTCTCTTCTTCCTTCCTTTTTTTTTCGGCCCCTCGGCAGTGAGGTAGTAGTCATTCGCTGTGCAAAAATTGACAAAAGGCAAAAACAGCCATTTTTCAGTGGCTTACAGGCGATTGTTACTTGCTTTCGATTTTTGTCCGTGATATCTGTTAGTCATGCATCAGAATTTGATGTGCTTATAACTAAATCTGATAATCCATTCCCGGGAAAAAGGTGCCTTGAGAGCACCGGGTCCGTTGGACCCACCGCCCGCCGCGAAATCGTTCCAGGAGGAGCGTCGCACAGGGGACTCGGGAACACCTAAAGGGGGGTGACCCATGTCCGTTCGTCTAGCACTTCAGCATGTCCACGCGCTTATAGCCTTCGCGCTCATTCTTTCCCTAACCGCCTGTGGAGGTGATGGCGAGGACGGCGCCGATGGTCAACCCGGGCCGCCGGGGCCGTCAGGCACGGCGAGTACGGCGACTGCACTGGATGTCCAGGTCTCCAGTGTTGAAATCGAAAGTCCGCCGGTCGTCGAGTTCTATATCGAAGACCAGGACGGCATGCCTTTCACCGGCCTGACTGCCGGAGATTTGCGCTTTACCATCGCCCAGTTGAAACCGGGCGCCAATGGTGAGCCGAGTGCCTGGCAGAGCTACATCAACAAGACTGAAGAGGCGGGCAGCGTCGGCCCCGGCACCGAAGATAAGGTGCAGGCCAACTATGAAAGCGCCACCGATGGCACCTTCGTCAATAACGGCGATGGCTCTTACAGCTACACCTTTGCTACCGATATCACCAATGTGACTTCTCCGGTAGCGGTCGATTATGAATCTACCCGGACCCATCGTATTGCGATGCAGATTGAGGGAGGGGCCCCGGTCACCAACGCGGTCCATACCTGGCAGCCATCAACAGGAATGACCAGCGGCATCTCCAGCCGTGACATCGTGATGACCGAATCGTGCAATGAGTGCCACGGTAAGTTGGCCTTTCACGGCGGCGGCCGCATCGACACCCGCTACTGTGTGACCTGCCATAATCCGGGCAGCGCCGACGCCAACAGCGGCAACACCATCGATGCCAAGGTCCTGTTCCACAAGCTGCACATGGGGGCCAATCTGCCCAGCGTGGTGGCAGGTGGTACCTACAGCATTTTTGGTTATC
Source organism: Thiohalomonas denitrificans (assembly GCF_900102855.1). NCBI lineage: Bacteria > Pseudomonadati > Pseudomonadota > Gammaproteobacteria > Thiohalomonadales > Thiohalomonadaceae > Thiohalomonas > Thiohalomonas denitrificans. Next base: position 47,196 of record NZ_FMWD01000012.1, read on the forward strand.
GCAACAGCGAACACGACTATTCCGATCTGCAATTTCCGCAGGACGTGCGCAACTGCACCAAGTGCCATGACGGCGCCGACAGCGATACCCCGGACGCGGACAATTGGAAGACTCGTCCCAGCGTCGAAGCCTGCGGCTCCTGCCACGATGACGTCGAGTTCGACACCGGGCTCAATCATATGGGCGGTGTTGCCGACAACAGCATGTGCAGCGGCTGTCACGCTAACGGCGGCTGGGCCGGTCCGGTGGCCGATTCGCACGTGATTCCTACCCACGTGGCCAGAGAACGGTTCGCCTATAACATCACCGAGGCGAGCTATGATGCGAGCACCGGGACGGTCACGGCCAACTTCACCATTACCGACCCGAGTAACGGAGATACGCCCTACGACCTCACCGAGGCGGACTGGACGGCCAGCAACCTGCGACTCAATATTGCCTGGGACAGCAGCGAATACACCAACACCGATAGTGGCAACGGCGTCTCCAAGGCGGTGCAGATTGCCTTCCTGAGCGGTGGTGCCCTGGACGCGGCCTATCACTCCTACGATGCCGGCACCGGGGTGCACACGGTAACGTCCGATCCCCTGCCGGCTGCGGCACAAGGTGCGGGCAGCGGTTCGGTGGCCATCGAGGGCTATCCGAAGGCCGATGTGGATGGTGCGACCGTCAACACCCCGATTACGAGTGCCGTGGAGTATTTCGCCATCAATGACGGTTCCGCCCAGGCGCGGCGACAGGTGGTCGACAATGCCAAGTGCCTGCAGTGCCATGAAACCCTGTCGCTGCACGGCAATAATCGGGTGAACGACACCGCCATCTGTGTCACCTGCCACAACCCCAACAACACCGATATCTCCGTGCGACCGGCCGGTGGGGGCGGCGGTCTCGATGGCAAGCTGGAGGAGTCCATCGACTTCAAGCGGATGGTCCATGCCATCCACGCCACCGGTTCCAAGGTTCGCGAGAATCCCGTTCTCTTCTACGGTTATCGCGGTAGTGTGCATGACTACAGTGGGCTTCGGTTCCCTGGCATCCTCAGCAACTGCCAGACCTGCCACGACGGTGACACCTATGCGCTGCCGCTCTCCGGTGACGTCTCGCCGAGCGTGATCGACACCACGGACGCAGGGACGGACTCGGATTCGGCGAGTGTTGACACCGACCCGACCAACGATCGGGTGATCACACCGACCGCGGCGGTCTGCTCCTCCTGCCACGACAAGGCCATTGCCCAAGCACACATGGAGCACAACGGTGCGTTGTTCGAGGCCACCCGTAGTCAGGCATTGATAGCCATCGAGACCTGCGAGACCTGCCACGGCCCGGGTCGCACGGCGGACGTTGCCGTGATACACGGCGTCGAGTGAAGGCCAGCGCGGGCGCCTTCGGGCGCCTGCGCCGGGGGCCGAAACCATCAGAGAGCCGGCAGGGAGGCCGGCACCAATAAGAAGTGGACCCTGTGAGGTGCCTAATGCGACAACAATGGGCTTATGCCATTGCGGCCCTAGTGTTCCTGATTTCTACCAGCTTTGCGGTATTGGCGCAGGAAAGCGAAGAAACCTCGTCGACCTATACTGATCGCGGTGCCGACCGCTGTCTGAAGTGCCATGACGAATTCTCCGAGTTTCCCGTCATGGATATTTTCAAGACCAAACATGCCGAGACCTCGGATCCGCGCACACCGTTCGCGAAACTGCAGTGCGAGACGTGTCACGGACCGGGTTCCGAACACGCCGACATGAGCATCGATGACGAGGAGGAAGAGCGGCCGCCGATCCGCGACTTTGGCCACCGTGGGGCGGAGACGCCGGTGGCCGAGCAGAATGCGGTGTGTCTGAGTTGCCACGATGACCGTCACCGAAACGATTGGCGCGGCAGTGCCCACCAGACCGGACAGGTTGCCTGTGCCGACTGTCATCAGATTCATACTACCCATGACCGGGTGCTCACGCCTTCGGAAGAGCCGCAGGTCTGTTTCCAATGCCACACACGGGAGCGTTCGGAGAGTTACCGTGCCTCGTCCCATCCGCTACGCTATGGCTCGATGAGTTGCGGCTCTTGTCATGAACCCCATGGTTCCTTGACCGAATCGATGCTGCGGCGCTCGACACTCAATCAGACCTGCTACGAGTGTCATGCGGAGAAGCGCGGGCCCTTCCTCTGGGAGCACGCTCCCGTTAGCGAAGACTGCGCCCACTGCCATCAACCCCACGGCTCGAACCATCCGGCGCTATTGACGCAGCGGGCGCCTCTGCTGTGTCAGCGCTGCCATTCACAGGCGGGTCATCCAAGCATTGCCTTTACCGGCGATCTGACGTCCGGCGCATCGCCCACTGCGGGGATGCTGCTTGGACAGAGCTGCATGAATTGTCATTCCCAGGTGCACGGCTCCAACCACCCCTCCGGGGTCAACCTGAAGAGGTGATGTATGACCAGACTGAATCGACGTTTTTCCGCAGGACAGCCGGTGGTCGGCTTGATCCTGATCGGGGTTTCGACCAGTGGTGCGGCGGCTGAATTGTGGTACCAGGCCGGAGAGGTGGACAAGTCGGAGTGGGAGTGCAAGTACTGTCTGTTCGAGAGTGGACTCAGCGGCGATGTGCAGTTGGGGGTGGGCTCCGTGGACGAAAATCAGTTCGGCTTCGGCAACTACACCGGCTATGACGACGACGGCGCCTACCTCGTCCTCGGAGCGGACTTGCGTTACCGGGGAGAGGAGGCCGCCTACTGGCGACTGAACAGCTCGCGTCTGGCGCTGGACAGCCGGAGTGTCCGGCTCGAAGGTGGTCGTCAGGGTAGCTACCGGATCGGTGTCGACTACCTGGAGATACCCCGGCTCTATAGCGACGGGGCAGAGACCCCGTTTACGGGAGTCGGCGGCAACGACCTGCAGCTTCCGGAAAACTGGGTCAAGGCGGGCACTACCGACGGCATGACCGAGTTGGACAACAGCCTGCGTCCGGTAGCGTTGCGGACTGACCGTCGCCGGGTCGGTGTCGGCGTGGAGATTACTCCGACTTCACGTTGGAGCTATTCAGCCGATTTCCGGCGCGAGAGGAAAGAGGGGCTCAATGTCATCGGCGGTTCTATGCTGTTCCGCAGCACGCTGCTGCCGGAACCGGTGGACTACACCACCGAACAGCTTGATCTGGGGGTGGGTTATCAAGGGGATCACTGGAACGTTCAGGTCGGTTATTACGGCTCGTTTTTCCGGGAGGAAAACCGGTCACTGCGCTGGGACAACCCCTTCGGCGACCCGACCGGTGCCAACGAAGGGCAACTGGCGCTGCCGCCGGACAATGAGTTCCATCAGGTGACCCTGTCCGGCCGTTATGACGTCAGCGAAGCGACCCGGGCCAGTGCCAAGCTGTCGCTGGGGCGTATGACCCAGAATGATGAGTTTCTGCCGTATACGGTCAATCCCGCTCTCACTACGGGCGCGTTGCCGCGGGATTCGCTCGAGGGTGAAGTCCGCACAACCAATCTCGATGCGAGGCTGGTGTCTGCCTGGAGCGAACGCCTTACCCTGCAGGCGGACTTTCGCCACGACCAGCGAGACGATGAGACGCCTACCGACAGCTTCGACTATGTCAGTACCGATGCCTTTCTGCCGGGTGCCCGCGAAAACCGGCAGTACGATCGCAGGGACAGCCGGTTAGCGCTGCAGGGGCGCTATCAGCTGACGCCGCAGACGCGGGTGTCAACGGGCGCGGATTACGACCGGAAGAGACGGCCCGATGAGGAAGTCGAGGAGACGCAGGAGACCACCGTCTGGGCTGAAGCCGCCTCCCGCCTCCACCCGACCAGCCAGTTGGTCGTCGGCCTCGCTTATGCCGATCGGGATGCGTCGGAATACCGGGTTCTGGATGCCGCGATCCCGGAGCAAAACCCGCTGATGGTGAAGTTCAACATGGCGTCGCGGGAGCAGGAACGGGCGGAGGCGCGCCTGACCGTTTCACCGCGAGAACACATCGACTTCGGAGTCGAACTCGCTTTTAGGGACAACGACTATACCGATGGGGCCATCGGGCTGCGCTCGAGCCGTGACACCAGCGTCAGCTTCGATGCCACGGTGCTGGTCAGTAGAAGCCTGAGTTTCCATGGCTTCGCTAGCCGGGAAGTCCACGACAACGAGCAGACCGGCAGTCAGGACTTTTCGGTTCCCGACTGGTTCGCTACCACGGAGGACGCCATCAACAGTGCCGGCGTCGGGGTATCCTGGGAGGTCTTCCACGACAGCTTCACCCAGAAAGGGCTGAACCTGAGCCTCGACTACGTCCGCTCCGATGCCACCGGAAAGATCGGCATCAGGAACGAGACCGGTTTCCCAGACCTGGAAAGCTCGGTGACCAACGTCCAGGCACAGGCTCGCTATCGGTTCAGCGAAACGGTTTCGACCGAGCTTGCCTACTACTACGAACGGTTCGAGAGTGATGACTGGATGGTGGATGGGGTCGAGCCCGATACCCTGCCTACAGTGCTCACTCTCGGCAGTGAGGGCCAAAACTACGACAATCACGTGATTGCCGCCTACGTCCGCTACCGTTTTTAGCCAGCAGCCTTACTGGCCGCCACCGGGACATATCGTCACGTTCCGGTGGCGGAGGGCTGAGTAGCTCTTCCATTTTCGATTGGATCTTTGCTCTCCAGTCCTGCCAGCGCTGTTTGTACGAATTGAATTCGTCGCCTTCAATCGTATCGAGCCGCTGGTGTGCAGTCAGTAAGGTATCGCTGCTATCGGCGATGGACTCTGTGGTGGGACGGGCCAGGGAGTCATTGCTTTCATGCAGATCATTAACGACTTCGCGCAGGATGTCCTGGTCTTCTTCCGTGGTCTTGTCCCGGTGTTCCTTCAGGGCACGCTCGATCGAGTCGGCCAGCTCACCGATGTGCCTCTCCAGCTCCGCTCCATAGTGTTCCACACGTTCGGAGGCGTCTTCCTGCAGCGATCGGGAAAAGGTACGCACCTGCTCCGCCATGCTCTTGATGTTGGCATCCAGTTCGCGGGAGGCGTGGCCGAACTGACTGGAGATCTCCCGGCCGAGAGCGCCGACGCTGTTGACGAGGCCCTCCAGTGCAGCTCTGGCCCGGAGTTCATCGGCGGTGCGGGTGTAATCCACCCTCCATTGTTCGCCCTGACGAACCAGGTGGGTCGAAAACGTCAGGTCGTCGTCGGGAGCCTCCGGGTCTGACAGTCTGGTGACAATTTCGGCATCAGTTGTATCGATGACCACCTTGCCCCATGACAGTTCGACATTCTCCCAGTCATCGCGGGAGAACCGGTCGTAGCCCTCGATGTCGCTGAGGGTGGAATGCCCGACGATCCCCTCAACATCGCCCCGGCTGACGGCGGTCCAGAAGGATTGCGTGACTTCCTGAGGCGTCTTTGGTCCGCCACACGCAGCAAGCAGCAGTAGCGAGCACGTGAGTCCAATAGTGGGTATCTTTTTTTTCATCGCTGTTTTTCAGATTCGGTTTCTTTGTCACCGCGTGGCCCAAACCTATCATTGTCCAGGGAGTGGTGCCGGGTTCGCGTGGACAACCCGGTTTCAATCTCGTACCAGGCTGGCACCGCGTGGTACCTCTTTATGCAATTTGCGACAGTTGCCGGGAGGGGGTTGCTGTCCCGGCTCGCGCCCGTGATACCAGATACGGCACTCCCCGGGAGGGGGCCTGTGCCCGGCAGGAATGTTCGGGTTGGACCGCGCCCTTGTTCGGCTTCTTTCGTGCTCTTTGTCCGACCCGAAGGTGATGCTTACATCCGCCTCATCCAGACCTATATTCGCGCGACCGCTCACATCGGCGGCCGTTATCGCCCCTGAAAACGAGAGGAGGCAGGCAATCGCGCCGATTTTTATCATTTTTCGCACAACGCATTCTCCATGGGGTGTACCAGATCGGGATTTTCACACGAGCAGAGGACCGGAATCCGTGACCGGGTTCGCCGCCCTGTCCAGAAGAACACGTTAGGGGTGACTGTGTTCAACAAGCAGACCCCAACGACCCCGGACGTGCGACAATGGCTGCATGCAGCCCTCAGACCCTGATAATGTCACCTGTGAAACCTGCAAGGCCAATTGCTGTCGGCTGCAGGTCCTGCTCATCGACGACAACGATGTGCCCGAGTCGATGACCGATTGGACCGACTGGGGGGGACAGGTCATGTACCGTCGTGATGATGGCTGGTGCACGGCAGTCGACCGCGAAACGATGCGGTGCACCATCTACGCCCGACGCCCGCAGGTCTGTCGCGACTTCGAAATGGGCGGTAGGGAGTGTCTTGATGAGCGCAATGCGCCCGGGAACGAATGACGGCAGAGTAGTGCGGTGGGCACGGCCCGTCTCCATTGCATCCCTTCGGGGCGGCAAACGCGTTTACACAGGCGGTACCCACCACACGCTTCCGGGAGGCAGTGCGCGCAGGGCTTCCTCGGATACGCCGTGCGCCTCCCGTGCCCGGGCCAGGTCCTCCGGAGGTTCCCCATAGGCCGTGTCGGCCAGGGGAAAGGTGTCGAAGTGACTCGCCAGGCTGTGGTGGGCGCCGATATTCCGGTGTGCACGTACGGCTTCGTCCGGGTTCATGTGCCCATAGGACATGAACCAGCGGGGTTTGTAGTCGCCGATCGGCAGGACAGCCAGCCGAATCGGTCCGAAGCGTTCACCGGCATCCTCGAAGTAGCGTCCTTCACCCCATCCCGAATCACCGACGAAATAGATATTTCCATCCGGCGTCTTCAACAGAAAGGCAGCCCACAGGGCGCGATTGCGATCCAGCAAACTGCGCGCCGACCAGTGGAACATCGGCGCCAGACGCAAATGCACGTCGTCGGACAGGGCTACTTCATCTTCCCAGTCGTAGGCTTCCACGCGAAGGTCGGGATGTTCCCGGTGAATGATGGTGTCGTTGCCGAGCGGAACGATCACGCGAGGCCGGTCACGCTTCCATAGCCGATTCAGTGTCGCGAGGTCCAGGTGGTCGTAGTGATTGTGGCTCACCAGTACGATATCGATCGGCGGGAGGTCATCAAAGGCCACACCGGGTGGTGTGACTCGACGTGGGCCGATCCAGGAAAAAGGGCTGGCACGCTCCGACCAGACCGGATCGGTCAGGATGTTTAGGCCGCGGGTCTGGATCAACAGCGTGGTGTGTCCGACGAAGCTGACCCGCAGTTGTTCGCCATCTATGCGCTGCGGGGGGCGGTCGGGCGTGACCTCCACCGATTCCGGCCACTCCGGCGGATCGCGGGTGAAGCGCCAGCGGAGCAGATCCCGGATGCCGATATCACGCGGTGGACCAGCGTTGAAAAACTGCTCGCCATCGAAATGATCGGATTCGGGACCATGGTAATAGGACTTTGCACATCCAGTCATCGTCATCGTCAGCACCAGCCCAAGTACCCATATTTTGATTTTCCGGTTGCGCATGAAATCTCTGCTTGCTCAGGGACTACTAGCATCGGCCGATTGGCTCTGCTTATCCATTACCACGCCAGAAATGTCGAATCGCGCACAGGGACGATTTGCATTCGATGGCGGGACGGGTTCTTATAGGGTTGCACATGCACTCAACGGAAGTGATGCCAATGAAAATATGGGTAGACGCAGACGCATGTCCCGCAGTCATTAAAGATATTCTTTTCAGAGCGTCAGAGCGAACCGGTCTGGAGCTGACGCTGGTAGCCAACCACACCTTACGCATACCACCCTCACCCCTCATCAGTTTTGTTCAAGTCCCATCGGGTTTCGATGTTGCCGACAACGAGATCGTCAACCAGCTCGAGGCTGGCGACCTGGTGGTTACCGGTGACATCCCCCTGGCCGCCGAGGTGATTGAAAAAGGAGGACATGCTCTCAATCCGCGCGGCGAGATGTATTCGGCCGACAACATCAAAGAGCGTCTGACCATGAGGGACTTCATGGAGACGCTGCGAGCCACCGGGATCGATACCGGAGGGCCGCCGCCGCTGAGTCAGAGTGATCGACAATCCTTTGCCAATCATCTGGACCGGTTGTTGACCCACGAAAACAAGGTGGGCTGATGCAACGAGGCGCCCGTCAGGGCGCCTCGAACCGGTCTTGTCGCTACTCTTCCACCTTCATCTCGATAATCACATACTCCTGCGGCGGGAGTCTCTTTAGCTGGAACATCACCCGATCGCCTGTCGCTGTACCCTCCAGCATTTCGGCATCCGCCACTTTCAGGTTCATCGACATCGGCGGCCAGTTGAACGAGGGGATCGGGCCGTGGGTGATATTGACGCTTGCCTCTCGGCACCGATCCGTTTGACGTACTTGTTAGCCCAAAGCTGTATGTGCCTTCGATCGAAATCGCGGGTACTCAGCCCATCCCGAGTGGTTCCCAGCCCACCGAAGACTTCATCCGCTCTCCTCGAGTGCCACTGCCGCTTGTCCTGATCACTGGATCTCCTTGAGAAACCGCTTATATCTCGAGATGTGCATCCAGGGTGATATCGATGGCCTTCAGCGCTTGGGAAACGGGGCAGGTCTGCTTGGCCTTTTCGGCTTCACTCTGAAAGGTCGCTTCGGGAATGTTCGGGACACGTGCCTTGGTGGTGAGCTCGACCCGGGTGATGGCAAAACCGTCGGGTACCTTGTCGAGGTGGACCCGGGCACTGGTTTCGATCCGTTCAGGCTTGAAACCGGCCTGCTCCAGGGAGAGCGACAAGGCCTGGGAGAAACAACCGGCGTGAGCCGCTCCGATGAGCTCCTCCGGATTGGTTCCTTCCTCTTCCTCGAAACGAGAGGCGGCAGTGTAGCGCCCCTCGAAGCTTCCGCTTTCGGTCTTCAGACGGCCGGCGCCCGCCTTCAGAGTCCCTTCCCATACGGCACTTGCATTTCGGATAGGCATAGTTGTTCCCAGTTGCTGGAGTTTGTTTGCACAGCAAAGCATAGAACGGCGCCGGAAAACGAGCGATATCAGGGGGTCAGCCGTGATTGGCTTGCGCTTCTTCTTTTCTGTGCCACGCTGAATAAAAGCATGATCAAAATAATTGTATGTAGAGTCGGCAGCGGTGCGTACCCCTTCCTCACTTAGAGTAGTGGTGGGCCCGAAATCACCGCCTACAGTGAGCCGTATGCGAGCACCCACGAAGGGAAAACTTCGCCCGTAGCGCTGCAAAAGCCGATTACTTTTTAACGGTGGCCTGGCCAGGGTGGCGCGAGGTTATCGTCGCTTTTTTCGGTGGCATCGCTTTCGTAGTAACAGGACGCAGGCACGGTGTCCCGCATCAAGCATCCTTGAGATTTACGGCTGCAAAGCCGAATCAAACTGCAGCGGCCTTTCGTCGCTTACGTTTCCAGGAGGATCGCGGTATGAGTCAAATCCTGAAGCGCCTGACCTATTTCAAGCGCGAGCGGACATCGTTCTCGGGGGAGCATGGAGTCCTCACCACAGACGACCGGGCCTGGGAGGACTCCTATCGTCAAAGGCAACAGCACGACAAGATCGTGCGCTCTACCCATGGTGTGAACTGCACCGGTGGTTGTAGTTGGAAGATTTACGTCAAGAATGGTCTGGTGACCTGGGAGATCCAGCAGACCGATTACCCCCGCACCCGTCCTGATCTACCCAATCACGAACCGCGCGGCTGCCCCCGCGGTGCCAGTTACTCCTGGTACATCTATAGCGCCAATCGCCTCAAATATCCCTTGATCCGTGGCCGTCTGCTTCGGCTCTGGCGCAAGGCCAGGGAGCAGCATGGGGACCCGGTAACGGCCTGGGGATCCATCGTTGAGGATCCGGAAAAAAGCAAAGAGTACAAGAGCAAGCGCGGCATGGGCGGCTTTGTACGCGGCGACTGGGAGGAGGTCACCGAGCTGGTTGCCGCTGCCAACGTCTACACCATCAAGAAGTATGGTCCCGATAGGGTGGCCGGTTTTTCGCCGATCCCGGCCATGTCGATGATCTCCTATGCCGCCGGTACCCGCTATCTCTCCCTGATTGGTGGTGTCTGCCTGAGTTTTTATGACTGGTACTGCGATTTGCCCCCCTCGTCACCGCAGACATGGGGTGAGCAGACCGACGTGCCCGAATCGGCTGATTGGTACAACTCCAGTTTTATCATCATGTGGGGCTCCAACGTTCCGCAGACCCGCTCACCGGACGCCCATTTCATGACCGAGGTGCGCTACCGCGGTACCAAGACGGTGGTGGTCTCTCCAGACTACTCCGAAGGCTCCAAGTTCGCGGATATCTGGTTGCATCCCAAGCAGGGCACTGATGCTGCAGTGGCCATGGCCATGGGCCACGTGATCCTCCGGGAGTGGCACTTGGATGGCACGAGCGATTACTTCGACAAGTACGTCCGCCAGTACACCGACATGCCAATGATGGTGAAGCTCGAAAAGCAGAACGGACGCTGGGTTCCCGGACGTTACCTACGCGCCAGTGACTTTTCCGATGGGCTGGGACAGAAGAATAACCCCGAGTGGAAGACGATTGCTCTCGAAGAGGGCAGCGACGACTTCGTCCTGCCACACGGGAGCATTGGTTTTCGCTGGGGTGAGGATCAGAAGAAAAAGGGCAAGTGGAACCTGGAGCAGAAGGACGCCCGCGACGGCAAGGAGCGCAAACTGCGGCTGACGCTGCTGGACAAGCACGACGATGCGGTGCCGGTGGCCTTCCCCTACTTCGGCGGTGGCGAGCAGGCCAGTAAGCACTGGTCGCATACGCAGCATGAGGCGATCCTTGAACGCGTAGTACCGGTGCGCAAGATCACGTTGGCGGATGGCGAAGAGGCACTGGTCACCACCGTGTTCGATCTGAGTTGCGCCAACTATGGTCTCGATCGGGGATTGGGGGGTGAGAATGTCGCCGCCGACTTCGACGATGACCTGCCCTATACGCCGGCCTGGCAGGAGCGCATCACCGGTGTACCCCGCGACCGCCTCATCACCGTCGCCCGCCAGTTCGCGGAAAACGCTCACAAGACGCACGGCAAATCCATGGTGATCATCGGCGCGGGGATGAACCACTGGTATCACATGGATATGAACTACCGCGGCGTCATCAACATGTTGATGATGTGCGGCTGCGTCGGTCAGAGCGGCGGCGGCTGGGCGCACTACGTCGGCCAGGAGAAGCTTCGCCCGCAGACCGGCTGGTTGCCGCTGGCCTTCGCGCTGGACTGGGCGCGCCCTCCCCGGCAGATGAACTCCACATCGTTTTTCTATATGCACAGCAGCCAGTGGCGCTATGAGAAACTCAAGATTAGCGAGATTCTTTCACCCTTGGCCGACCCCGCACAGTTCACCGGCAGTGTGGTGGATTACAACGTTCGCGCCGAGCGCATGGGCTGGCTTCCCAGTGCGCCCCAGCTCTCCCGCAATCCGCTGGAGATTGTGCGCGAAGCTACCGCTGCGGGGGTCGATCCCAAAGAGCATGTGGTAAAGGGCCTCAAGGACGGCTCCCTGGGTTTCGCCAGCGAAGACCCGGATGCTCCCAACAATTACCCACGCAATATCTTCATCTGGCGCTCCAACCTGCTGGGCGCCTCCGGCAAGGGCCATGAGTACTTCCTCAAATACTTCATGGGCGCCAAGAGCCAGCACGGCGTACTGGGCCTGGACCTCGGCAAGGGCGAGGGCGAGGGTGACGTCAAGCCCGAGGAGGTAGTCTGGAGAGAGCACGCCGTCGAGGGCAAACTGGATTTGATGTGCACCCTGGATTTTCGCATGTCCACCACCTGCCTCTACTCGGATGTGGTATTGCCCACCGCCACCTGGTACGAAAAGGATGACCTCAATACCACCGATATGCATCCCTTCATCCATCCCCTGTCGAAGGCGGTAGACCCCGCCTGGGAGTCACGTTCGGACTGGGACATCTACAAGACCATTGCCCGCAAGTTTTCGGAGGTGACGCGGGGGCATCTGGGCGTTGAAAAGGATATCGTCACCGTACCGATCCTGCACGATTCGCCGGGGGAGCTTGCCCAGCCGCTGGACGTCAAGGAGTGGAAGAAGGGCGAATGTGAACCGATCCCCGGCAAGACCATGCCCAACCTTGCAGTAGTCGAGCGCGATTATCCCAACACCTATCGCAAGTTCACTTCGCTGGGTCCGTTGATGGATACGCTCGGCAACGGCGGGAAGGGCATCACCTGGAAGACCGAAGAGGAGGTGCAGAAGCTCGGGGCACTGAACAAGACCGTCGATATCGAAGGTGTGAGTCAGGGCCGCCCGCGTATCGATAGCCCGATTGATGCCTGCGAAACCATTCTCACGCTGGCACCCGAAACCAACGGTGAAGTTGCCGTCAAGGCCTGGGCGGCGCTGTCGAAGATCACCGGCCGCGACCATACTCATCTTGCCCGTCCCAAGCAGGACGAGAAGATCCGTTTCCGCGACTTGCTCGCCCAGCCGCGCAAGATTATCAGCTCACCCACCTGGAGCGGTCTGGAATCCGAACACGTCTCCTACAACGCCGGCTACACCAATGTGCATGAGCTGATCCCCTGGAGAACCTTGAGCGGGCGTCAGCAGTTCTATCAGGACCATCCCTGGATGCGCGGCTTCGGCGAGGATCTGTGCGTTTACAAACCGCCGGTGGATACCAAGACCATTGCACCGATCAAGGGTCACCACCCCAACGGGAACCCCGAGATTGTCCTCAACTTCATCACCCCGCACCAGAAGTGGGGTATTCACTCCACCTACACCGACAACCTGATCATGCTCACCCTCTCGCGGGGCGGTCCCATCATCTGGATGAGCGAGGTGGATGCGAAGAAGGCCGACATCGAGGACAACGACTGGATCGAGGCCTACAACATTAACGGTGCCATCACCGCACGCTCGGTGGTCTCACAACGCATCCCCGAGGGTATGGCGATGATGTACCACGCGCAGGAAAAGCTGGTGCATACACCCGGTTCGGAGATGACCGGACGCCGCGGCGGTATTCACAATTCAGTGACCCGCACCGTGCTCAAGCCCACGCATATGATAGGCGGCTATGCCCAGCTCAGCTGGGGGTTCAACTACTACGGCACTGTCGGCTCCAACCGTGACGAGTTCATCATCGTTCGGCGCATGGACAAGGTCGACTGGCTGGGCGGCGCACCGCGCCACATCCTGAGCAAAGTGGAGGGCGAATAGATGCGTATCCGCGCGCAGATTGGCAAGGTCCTCAACCTCGACAAATGCATCGGCTGCCACACCTGCTCGATCACCTGCAAGAATGTCTGGACCAGCCGGGAAGGCCAGGAATATGCGTGGTACAACAACGTCGAGACCAAGCCCGGCGTCGGCTATCCCAAGGACTGGGAAAATCAGGACCGCTGGCGCGGCGGCTGGGTGCGGACCGAGGAGGGTGGCATCCGCCCACGGTTGGGCGGCAAGTGGCGGGTGATCGGTAATCTGTTCTCCAATCCCGATATGCCCTCCATCCAGGACTACTACGAGCCCTGGGATTACGACTACGAGACCCTGCAGACGGCACCCGAATCCAAGAGCATGCCTCAGGCGCGGCCCTACTCGCTGCTCTCCGGGCTGATGATGAACAAGGTGGAGTGGGGCCCGAATTGGGAAGAGATTCTCGGCACGGAGTTCGCGAAGCGCTCCAAGGACTACAACTTCGACGGCATCCAGAAGGAGATCTACGGGCAGTTCGAAAACACCTTCATGATGTATCTGCCCCGCCTTTGTGAACACTGCCTCAATCCCTCCTGCGTCGCCTCGTGTCCCTCGGGCGCACTCTATAAACGCGAGGAGGACGGCATCGTTCTCATCGACCAGGAGATGTGCCGGGGCTGGCGAATGTGTGTTACCGGCTGCCCCTACAAGAAGATCTACTACAACTGGAAGTCGGGCAAATCGGAGAAGTGCGTATTCTGTTTTCCCCGCATCGAGGTGGGCACACCGACCGTTTGCTCCGAGACCTGTGTGGGCCGCATCCGCTACCTCGGCGTATTGCTCTATGACGCCGACAAGATTGAAGAGGCGGCCAGCGTACCGGATGAAAAGGACCTCTACCAGGCGCAACTGGATTGTTTTCTCGACCCCTTCGATCCGGAAGTGGTCGCCGAGGCACGCCGTCAGGGTATCCCCGATAACTGGATAGAAGATGCGCAGCGCTCGCCGGTCTACAAGATGGCCATGGAGTGGAAGGTCGCCTTCCCCCTGCATCCCGAATATCGCACGCTGCCGATGGTCTGGTACGTCCCGCCGCTGTCACCCATCCAGGCGGCAGCGGATGCCGGCAAGATTGGCAAAAACGGGATCTTCCCCGACGTGGAATCGCTGCGCATCCCCATGCGCTATCTGGCCAACCTGCTCACCGCCGGTGACGAGGCCCCGATTATCCGGGCCCTCGAACGCATGCTGGCCATGCGTGCCTACATGCGCGACAAGTACGTCGAGGGACGCGTGAATACTGAAGTACTGGAGCGCGTGGGATTGAGCGAAGCCCAGGTGGCGGAGATGTATCGCTATATGGCGCTTGCCGACTATGAGGACCGCTTCGTCATTCCGACCAACAAGCGCGAATATTCGAGCCACATCTATGATGCGCTCAGTGAGCGCGGCGGCAGCGGTTTCAATTTTGGTGCGCGTGGAGGCGTCGAAGGGGGTGCCGACATGTTTGGCGGCAAACCCACCGCACAACGCAAGTACTTCCCGATTCGCATCGAGAACAAACGTGATTAGCGGAAAATCAAAACGCTTATGGATTAACCGCAAAGACGCCAAGAACGCAAAGGACTCGCTGGCTTTTCTTTGCGCTCTTTTCGTCTTTGCCGTGAAAAACAGAGGTTGACCCATGCTGACGTTCAAAGTGCTCTCACTGCTGCTTCGCTATCCCAGTGAAGAGATACATGCGGCGCTGGGTGAAATGCCTGCCGTACTCGAGGAGGAACAGCTGGTGCCGGCGCCGCGACAAAAGGCATTGTTCGCGTTGATCGAGGAGTTGCAGGGGATGGACGTGATCGCAGCCCAGGAGCGCTACGGGGAGCTGTTCGATCGCGGCCGCAAACTTTCGCTACATATCTTTGAGCACACCCATGGCGAGTCGCGTGATCGCGGCCCGGCGATGGTGCAGCTGATGAGCAATTATCAGGAGTGCGGGTTTGAATTGGCGGCGCGCGAGCTGCCCGACTATGTACCTCTGGTACTGGAGTTCCTGGCCGAACGCCCACTGGAGGAAGCCATGGAGATGCTGGGCGAGGCAATGCCGGTACTCACACTGGTTGCCGCCCGGCTGCATGAGCGCGGTAGCCGATACGCCGCGGTGCTCGATGCGCTGGAGTCGATTGCCGGGGCACCGGAGGCTGCCGATGAACTACGACGTAAGGCGGCGGAAGAGGGTCCCGACGAAGCGATCATCAATATGGACAAAATTTGGGAGGAAGAGGCTATCACCTTCACTCACGAGTCGGCGCTGGAGGGTTGCGGCAACAAAGGTGCGGCAACGACCCTTGAGCAGCCGGTGCAATGGGATATTGGGCTGCGGCCCACCACTCCCGCTCCGGGTTCCAATCGCTAGCGAGGCGTTGTCATGGAGTATCTCAATCAGCTCATCTTCGGCGTCGGCCCCTATCTGGCAGGCACGGTCTTTATCCTCGGCAGCATCCTGCGCTACGAACGTGGCCAGTACACCTGGCGTGCCATGTCCAGTCAGATGCTGCATAACACCCGAAGTTACCGGGTCGGCAATCTCCTTTTTCATATCGGCATCCTGTCGCTTTTCCTTGGCCATCTAGTGGGGCTGTTGACGCCGCAGCCCCTCTATTACGCCATCGGCATGACATCCGGCACCAAGCAAATTCTGTCGATGGTGATCGGGGGGGCCTTCGGCATTATCTGTTTGGCGGGCATCTCCGTCATTCTGTGGCGCCGCTTTATGGTGCCCGCCGTCCGCGCCAACAGCTCGCCGATGGATAACTTCATTCTGGTGTTGCTGGCACTGCAGCTGATCACCGGCTTTGTCACGATTTACGTTTCACGTCATCACCTGGGGGGTGAGGTGATGACCGAGCTGGCCAACTGGGCTCAGCACATCGTCACCTTCCAGTCCGGGGCCTGGCGGTTCGTGCTGGAGGTGCCGTGGCCCTACAAGCTCCACATCGCGCTCGGACTGCTGATGTTCGCGGCCTTCCCGTTCAGCCGCCTGGTTCATATCTGGAGCTGGCCGTGGGCCTACCTGCGACGCAACTATCAAGTGGTCCGCGCCCGATGAAGAGAGGAAAACAGCAAGTAGGATGGGGTGAGCCTGCGAACCCCATCATATCCGCCTTCGAAACGAATTCACTTCGCCGTCCCATCCCATGGCACCCCCACGACGGGGTGGTTCTGAAAAGAGGAGCCGCATGATGGATATCGTCGTGAATGGCAGAACGATCAGCGAAGCCGAGATCCATCGGGAGATGCAGTACCACCCGGCGGCCTCGGCCGCTGAGGCCAGAGAGGCTGCCTCGCGGGCCTTGGGGATCCGGGAATTGCTGCTGGATGAGGCCGCTCGTCTGGAGATAGAGGCTTGTCCCGAACCCGGCGAGGAGGATGAAGAGGCACGCATCCGCTCTCTCATCGAGCAGGAGGTGACGACCCCTGAGCCCGATATCGAGAGCTGCCGCCGCTACTACGAAAACAATCGGAAACAGTTGCGCTCGCCCTGGCTCCATGAGGTCTCGCACATCTTCCTGCCGGTCCCCGAGGAGCCCGTGGCACGCGGGCAAACGGAGCAGCAGGCGCGCGATTTGATCGCCGAGTTAGGAGGCGACGTTCACCGCTTTGCCGATTTTGCCCGGCGCTATTCGGCCTGCCCGTCGCGTGAATCCGGCGGGAGCCTGGGGGTGCTGGGTCCGGGACAGACCCCGCCCGAATTCGAGCGCGCACTGGCACGGTTTACACCCGGTGGTATTGCCCCCGCCCCGGTGGAAACCCGCTATGGCTATCATGTGGTTTATCTGCAGTCCCGTCAGGGAGGGCACCTGTACAGTTTTGAGGAAGCACAGCCGCTGGTGGCCGATTATCTGCGGGAAAGCCTGTTCCGGCGTGCCTTGCTGGAGTATGTGCAGTCGTTGGCGAGTCGTGCCGAGATCAAGGGGGTCGATTTCGAATGTGCGGGAGAGAGTACGTCGATGGACTGTGGCGTGTGACGGGGCGCCAACAATCGAATCAGAGGGAGTAGCTCATGGCAATGCGTTGGCAGGATTGGATGAATCTGCTGTTGGGGGTGTGGCTTATCGCCGCACCTTATTTGATGTTCTATGACCCGGGTTTCGACGGCATTGCCTCCTGGAATTCGTATCTGGTCGGGGGCGCCCTGGTCATCGTCACCGGCATTGGCTTGGCCAAACTAATACCCTGGCGCGAGTGGGTGGTTCTGGTACTGGGCATCTGGCTGATCATCTCTGGGCTCCTGCTCGGTTTTCTTGCGGGTAATCAGATCGCTCTCTGGAACGGAATCATCACCGGGATTGTAGTTGTCATTGGATCGGCCAGCGCATTGCGCGCCGCCGACAAGGGCCAGCGCGGGGCCTGATGAAAATCTCTTGAAAATATCACGGCGCGGAACGATAGTTCCTAACTTGTAAAAATGATAATCGAGGAGAAAACCCGATGCCTGCACGGTTGGCCATCTTTATCGTCGGCGCCTTTATGTGGGCCATTAGCAATACGGCGTTCGCGGCCGAGACCCGGATCACCTGGCACGGGCACGCCACCTTCGAGGTGGTGACGCCGAAGGGCAACGTCGTGCTCATCGACCCCTGGCTCAACAACCCCAAGAATCCCCGGGGGGGCGAGGACAAGGATCTGGTCGAGGAGCTCAAGCGGGCCGACTACATCCTGGTTACCCATGCCCACACGGATCACATCGGCGATTCCAGCGCCATCGGTACCAGGACGGGCGCCGAACTGGTCGCACAGCCGGAGCTCGGCAAGCAGATCATCAAGCTGATGGGCTTCCCGGCCAAGCAGTTCGGCTGGAACACCATGATGAACATGGGCGGCAGCCTCAGCCTCGCCGACGGGGAGATCACCGTCTCCATGACCGACGCCAAACACTCCAGCGGCATGGACAACCCTTTCGCCAAAGGGGATGAGAAGACGCCACCGGTGGTGTACGCCGGCAACCCGGCCGGATTCGTGGTGCGCATCGAAGGCGGCCCGACCCTTTACCACAGCGGCGACACCGACTACTTCGGCGACATGAAACTCATCGGCGAGCGCTACGCCCCCGACCTCGCCCTATTGTGCGCCGGTGATCACTTCACCATGGACCCGAAAACCGCCGCCCACGCCGCCCAGGCGGTGAATGCCAAGCTGTCGGTGCCGATGCATTGGGGCACTTTCCCCGTCCTCGCACAGAGCATCGAGCCCTTCGTCAGCGAGGCCAAGTCCCTCGGCGTCGAAACCCATGTAATGAAACCGGGTGAGACGCTGGTCTACGAAGGCGACACCCTCAAGCAGTAAAGCCAGCTACTCTCCCCGTCCTTGCTCCCTCTCCCTCCGGGAGAGGGCCGGGGAGAGGGCGATCAAAGCGCAGCAGTTGCTCTTGCCTTCGGGAGAGTGTGTCGGTGCATTCAAAATGCACCGACACACACTTACTCCGGCAACTCCACCACCAACCGCCCCCGCACCCGACCCGCCAACAACTCCGAAGCCATCGGAATCACCTCTTCAAGCCCTATCGTCCGACTGACCGACTCCAGGCTCTCCGTCTCCAGGTCCGTCGCTAGCCGACGCCAGGCCGCCTCCCGCTCGGCCCTCGGCGCATAGACGCTATCGATGCCAACCAGCGTCACCCCGCGAAGGATGAACGGCGCCACCGTCGCTGGAAAATCCATGCCCTGAGCGAGACCGCACGCAGCGACGACCCCCCGGTACTGCATGCCCGCACAGACATTGGCCAGGGTAACGCTACCGAGCGTATCCACCGCCCCGGCCCACTGCTCCTTGGCCAGCGGTTTACCCGGGCGGGAAAGGGTCTCCCGGTCAATGACCCGACAAGCTCCCAATGCCTGCAAGTGCTCGCTCTCCTCCAGCCGACCGGTCGAGGCCACCACCCGGTAACCCCTCCTCGCCAGCAGCATGATCGCCACGCTGCCCACCCCGCCATTGGCACCCGTCACCAACACCTCGCCGTCATCGGGCGAAACGCCCTGACGCTCCAGTGTCTCGACACAGAGCGCCGCTGTGTAACCGGCCGTGCCGATCGCCATCGCCTGCCGCAGTGAAAAGGCCTCCGGCAGCGCCAGCAGCCAGTCGCCCTTTACCCGAGCCCGCTCCGCCATACCGCCCCAATGCGATTCGCCGACACCCCAGCCGTTGAGGATTACCGCATCGCCCGGTTTCCAACGCGAATCCCCGCTTTCCACCACCGTCCCCGCCAGATCGATGCCCGGGACCATCGGGAAGCGCCGCACCACCGGCCCCTTGCCGGTAATGGCCAGAGCATCCTTATAGTTCAGCGAGGAGTAGGCCACCCGGACGGTCACATCACCTTCGGGCAGTTCACTTTCATTCACATCTGCCAGTCGGGCCTCCCCGGTATCGTTCAGCAACAACGCTCTAAACATGGTTCACCTGTTCTCCTGGTTTGTTTCAAAATGGCCCCAGCCTTGATACCTGTGAATCTACATGAAACCAGCATCCCTGCTCAGCCCCTCTGCGGTACTCCCGGCATCGGTAGCGATCCGCGTCCGAGCTACAACCGGACCTTTGCCTTAGTCGCAGCGGCTAGGTGCGATCTAATCCGCAACCCGTCACTTCAGCCGGGCCGAAAAGACTTGTTCCCCTCCCTGGGGAAAAGCAAAGGAGGAAGTCGACCAGGAGGTGCTGCTCCCACGTTACTTGTAGGGATTCTCCTACAGACATCACCGGAGTAGAACGGCATGATAAAGCTTGACAAACTAAAGCCGGTGGCAACTACGGCTCGTGATAAGCGAGGCGACCAGCGAAACTGGGGCTATCGATATAGTTAGGCGCTCAGAAGCTTCACGCGGAATATGGAATCGGAAATCATAATCGGACTTGCCATGCTCGGGATTGGTGCGGCGGCTATCGCTTTCGCTCGCACCCCGCCGGAGTTCCGTTACAAGCACTCGGCGCCAGTGGATGACAGCGCCGCATATGCTGAGCAGTACACGTTCCGAGAGCGCGTGAAACTTATTGCGGTAGCGCTCGGCATCTTCGTTCCCTTGGTGCTGGCTACGGAGCTATGGGTCTTTCCAGCATTGCGGGAGTTTGCCGACACTTCGTACTGTTACGAATGGTTGGGCGTGAATGGAACCACCCTGCTCATGTATGGGCTTTTCGTCGGCCTGCCCTTGGCTAGTGCGCTTGTCATGGGCGTTCCGGTGGCCCTCTACGGCGCCCGCATTATCCGAGACAAGCAGATTCCTCCGCGCGGCCAGAAGGTATTTAAGAGAACAAGAATCCGCCGCGGCACGGTGGCAAGCGCAGCCGGGTGGGCCCATCAATTGCCTCTAGTATTCTTCATCGGACTTGCTGCTTGGGGAGAGGTGCAAGCGGGCAAGCTGTTGGCAGACGTTGATCTGACTAAAGCCGATCCGAGCGCATGTGCGCCTAGTCATCGCTTGGAGCCGACCGTTTTGGAGCCGCGCGGCGGCTCCAAAACGGCGGCTCAAGCACAACGTTATGTGTTAAAGCAATGAACATCTTTCGACATACTGCACTGGAAATCGCCATAGCGATATTTTTTGCACTCGGCGTTGCACCCAGCTTGTGGGTTTATGACCAATTTACGTTAATGGTGCGAATACCAGCAATACTGGCCCTGTGGGGTTCGGTTCGATTTGCGCTGTCATGTTCTACAAATTGAGTCGGGACAAGGCGGATGCCGTTGCATCGCAAGTAGAAAAGAAGCGCAGGCTTAAGCTCAAACAAATTAGGGTGTCGCGTAAACCGCTCTTTCGGTCAAGGTCGAACAGATGAATATGCATAACATTGCGCTCCCCTGAATTCATAGAATAACTGCAACGCCTGCTTAGATAGGCGGGTGGGTCAGTTGCCGTACAAACGGCAGCTCTCACCCCAACCGATTGCAGGCGACACATGGGACACCAGTACAGGCAACTGACCCACGAGGAACGATACCAGATTGGCGCGCTGATGGAACTGGGGTTTTCTCAGGCCGAAGTCGCGAGGAAGCTCGGCAGAAATCGCAGCACGATAAGCCGGGAAGTACGCCGTAACCGCCAAGGCACCCGGTACCAGGCAACCAAGGCCCAGCGTATGAGCGACAAGAGGCGACGAGAGGCTGCCAAGGACCAC